>NZ_JAUOPP010000049.1:0-6440 GCF_030547765.1 Colwellia sp. 6_MG-2023 | reverse complement strand
ACGTAAGTTCAGCCCTTGCCACCATGTTTTAAGTGAAGCGATATTCATTACGAGCCTTCCTTGCTAACAATACTAAAAGAGCCTGTTACTTGCTCACCTTGATTATTTTGAGCACCTTGTTTTACCTCAACATTGGCTAAGGCTAGGGCATTTTTAAATTGTTCAAAATGTTGATAATCATCAGCAATGGCTTGAAGCCTAAGCTCTTGTCTTTTACCGTCAAATTTTATCGATTCAGGTTTTAAGCTCGGAACTTTAGCAAAAGCGGGTTGTACTTGTGCCAACATAGATAAAAAGCCAACTTGCTCAGTTGCCCCACCCAAACTTGATAATTCTCGACTAAGCTGCGACTTTATTGTGCCAATACGAACACGTTTCGCCCCAGGGAAGGTTTGTTGATATTGCTTAATAATTTGCGCTTCAATGTCCGCTTGTTGTGCTGAAAGTTGAAATAACTGTGCACTTTTATAACCGACATTTAACAATAAGGCGCACACAGCAAAACCAGCCGCCCATAGCCAATTTTTAAGGTGCGGTGAACGTCGCTCTTTTACTTTAAATTCGCCTTGCAATAAGTTGAATGTGCTACTTTGCTGACTATGCTGAGCAAACAAGGCTAACGGTAGCTCTTCTCCTGCATTGACTATATTAATAGTGGATTGCTGATTTATAGCCTCAAGCGAAGGTAAAGCTGAATAAGCATTAATCGTTAAAACATTGTCTGAGGTTGCATCACTTTTACCTGTGTTTTTAGCTGCATTTTTTTTATCGCTAGCAACTTCTGCCGCTTGCGCTAACGCAATTTTATTTTGTAGCGTAAATTGCCAAGCTTCACTATCAAGCGCATAGCCTTGCCATTCACCTTGACGAATAATTATTTGCGTTTGCTTAGCTTGTCCAGCTACGTTTTGCTCAGTTAAGCTACTTTGCGATGAAACACGCTCAGGATGCAGCGCAATAGCGCTCCATTGTTCGTTAACATACGGCATCGCCAAAACATCAGGCAACATATGCTTAGTGTTAATATCGGCTGCCGCTAACCAAGACTGCCACAATAACATTTGTGCTCGTTGAGTGATGGCAACAAAGCAGTTGTGCTCGCTGTTATCGTTAGTAATATTGGCGTAGGCAAAGAATAACTCATCAACATCTTGTGCTAATTCATCTTCTAACATGTAAGGCACGGCAGAAAGCATTGCTCGGTGTGACTTAGTTGGCAGCGTTAAACGTTTTAATAACACGTCGCAGCCAGGCACAAAAACCTTAACCACACGTTGCTGGGCTTTTTCAGTTAATTCTCTTAACTGCTCAGCATGGGGTAACACACCACTGGCAATAATCTCTTGCTCTAGCGTGTTAAATATCAACCAAGATATTTCATCTTGGGCTTGGCTACCTAGGCGTATATATAAAGTTTCGGCCATTAATTTCGTCCTACGGTGCGACTGAGTACATTGATATATTTATTCTCGGTTATTTTCATTACTGAGTTCATGGCATAATAACTTTCATTAAAACTAGCGCTCGCTTTCAGGTTAAAATATTCGCTATCAATAGCAAAGCTGTCTTTTTTATCATTGAAGTTTTCAATTTGTACAACCGTTGGTAAATTGTAAAAAGTATCGAGCGAGTCAAAACCTTTTTCACCTCTAGCACTTAATACGTCTTGTGCTTGTTCTAATGTTGAGCCAAGTAGCGCTTGCAATAATTCAACGTGTTCACTGTCGATAGTGTTAATGTTCACTTTGTGTAATTCACTGCCAGGAATAACGCAAACATAAGGCTTAATCGCATTTATAATCGCAGGAGTAAAATGCTCAACTACCCTTAACTCATTAACACTGGCTAAATAATTATTGGCTGCAAGATAAGGAAATTCACGTGAAGCATAATCATTATCTTCTGCGCCACCGGCACTACTGATACTGGTATCAGCATCTAGCCAATCAGTAAGAGCATCTGCCATTGATTCAGCTTCAAATTGACTCACATTTTCTAGCTGTAAATTAATTAACAGTGCTTCAAAGGCAAGACGAGCAGGGGCTTTGTTTTCCTCTTGATTTCTGTTGTTTCGGCTACTTGTGTTTTCGCTTTCTTCAAATGGGGCGCGTAAGGCATTTAAGTTCAAACAGCTTTGTAGATCGGTGATTTCACCTGTTATTTCACCAAAATCGACCGGAAAGGTATTTTCACCTCCTGCCCAAGCTTGACTTAAGTTGGTAACATCAGGCTCTGCTTGGAAAACTTTAATTAATACTCTTTTAGTAAAAGCTTCTGCACCCATGGCATACCAATAAGCTTGTTGGTTAAAGCTAACATTAGCACTTCGTTGCATTTGTACCTGCAAGCGCGCCGTCATTTGGCTAGCAATAACCGCACAAAGTGCAACAATAAGCATTACTGTTATTAGCGCGACACCTTGCTGCTTGTGTAACCTTTTTAAATTTATCATCACGAGCCCAAACCTAATGCTCTGTTCGATGTCGTTTGAAGCTGCCCATCACCAGGCACTAAATATTGACGTCGTATAAGGCCATAATCTTTTGTGTCGATTTTAATGGCTATTGCCAAAGGTAAAGTCTCCTTTTCCCAAAGTTCTAGCCAGTCTTTCCCATCATAATATTCAAAATTGATCTCGGTAACATCATGAATCAAAGGTCTTACTTTTGGTTCTTCACCCACCACGGAATCAACAAAGTTGAAATGTAAACGTTCAAGGGTTTCTTCAGTTATTCTATAAGCTACCGCTTGCATATCACTACGGGGTAATAACAATCCAGGGTTAGTCCAACCGTTTCTTACAAAGGCAATAACTTGCTCTTCGTTTTCGAAACCCTCACTATCAGTTTGTATTAAACGTGTTTGTGGTGCTTCGCCATTAAGGCGCATAGTACGGCGTGAAATTTGAGTAAAGTCACGTTCTATAATTAAAAAAGCGCGTTGTAGCTCATTCTGTCGGGCACTATGTTTTTTCGCCATTTCATCACCGGATAATACCGAGTTAAAAATAGTGAAGCTAGATAAACTAATAATTGAAAATATAGCAATAGCAATGAGTACTTCTAGTAAAGTAAATCCTTTATTAGAAGTAGTATTGAGTTGTGCGCGTATTCTGGGGCTAGATAGCATTAGGATTCCACCTTAGAAACAAAGGTGGTTAAACTACTTACGGCTAATTCATCATCTGGATCTTTTCTAATTTCTATTACAACAGAGCGCATATCATTATCTGTGGTTTTAATTACTTTTTTATGCCAGTACCAAGTTCTACCAGCAAGTTTTACTTCACCTTTAACATTGTTTTTGGGCGGCCATGTTTTATCTAGATTTACCGCAACTAGTTGATTTGAAGCAACCCAATCGGCAAACATTTTAGTTTCTAGATAACCCATGTTTCTGGCATTGTTACTGGCAGTACTGAGTAATGCGATACCTGCGATTGAAAAAACCGCTAAAGCTAGCATCACTTCGATAAGGGTGAAACCAAGTGATCTTGTCTTACTCTTATTTACGTTTTGTTGCTGTAAAATATTAGCCTTGGTGTTTTTTATGTTTAATGACTTAATCATCTAACACTGGCCCTTCAATTGTTAATGGTGTGCTATATAGCCCGCTGACTCGATAGGCTAAATCAGATAAATCTTCATTAAGTGAAGCTTCATCGGTAAAGTAAAAGGTAAGACTAAAAGGTGTGATGTCACCGCCAGATAAAATATAGACTTGTGGTGTTAATTTGTCTTCATCTTTGGCTTCTTTCGCTTTTTCAATAGCGTCAAAAGAAAGGTAACCTTCTTCTTCCGAGGCGAATACGGATGAGTCAAATAGCAACGGCTCTTCAATGGGTAGATCGTCTAAAGCTAAGGTAAAGGTCACCCCTTCAGGTAACTCTTGCACTGCTAGCCAATCTTGTTCAGGTATTTCACTCCATTTTTCGCCATCATAGCCAAGAAATTGATAACTGTTTTCATCAAGGTATAAACCCAGTTCAATATTATTGAGTAAGCCGTAATTTGCAGCACTTTCAAACAGCGTTGAAAATTCTTGGCTTACTTTTTTTAAAGTATCTTCTGGACGCTTTGTAGAGAAGTTAAATTGCACCGCTGAAATTATTAAGCCAATTAATGCAATCACCACCAATACTTCAAGTAAGGTAAAACCTTTATTTTTTGTGGTAAATGTTCTCTTCAAAATAATACTCATCCGTTTACGTTATGCTTTCTTATTAACTTAAGTAATTTAATTACTGATAGTCGCCTAAATTCCAATTACCAATATCATCTTCAGTGCCAACTTCTCCGTCTGGACCGGCAGTAAATACATCCATTTTCTCGTGTTCACCTGGGTTTAATAAAAAGTATTCATTACCCCACGGATCTTTAGGAAGACGTTTTACATAACCACCGTCAGGAAAACGACGTGGAATAGGCTCAATATCAGTTTGCTGGGTTAATGCTTCTAAGCCTTGCTCTGTACTTGGATAATCGTAATTATCTAATTTATACATACTTAACGAGTTTTCTAACGCAGTAACATCTTGTACTGCTTTTTGTAATTTAGCCGTGTCTTGGCTACCCATTAAATTAGGGACCACAACACTTAACATCATGCCGATAATAACAATTACCACCATAACTTCTAACAAGGTAAAGCCTTGTGCTTTTTTTTGTGTGTGTTTTAAACTTTTATTAATCATTATTTTTCCTAATTACCTTTATAAATTTAACATTTTCATTCTGTTATCTCTCATTATTAGGCGAATAAATTCGCCCCTACGATGATGATAATCACCCCTTTTGTGGGGCTTATTTTTTATCCGGCGAATAAATTCGCCCCTACGGTGATGATAATCAACCCTTTTATGGGGCTTATTTTTTATCTGGCGAATAAATTCGCCCCTACGGTGATAATAATCACCCCTTTTGTAGGGGCTTATTTTTTATCTGGCGAATAAATTCGCCCCTACGGTGATAATAATCAACCCTTTTGTGGGGCTTATTTTTTATCTGGCGAATAAATTCGCCCCTACGGTGACAATAATCCCCCTTTTGTAGGGGCGACTTCAGTCGCCTGTTCTACTTTATATATTCCGTTTATCCACCAACAAAGGTGTTTAATTTCAATATAGGCTCTAATATGGCCATTACGATAAATAAAACAACCCCTGCCATGCCTACCATCAATGCAGGTTCAAATGCTTTTAATGAAATATTCATCAATGCTTCAAATTCGTTATCTTGGTTGTCGGCTGCGCGTCCTAACATTTGCTCGATTTGTCCACTTTTTTCACCACTGGCGATCATATGCAACATCATTGGTGGAAATAATTTCGTTTGTTCAAGCGATAAGTGTAGGCTTGAGCCTTCGCGTACTTTATCTGATGCTAATTTTACTTGCTGTTTTATGTACAAGTTGTCGAGTACTTCACCTGAAATTTTCATACTTTCTAATAACGGCACTGCACTCGCTGATAATATACTTAAGGTTCTTGCAAAACGGGCCGTATTAAGACCTTTAGCTACTTTACCAATACCGGGTAAGTAGATCAGTCTTTGATGGAAAATCATCAAATACTTTGGTTTTTTCAATACATTGGACACTATCAACATAAGTGCGGCAATGAATAAAATGATGAACAGGCCATTCGCTTGTAAAAACTCACTACTGGCAATTAAAAACTTAGTTGAGCCAGGTAAGTTTGCACCCATATGCTCAAATTGCCCTACGATTTGTGGCACTACTTTGGTTAATAATATTGCGATAACCCCAATAGCAACCACTGTCATAATGACAGGATAAACTAAGGCTTGGATAAGTTGAGAACGCATTTGTTCTCGTTTTTCTGTGTAATCAGCTAAGCGATTTAATACTTTATCTAAGTGACCAGATTTTTCACCAGCTGCAACCATCGCGCGATATAAGTGATTAAATACTTTCGGGTATTCAGCGAGGCTTTCTGCTAAACCATAACCTTCGGTTACCTTGGTACGAACCCCCATAATCATACTTTTAATACGATTTTTTTCACCTTGCTCAGCAACGGCTATTAAGGACTCTTCTAATGGCAATCCAGATTCTACTAAGGTTGCTAGCTGACGAGTAATTAACGACAATTCAGCAGCAGATACTTTTCCTGTGCCTTTACTTTTGCCTTTACCCGAGCTTGCTTTTCCTGTTTTACTTTTATTATGAGTAAGGGTAGGGGTTACTTCCGTAGGCATTAACCCTTGTTCACGCAATAATGCGCGGGCTTGCCTTGGGGTATCACCTTCAATAACACCTTTTTTATTTTTCCCTCGGCTATCAACCGCAAGGTAATCAAATGCTGCCATATGTTTTAATCATTTCTTGTTGTTTGTAAATGTGCCATTAATCTTCTCGCGTAACGCGCAATACTTCTTCCAGCGTTGTTTGCCCCAACATGACTTTATCAAAGCCATCAC
>NZ_JAUOPP010000048.1:0-6686 GCF_030547765.1 Colwellia sp. 6_MG-2023 | reverse complement strand
GGAATTGGTAGACACAAGGGATTTAAAATCCCTCGCCGAAAAGCGTGCCGGTTCAAGTCCGGCTCCGGGTACCATTTTAAAAATATCTCAAATATTTTTACAGTATTTAATATCAGCAAATATAGTAAATAGTTTATTTTCCTCCGTTATTTTATAAAATCACTATTTATCTGTCATACATCTCATATTATTCAGGTAATAATTTCTTAGCAATATAGAATACAAGAATAAATAGTTAGTATTGAGTCAAACATTAGTAATTCATTACCATTCATTTCATACAAAATTCACCTTGCTATAGAGACGTTATAAAGAAATAATCAGTACTACTTAGATAACTCCTCCTTAATTTTCATCGTTCTTATTCATATTCTTTAGCCTAATTCCTTCTTATATTATAGTTAACTCCTGAGTACTTTAATGGTAAAGTTTATGCTTAATTCATAGAGAGGATAAAAAATGAAATTAGCTTCAACAAAAATCATCACAGTATGCGCACTTATTTTGGCAACTAATAGTGCTATTGCAACACCAGCAACGTCTGAAAAGCATGCTAACAAAGCTAACGAGTTACGCCATGCCGTATTCACTATGCTAGGTGCAAATATGGGTGCATTAGGCGCCATGGCTAAAGGAAAGATCCCATTTGATGCAAAGGTAGTCGAAAAAAATTCAATTCGTATTAATCAGCTTTCATTTATGATTGCTGATTACACGAGTACTGATACAAGTGCTTATAAAGTAGACACTACAGCATTGCCAGATGTGTGGACTAAGCGTGAAGCCTTTGAAAAAAGAATTAATGATTTAACAATAGCATCTGAAAAGCTTGTTAAAGCATCTACATCAGGTGATGAGTCGGCAATTAAAGCAGCTATTGGCGGTGTAGGAAAGACGTGTGGCGGATGTCACGATAACTTTAGAGAAGAATAACACTCAAGCCCGTCCTGTAAAAAATAAAGGCTAATATAGCTATACAAGGCCTGAATAACATATATGTTGTTATTCAGGCCTTTTTGTTTGTACTAATAATAAAACTCTTCTTCGACTGGTACATTCAAGACTAACAACCAATATAAGAAAACGGCAACAACTAATATTATTACTAAAGCCACAAATAATTTAGATGATTTAATACCTTTTTTATTTTCGGCACTGTCACTACTTTTATATCCTGTGATCATTGGTACAATCAAATTCGCTTTTTTTACCAGCAAATAATAAAAAGCAGCACTTATATGTAATACAGATACAATAATAATAATATCAAAAACATTATGATGAATTAATGACATAATACTCTGAATCGAACTACTTGCACTTGCATAGTAAGGTCCAGAAGTAAAAATATCATCGTTCATAAATAGCCCGCTAATCGCTTGTGATAAAACTAACGTCAACATCAATACCACCATTAACCCACCAAGAGGATTATGACCAACAGTAGTATAGTTTTTTTCTTGTCTGAAGTTTTTTAAATAGTGTAAAAGCGCTTTTTTATTGGGTATAAATTGAGTGAACTTCGCATAGCGAGTACCAAATACCCCCCATATTATGCGAAATATAATCAAGCCTAAAATAAAGTAGCCTATTTTTAAATGCCAATCTATTAAGTTTCGTTCGCCATCTGATGTATACCAAGCAGCAAAAAGTGAAATAACAAGACACCAATGAAATAGTCTAACAGGAAGATCCCAAACTAATAATTTATTTTTCATTATTTAATTTATGTTGAACAACGATTATAACATTATAAATAATGAACAACTATTGTGAAACCTCTTATTTATTAAAAGGTAAATAGACAGTTTTAGCCGTAGATCAATATATTATGATAGTGAATTTGACGCTTATAAATACACTAACACGCTGAGCGCATACTCATAATATTAAAGATAAATTAATAAAATTAATAAAATTAATAAGGACACTCGCTTATAGTCACCATGAAACAATTGTCTAAAGTCTTTTGTTAACAAATTTGAGCGACTGTCCTGTCCCTATTCTTTTAACGGGGACAGGTGTACATTAAATTAACCGGTACTTTTGTAGCTTACTATTCGGTTTTTCAGGAATAGTCATTTCAATTAAAGCGGCGTCCATCGCTGGTTTAAGGTAGCGTTCTCTAAAGTGCTTGCGATCTTTAAGTTTCAACTTTTCTTGTAATTGCTTTCTATTTAAAGATATATCAGATTGTCTTAATACATTTATCAAGGCTTTAACTTGTGGTGTTTCTTGTGGGGCTGTGTTTTTTTCTATTGGCGCCAGTGATCGTGCAGGTTCTTTATTTAAAAATAAGCTATTGTCTATTTTTAAAATAGTACTTAAGGTATTTTCGAGAATATACTCGATAAAAACTGAAGAATCCCCCGTGTCGGTGCTTTCATTTATTGCACTATTATACTGCTGTTTAGTTGCCTCTATAAATTTTTCCACAGGAAATAATATAAATAACGGATTCCATTGCTTAAGTATTTTAGATTGCCATAAAGAGGCAATGCGACTATTACCTTCAACAAAAGGATGGATAAATTTAAGTTCGTAGTGAAATACTGAGCTTTTTATTAGCGGGTGTTCAGTCGATGTAGACAACCAGCTAAAAAGATCTTCCATCATCTGTGGAATATGCAAAGCTTGCGGGGCTACTTTCAATTTTTTGCTATTGATAGTGTTATTCGTCCGATAGTTATCAGTTGTATTTTCTTGAGACAATATAAGCGCTTTATGTGCTGTCAAAAAGTCATCGCATAAATTAATATCCCAATTATTCATCTGTTCATAGACTTCAATGGAATTATTTACTTTTTTGATTATTTCTTCAGATAAATCAATGTCGTCTTTATGATAAATTGTGTTTATCTGCGCCTTTGTCAAGGTAACATTGTCATTAAGTAGTGCGTTTTTAACCTGTTTTACCAGAGCATCTTGCTTACTTTGCAAGATATCTTTTTCGTTGTACATTATAGAGAGTTTGCCGATAGCTTCTGCAATATCTGAAATATAGTGAATGATTTTTGATGTGACTGTAAACGGAGGTTGAAATTGACTCATGAGATAATAAATTTAAGCTTTAATTCTACCTACAAGATACGCTAATCAAGAGGGTTAGTATAATTAAAATTCTTAATTAACCTTAATTATGGATAATGTTAGAACGATTTACTCATCGAGTAAATCGTTTTTTTTGACTGAAAACGATTGAGGGTAAACACGATAGGCCACTGTATCAGGCTGATTTTGCCTGTAATCTTTCGTTGAAATTACTTAATATGAGTATAAGACTTTCGTTATCATCCAAGATAAGCTGTAGTCAAAATGTTAAATAGTGAGGCTAAACTTACCGATTTTTCGGTATTAGCACATTACCTTTATGTCCTTTTAAAATAAGGGATGTAGATGGGGGGCATTAAGATATATTTGATTGTGGTAGCTAGTTTTTTTGATAAACTGTGAGTATCTAACCCTTTTATTCGACGACCATGTTAAGCATTAAAATCGAACAATAAAAATTAAAATTAATAAGGACACTCGCTTATAGTCAGAACAAAACCAAAATTAAAAAACATAGATGAAATACCGATTTTTAGACGTGCGGAAGTTTAACCGTGATATAGGTAGGTGGTTATTATGGTTAGGGTTATTGTTAAATGGTTACGCTAGAAGTTTATCACAACAATTAACATTGGTTCGTCGCTTCAATCCTCTGTGCTCGCAATAATCTGTTAATACATCACTGTGACCTACCGCGCCATGAAATAATCGTCTAAAGTCTTTGGTTAACGTTAGCCAATTATCAGGACTGATGTTCAAGCGGTTAAGTAAAGCAGGTTGAGTTGCTTCAATATAGCCGGCTTTATCTTCACGGAAACAGCGACCTGTCATTTCAATTAATTCAAGGTAATCTTTTAGCTCAAATGGTAAACCTTTAGGCATGCTTTTGCGTGGATTACCCACAAAAGGCAGTAGCGTTTTGGGCTGTTTAGCCTTTTTGGCTGATATAGCTCGTTGCTTTACGCTGGTATATCCTGAGCTTTCTGGGGTTTTCGCTATATTCGCTCTTACTGGGTTTAAATCAACATATGCCATACACGCAGCAAGGGCCGCTTCGTCTAATAAAGCTTGAGATTTAAAACGCCCTTCCCAGAAATGACCAGTGCAATTGTCTTCTTGATTCGCTTGTGTCGCGATGCTTTGGTTGAGTAGGCGCATAAACCAGCTGATGTCCATTAAGCGATGGCGATATACTTCAACCGTTTCAAGCAAAGAAGTCATCAGGTAGTCAGGAATTTCTTCTCCTCGACAATATTGCTGTGTTAATAATGTGCCTTTAAATAACTGATGCCAACGCTCAAGTACTGCTTTGGTTGACCATCCTTTTGCCGTTTCTTCATCGATAGATAATACCGTATGCGTATGGTTACTCATAATAGCGTAAGCGCAAACATCAATGGCAAACACCTGCGTTAGGCTAAGTAATTTATCCTCTACCCAACCTCGCCTGTGGTCAAAATTTTTCCCTGTATTTTTATCTTCACCGCACAAAAAGGCACGACGAACACAACGAGAAATACAGTGATAATAAGGTGTATCAGCTAAGCTAATAAGTTGTTTTCTGGCAGTTGTCATAAAAGACCTCTCACTTACAGGTTATTTATTAAACTTAGTTGAGAAGTCTGTGTTGTTCAAATTTGAGCGACTGTCCTTGCTAATATCCTAATAGGTTAAGCGACTGTCCTTGCTAATAGGTTACTTAAGTTCGGCTTGATTTCTGGAGAGCGTCCATATATGTCCTTGCTAATAGGTATATATATAACTAAAAGCAAAAAACCCGTTAATCTTTCGATCAACGGGTTTTCTAAACATGGCGGTGAGGGAGGGATTCGAACCCTCGAAGGCTTGCGCCTTACACACTTTCCAGGCGTGCTCCTTCGGCCACTCGGACACCTCACCAGTAACAAGCTGCGCTATAGTAGATAAAAACGAACTAACACGCAAGCGGAACTCATTAGTAATCGAACAAAACTGCACAAATGTTTATAATTCACACGGTTATGTTAAGTCTACTCAATGAAGCTAAGCTAAATTAAGCGTTCCCCTTCACTGCCAGTTTATTTTCTGCAGCAAAATTTAACATTCTATGTAATGGAACTAAGGCTTTTTTAGCAAGCTCGCTATCGACAGTGATTTCTTTACCTACAGGGCTCTCTAACGCTTCAGCAATAGACTTTAGGCCATTCATTGCCATCCATGGGCAACTTGCGCAACTACGACATGTAGCGCCATTACCACCCGTTGGTGCTGCAACAAAAGTTTTATCTGGATTAGCTTGTTCCATTTTGTAAAAAATACCCTGATCAGTCGCCACAATAAAGTGTTGATTTGGCATTTCTTGGCTAGCTTTTATCAATTGACTGGTTGAGCCTACGGCATCAGCTAATGCGACTACATTAGCCGGTGACTCAGGATGAACTAATACCGCAGCATCAGGGTATTGAATTTTTAAATCTCGTAAAGCTTTCGCTTTAAATTCATCATGAACAATACAAGCGCCCTGCCACATTAACATTTGAGCACCTGTTTCTTTTTCAATATAGGCACCTAAATGACGATCTGGCCCCCATAAGATAGGCTTTCCTTCGCTTTCTAGCATTTCAACAATTTCTAACGCAATACTTGACGTAACAACCCAATCAGCACGGGCTTTAACAGCCGCAGAAGTATTAGCGTATACAACAACAGTATGATCAGGATGTTGATCACAGAATGCGGAAAACTCTTCAATAGGACAACCTAGATCTAATGAACAAGTTGCCTCTAGCTCAGGCATTAGCACTGTTTTTTCTGGGGTTAAAATCTTTGCGGTTTCCCCCATAAACTTAACACCTGCAACAATTAAAGTGTCTGCTGGATGTTGATTACCAAAACGTGCCATTTCTAAAGAATCAGCAACACAGCCCCCTGTTTCTTCAGCAAGCGCTTGAATTTCGGGATCAGTGTAATAATGAGCGACTAAAACTGCATTTTTTTCAATTAATAATGCTTTAATTCTCGCAATATATTGTGCTTTTTCATCATTATTTAATAATTCAGGTTTCGCTGGAAATTGAAAATCAAAATCAACAGCTGCATTAATTTGGCTCATTTTAGCTCTCTATATATAACAAGTATAAATGTCTTTAAACGGCGTAATTATAAGGGAACGACTAAGTAATGTGTAGTACTTTGAACGATTAGCCCCGAGTTTAAAAGCTTGTAAAAGACTAATAAGATATAAAGCAGTATTCTTTGTTAAAAGATTTACAAGTATTGGAATAGTTGCTTGACCGTAAATGTTCGAACATTAGATTACTTGATTGAGCAGTTAAAAGCCTGATCTTGGTTTGGTTTATTTGTAAGAACTGAAGAAGTATAAAAAAGTGGTCGGCCGTGAAGAATTTAAACCTTCGACTAACTTGATTTAGTTGGTTAAAAGCCAAGGCTTATTTTTTGGTACTTAAAAGCTATAAGAAAAGTGGTCGGCCGTGAAGGATTTAAACCTTCGACTAACTTGATTTAGTTGGTTAAAAGCCTTGGCTTTGATATATTCAGTTATTGGAGATTGTTGTAGAAAAAGTGGTCGGCCGTGAAGGATTTGAACCTTCGACAAATTGGTTAAAAGCCAACTGCTCTACCAACTGAGCTAACGG
>NZ_JAUOPP010000047.1:0-8166 GCF_030547765.1 Colwellia sp. 6_MG-2023 | reverse complement strand
TATTTTTTAATTAACTTTATAGTTACTTAAAAGCCCCTAGTATTTATTTACTAGGGGCTTTTTTATTCCTCAACTCAAACACAACTTAATAAAATGAAATTGGTACAATTTCTAAGTCTAGCCGATAAAAGCAAATTTTTAACCCTAACTGGTGCTGCCATTAAGCGAGGGAGGAGTTCAAGTAAATTGTTGTCAGCCTTTGTGCAATCTATTCTGCAGTCATAAGCTCTGTTATCACTAATAATACCCTGTTCTAATGTTCGTTATTTAGTTAAATAATATGATTAATTGCTTGATAAAGTTTATGTTTAATAAAGCTTACAGCAATTCTATATAGTTAAATGGTCTTGATAAACTAATAAGCAATGCAATACACTAGAAAAAACATAATAATAAATAAGTGTTATTTATAATTTAACCACTAATGCACTAGGAAACAATAATGTCAGATCTTCGTCAACAAGCACTTGATTACCATTCTTTACCAACGCCAGGAAAAATTAGCGTAGCATTAACTACGGCAGCGGAAACGAGTGAAGATTTATCACTAGCTTATAGTCCAGGAGTTGCAGAGCCAGTAAGAGCAATAGCAGATAATCCTGACGATGTTTATAAATACACTGCAAAGGGAAATACTGTCGCTGTTATCACTAATGGCACTGCCATTTTAGGCTTAGGCAATTTAGGTGCAATGGCATCAAAGCCAGTGATGGAAGGTAAGTCATTATTATTTAAACGTTTTGCTAATATTGACTCTTTTGATATTGAAGTAAAACATAAAACGGTTGAAGAGTTTGTTAATACGGTAGCGAATATTGCTGATACCTTTGGTGGTATTAACCTCGAAGATATTAAGGCACCAGAATGTTTTGCTATTGAAAAAGCATTAATTGAGCGTTGTAAAATTCCTGTGTTTCATGATGATCAGCATGGCACTGCTATTGTAACTGCAGCAGGCATGATGAATGCTTTGGATATTCAAGGTAAAGATATCAATCAAGCAAATATTGTCTGTTTAGGTGCTGGTGCTGCCGCGATTGCTTGTATGGAATTGTTGATTAAGTGTGGTGCACAACGAGAAAAAATTTATATGTTAGACACTAAGGGTGTTATACATTCGCGCCGTGATGATTTAAATGAGTATAAAAAGCTATTTGCTAATAACACTGACAAACGTACTTTAGAAGATGCTATTACTGGTGCTGATGTATTTGTTGGTGTTTCTGGTCCTAATTTATTATCACAAGAGCAAGTTAAATTAATGGCACCTAAACCTGTTATTTTTGCTTGTTCAAATCCTGATCCTGAAATTAAACCTGAAGATGCACTCGCTGCTAGAGAGGATCTGATCATTGCTACGGGGCGAAGTGATTATCCAAACCAAGTAAACAATGTTCTATGCTTTCCATTCATTTTCCGTGGTGCGTTAGATGTTCGTGCTCGTACTATTAATGATGAAATGAAAATTGCCGCTGTACATGCTATTCGTACGTTGGCGAAAGAACCTGTTCCTAATGAAGTGTTAATTGCGAGTGGTGAAAAAGAATTAAGTTTTGGTAAAGATTATATTATTCCAAAACCAATGGATTCACGTTTGTTAGCGACTGTTGCTAGAGCTGTCGCACAAGCGGCGATTGATTCTGGTGTCGCTGCTTTACCTATGCCAAAAAATTATATGCTTTAATTCATCTGGCCTTTAATTAAGAGGGGGGGGAGATATAAATTATATCTCCCCCCTTTTTTTTAAGAAAAACAATCATGACTGCTTTAATAAGGGCAGTTAGTTAGCAATTTTATGTGTTTGGCAATTTATAGGTTGCTGTAAGATAGTTAACATTGGTTGTTCATTCAAAAACTGCACTTGATATAAATACTGGTAATCATCTTCTGTTAATGGTGCTATTTTTTGTTGGGCTAAAAAGCCTGCTAAGACGGGGGTAGTATTACTATGGCCAACAATAAGGGCATTCATTCTATCTTGTTGTAATTGGTTAGATAGTTTCTTTAAATCATTTGGGTTGTAATTTTTGATTGTTAGTTGCTGTAATCTAGCTGTCGGCGCTGCAGTTTGCATCGTTCTTTGATATTTTGTGCTATATATTGCAGATATGTTGGTTTTCGCTAAGATTTTAGCTAATTGGTGAGCACGTTGATTACCACATTCACTTAAATTTGGATCTGCAGACTTATCCAATTTCTCTGCGTGTCGCACTAGATAAATACTATAATTCTCAGCAACAACACTGAAGCAGCTAAATAATATTAAGCTTGTCATAAAAAACATTTTATTAGTCATTGCCATTTCTTACGAGATTAATTTTTGTGTGTTATTTTCAATAATCTAGATCACTAGTAACTTAATAGACAGCGATAAGTTACATAACTCAATTTATAAGCTATGTAACTACAGTAATTACCCATTTAGTAAAGGGATTAAAATAATCTATTTAATCCATTTAATGCTGCAACACGAAATGCTTCAGCCATTGTTGGGTAGTTAAAGGTTGTATTTACGAAATACTCAATAGTATTACCACCATTGGTTTGTTGCATGATCGCTTGACCAATGTGAATGATTTCAGCAGCATTTTCCCCAAAGCAATGTATACCTAAGATTTCTTTAGTTTCACGATGAAAAAGAATTTTTAAAGAGCCAACTAGGCTATTGGTGATCTGTGCTCTAGCTAAATGCTTGAATTGTGCTCTACCAACTTCATAAGGTATTTTAGCTTCCGTTAACTCTTGCTCGGTTTTACCAACGGAGCTGATTTCAGGAATGGTATAAATACCTGTAGGAATATCAGCTATTAACATCGCTGTGCTTTGATGATCAATCATAGCCGATGCTGCTAATCTACCTTGATCGTAAGCAGCACTAGCTAAACTTGGGTAACCAATAACATCACCAACAGCATAAATATTATCTACGTGTGTTTGATATTTGTTATTTACTTTTAATTGTCCACGTCCATCTACTTTTAAGCCGGCATTCTCTAATTTTAAATCAGCCGTGTTGCCTGTACGGCCATTAGCAAATAACAGGCAATCAGCTCGCATTTTTTTACCTGATTCTAAATATACAATGACGGATTGCTCTGTGGTTTCAACACGCTTTATTTGTTCACCATGCCTAATAACTACACCGTTATTCCATAAGTGATAACTTAAAGCATCAGATATTTCATCATCTAAGAAGGATAAGAGTCGTTCACGTGTGTTAATTAAATCTACTTTTACACTCAGGCCACGAAAAATTGATGCGTATTCACTGCCTATAACACCAGCCCCATAGATAATTATAGAACGAGGCTCATGTTTAAGTGAAAGAATAGTATCTGAGTCATACACTCGTGGATGATTAAAATCAATATCATCAGGTCTGTAAGGATGTGAGCCGGTAGCAATGACAATTTTTTCTGCGTTAATCTTTTCTATTGAACCATCTTTTTTTATAACTTGGATGGTATTAGTATCAATGAAAGAAGCATCACCAGTGATTAGTTCAACTTGGTTACGATCATAAAAACCACTGCGGAGTTGTACTTGTTTACTTATAACTGAAGAGGCATGATTTAAGATTTCTGCACAGGTTAAACGCTTCGCTTTATTGTGGCCACGAAATAATGGGCTAGCATTATACTCTGTTAATCGACTAACGCTTTGACGTAATGCTTTAGAAGGTATTGTACCCCAGTGAGTACAGCCACCACCAACGTCTTTATAACGTTCAATAATAGCGACCTTTCTATTTTTTTTGGAAAGTTCCATTGCGGCACCTTCGCCACCAGGACCCGTACCGATAATGATTACATCATAATCAAATGTTTTTTCACTCGTTGATTTCGTTGTATTAGCTTTAGCCAAAAGATTTTCCTCAAACCCTGATTATATTCCTTATGAAAATATTAGCAGGATTTAGGGAAAATGGTAATCAATTGATTTGTATTTTATTGATTATTATGTGAGTTTTGCAGTGAGGCTGTGCCAATTCTTTTGTTGTTCAATCAATTTAATTTTCAATTCTTTATATTGTTTCATCAATTCAGACTTTTCAACATCTGCTAATACTTGCTCACGCTTTTCTGTTAGCAGTGTTTTTCGTACTTGATAATAATCATTGAGTTTACTAATCAATAAGTCATATTCTTGTTGAAGGTGTAAAATAGCTTGCTCCGCATTAGGTAATCGAGTTAATTTGTCTTTGCTACGTTTTAGGGTCATAGCTAGACGCATCTTTTCAATTTTATCTTCTGGGCTGGTGCGTAATTTTGTCGTCAACCCTAACCACTGACAACTTTTAATTAGCCATTTTGTGGGGTCGAATTGCCACCAACGAATACCATTTCGGTAATCATTTTCAAATATATGATGATAATTATGATAGCCTTCGCCAAAGGTAAGTAATGCTAACAAACCATTATCTCTTGCAGTGTTTTTATCAGTATAAGTCTGTTTTCCCCAAATATGGGCTAACGAATTAATAAAAAATGTCGTGTGATGACTTAACACTAATCGTAGGAAGCCAACTAATAGAATACTATTAAGAATATCTCCGTGCCATAAACCAAATGCGATTGGCACGCCAAGGTTCATCATAATAGTCAGTAATAAATAATGCTTATGTTGCCACATTACTATTTTGTCTTTTTGTAGATCTCGAACATTATTGTAATCACTATAACGATGAGCTTGATACTCTCGGCACATCCATCCTATATGTGAATACCAAAAGCCTTTTTTGGCTGAATAAGGGTCTTTATCATTGTTATCGACATGTTTGTGATGAACTCTATGATCTGAAGACCAATGTAAGATACTATTTTGTAATGCAAATGCGCCGCCTAAAGCAAAAATGAAACGTAAACTTGAATGTGCTTGGTAGGTTTTGTGTGACCATAAACGATGATAACCAGCGGTGATTGACATACCACAATAAATAAAACAGATTAAAGCAAATACTAATTCTGTATTGTCAAAGCCTGTGGTCATGGCTCTATAAGGAACTACAATTATAGCGACTAAAAAGGTGACTATAAAAATAACGACGTTGAGCCATACAATCTGGGGTTTTTTCATTTTATCTCGCTGTTCTTAACTAATATTTCATATGAATTTAAGTGTACACGTGTACGCTATTGTTATAGTTTAGCGTACACGTTGAACCAGTCAAGTCTAATTAATATATTTTTACTCGGGTTAGTAAACTGATATTATGCGTTTGTTATAATATGCTCACCTAGAATACTTTATAAAGAGGAAAGCCATGAGTGGTATTCGTGCCCAGCAAAAAGAAAAAACACGTAGGTTGTTGATTGATGCCGCTTTAAATCAATTAAGTGCTGAGCGTAGTTTTTCCAGTTTAAGTTTAAGGGAAGTAGCAAAAGAGGCCGGTCTTGCACCAACTTCATTTTATCGACATTTTAGTGATATGGATGAACTTGGCTTAACATTAG
Organism: Colwellia sp. 6_MG-2023; assembly: GCF_030547765.1. Lineage (NCBI taxonomy): Bacteria > Pseudomonadati > Pseudomonadota > Gammaproteobacteria > Alteromonadales > Colwelliaceae > Colwellia > Colwellia sp. 6_MG-2023. The sequence continues at coordinate 2,713 of NZ_JAUOPP010000047.1, read as the reverse complement.
TAGATGAGGCAGGTTTAACATTAAGGCAGTTAATGCGCCAAGCCCGCCAACGTATTGCGAAAGGTGGCTCAGTTATCCAAATATCTGTTGAGACATTTATGGAGCTAATAGAAAGTAACGGTAATGTTTTTCGATTATTACTAAGAGAACGCTCAGGTACTTCAGCGGCTTTTCGAGCCGCGGTAATTCGGGAAATTCGTTATTTCACCATGGAACTTTGTGATTATTTACAACACGCAAAGAATTTAGATACAGAAGTTGCTTATATGCAAGCTAATGCAGCGGTCACTATCGTTTTTAGTGCAGGTTCCGATGCATTAGATATGGACGATAAATCAGAAAGAGCGCAATTATCGAAACAGACTATTCAACAACTTCGATTTATTGCTCGTGGTGCTGCTGAACTTAGTGATAGACGTAAAATATCAAAAAAAACAAATAAATAACTAAGTTCGCAACAGATGAAATTTTGTTTCAACCCTTTTGAGTTTGAAAGGTCACTTCTTTAAACTATTTTCTTGTTAACACCATACCTACTTCAATATGTGAGGTATAGGGAAATTGATCAAACAAAGCAAATTTCTCAATGGTGTGTGTTTTCGTTAAGTCAATTAAGTTTTCTTTTAATGTATTAGGGTTGCAAGAAATATATATAATCGTATTAAAACGGCTTACGAGCTCAACACTGTCTTTGTCGAGTCCTGCACGAGGTGGATCAACTAATACTGTATCGTAATTGTATGTGGTTAAATCGAATCCTTCTAGGCGTCTGAATTTACGCTCACCGTTCATGGCTTGACTAAACTCTTCACTCGACATACGCACAATATTTATATTATCAATATTATTAGCTGCTATATTTACCTGTGCGGATTTTACCGAAGTTTTTGATATTTCAGTACCTAAAACACGTGCAAAATTTTGCGCTAAGGCAATACTAAAATTTCCATTACCACAGTAAAGCTCTATTAAATCTCCACCAGCGTTGACTGTCGCTTTTTGAGCCCATAGCAGCATTTGTTCATTTACATTCCCGTTTGGTTGGGTAAAACTATTTTCAACTTGTTGATAGATAAACTTCTTATCACCAACCCTTAAAGACTCCATCACATAATCTTTATCAAGGATGATTTTCTGTTTTTTCGCCCGACCAATTATATCGACGGGAGCTATTTTTGATAATTGAACTTTTAGCTCTGTTGCTGCTTTTTCCCAGGTAGGCTCTAAAGGTTTATGGTAAAGCATACTAATAAGGAGCTCACCACTTAACGTTGAAAGAAAGTCAACTTGGAATAGTTTGTACCGTAGCTCTTTAATATCTTTAATTGCAATTAATAAAGCTTTCATAGCCTGATTTATTAATTGACTGGCCACAGGAAAATCATCAACACGGAACTTTTCTTTAGTTTCACTGTTAAACATTATGTAATAGAGATCATCGCCCTGGTGCCAGACTCTAAACTCAGCACGTAAACGATAATTCAACGGCTTTGATGGAAATATTTCTGCAGAGGGGAGATTATTAAAGCAAGAAAATAGAGCGGTCATTTCTTGATTTTTCTCTGACAATTGCTGTTCATAATTATCGGGATGAATATGACTAAACATAAATGCTTACCTTATTGTTTACTTATTAGAGGCTACTGGTATGAGCTAGGATACTCAGTTATTTTGATAAACTTGAGTATTGAAGTGCGCAATTTTAGCGTGAGATTAGGTTTTGTCTAGTATAGAGTGAATATTTGTTTAGGTTTATCCCATTGTCGTTAGGAGAAATTTAATATCGTGCCTTTTAACTAAGAAAGATAAAAGTCATAAATCATATCAACAAAGCGATAGGGCAGTTATATCGAAGACAACAATTAAGTCGATTTTACGGTAATAAAAAACCCGATAGTAATCGGGTTTTAGTTTTAAGCTTTAATGCAGAGTTAACGCTATGAGGCTTAGTCCTTTGTTTCAACTCTTTCAGGACGCTCTTTTGCTTCTCTAACTTTTAAAGTACGTTGCTCAAATTCAGCATCATTTAATGCTGTAATTGCTTTTTCTAAATCACTTGCAGACATCTCTACAAAACCAAATCCTCTACGTTTACCGGTATGTTTGTCTTTCATCAATCTTACTGATTCGACATGACCGTATGTAGAAAACAGTTCTCTTACTGCTGTCTCATTGGCGCGATAAGGCAAATTACCAACATAGAGTGTTTTTAAATCGTTGGTATTATTTTCAGTATCAGATGAAACACTTGGGTTGTCTTTACTAGCAGGAGAGTTAATAAGTGAAGCAATAAGTAAACTGACAAAAACAAAGACAGCAATAAGTAAAGGTGTAACAGCTGATATATAACTAAAAACTAAAAAAGCAATAATAGCGAAAATGGCTGCTATAACTATTGCTGAGATATTCGGAGACTTCATAATGGATACCTAATTATTATTTTAATATTAATTTATAAGAACAAAATGTAAATTTACATTTCTATGTTACTCACCTTTTGTCATTGTGCAACTATATTAGTGTAAAAAACATTCAAGATAGCAATTAATAACGATAAATTGGATGAAATGAAAACATTTAGCTCGATTTATCTGCGAACAAGCAAAACTTTACAAAAAATCCTTGACCCTTTTTTAAAAATCTCTACAATGCGCTCCAGTTCCAAGGGGTTCAGGCAAAACGAATCATCAACGGGCTGTTTTAATAAGTTATC
>NZ_JAUOPP010000046.1:0-9516 GCF_030547765.1 Colwellia sp. 6_MG-2023 | reverse complement strand
TTTTCTTGGTCGAAAGATCGGATCGTGGAACGGGCACTTAGTTCAATTTAATTAATTCTTATCCCGAGCTGAGGTTATTTATTAAATTTCATACATAAAAAAAGCCGCTAAAAAGCGGCTTTAATTATCAAATTGGTGGAGCTGGCGGGATTTGAACCCGCGTCCGAAAAACCTACATCCTCGGTACTACATGCTTAGTCGATTATTTATTTAACCAATTAGACGCCAATCGACAGGCTTCGTCATGGTGAGCTTAATACTATTTCGCGGTTCAGCCTTAAGCATGCTTCCCTCGCTATTCTGTTTAATGTGACCATCGATCCTCTAAACAACAGAAGAATTTTTGAGGCGATGGCTAGCCTAAGCGGCTAGTGCGAACGTTTCGTCGTTAGCAATTATAGTTTTGCGGCTTTTTACGAGGCCAACCGCCCCTCGGCATGCACCTTGGGTTTCGTGAATCTCGTCGAATCCTGAATCAGCCCCAAGTTTTTTCTTTTTCTCTTTTTACTTTATAAACAAGTTCATTACAGGGAATGAGCTTCGCTTATAACCGAAGTATACAGCGCATTTGATAGATACACAACGTAACTAAATTTGAATTATGCTAAATATTGATTAATTTTGAATTGATTGCTTAGTCTTTGTTCAACTTAGCCGTTTTCATTTTAATATAGCTATTTAGATTTTATTCAAATTTTTATTTTTCATTAAGCGGCCTTTATCTACAGCCCATTCTCTGTCTTTAATATCGGCACGTTTATCATGATCTTTTTTACCTTTACCTAAATAAAACTCAAGTTTTACCCAGTTTTTACGCCAGTACATAGCTGTAGCTATAATTGAGTAACCTTCACGGTCAACAGCGCCAGCTAAAACGTCAAGCTCTCTACGGTTAAGTAGTAACTTGCGATCACGGTTTGGATCACATACCACATGTGTTGAGGCTTCTTTAAGCGGCATTATTTCTGCGCCTAATAAGTAAGCTTCTCTGTCTTTTATATGAACATAACAGTCAGAAATGTTTACTTTACCACTGCGAATACTTTTTATTTCCCAACCTTGTAAACTCATACCACCTTCAAATTTATCGGATAGGGTATAGTTATGCCTAGCCTTTTTATTTAAAGCGATAGTGTTACTGTTAGATTTGTTTTTTGAACTTTTCTTTGCCATTTTGAATTCCATTATTATCGGCGATGATTATACCTACAAATAAGAGACTTGATAGAACAAATTTCTTTTTAGTAAAAATTCATTGCTTATATTCAAGTAATAATGCGCTTGTTTGTGTGTTTTGGTATGATATCGCTAAGTTAGCGTAAGGGTCAAAATAAGAATGCCATCCATAAGTAGAAGTGCACTGGTTATGTACAGTGTTGATCAAATGTTTCAATTAATAAATGATGTGCTTGCTTACCCTCAATTTTTACCTGATTGTAGCAATAGTAAAATTATTACGGAAGATGATAATTCAGTTACCGCTGCTTTATTGGTTTCTAAAGCGGGGTTGAATAAGTGGTTTACAACGAAGAATACATTTATTTCGAATCAGCAAGTGCAATTAGAGTTAGTTGATGGGCCGTTTAATAAGTTATATGGCCGTTGGCTTTTAACTGCTTTGTCTGATGATGCTTGTAAAGTTAGTTTAGAGCTTGAATATGAGTTTTCTAATAAAATGTTTGATTTGGCTTTTGGTCGAATATTTAATCATTTAACTAACAATATGGTACAAGCATTTACTCAACGAGCTAAAGATATTTACGGAGCAGCAGCTTAATATGGAAAACTCAAGTCAAGAAATTCAAGTTGAAGTCGTTTACGGTCTTGCACATACACAGAAGTTGTTATCTTTGACATTTAAGCAAGGAACAACTGTTGAGGAAGCCATTGAACAGTCGGGTATTATTGAGCTTTTCCCTGAGATTGATTTAACTGAAAATAAAGTTGGCATTTGGAATAAAGCGGTTAAGTTATCAACAGTTTTGGAAGATTTTGACCGAATTGAGATTTATCGACCTTTAATTGCCGACCCTAAAGAAGTAAGAAAGCGCAGGGCTGAAAAGGCAAAACTTGAAGGCCGCGCAGATAAAACAACCGGTGGTAGAGTTAACCCTTTAGCGAAAAAAGAAGATAAATAAACATTTAGAAGCTTAAAAGTAAGCCCAGCAGATGCTGGGCTTTTTGGTGGAGCTTAAACATTTTTTAAAACTTGATTTACAATAAATCACTGAGTTGATTATTTATACAAGCCTTACTATTTATTTCTATGGCTGCACGCCAACCACTGAACCATTGATATTGTACTTTTGTACTCTTATACTCTAGTACATTGGTAAGGGCATTGTTCTTAGAACGTTAGGAGATACTTGTTAAGTTTTTACCTGTATGAGCCCTGTATTGGTGGTCTCGTTTTGGCCTTCTCATCATAAATGCACACTCCTTTATTATCATTGATATAGGAACACTCTTACCTTCACTTTCAAATTTAGTTAAGCTTCTGTGAAAAAGCAATATTATTAGCTGTGTTTTTACGATAATTAATTAAATCATTGATTCGTGGTGATATTGAGTTTACTTACTAATACCAATCTCACTAACTATGTGATCATTGCTACTTGCTAAGAGCACCAACTACATCGTTATTTATTTCATAATTAGAACAACTAGTTATTGAAATACATGCCTTGTATTTAGCAATTTTTCTACGTATAAAATTGTTCACTTAATTAATGAAACTGGTATGAATGAAAAAAGCACCTTTAGGTGCTTTTTATTTGTGACTACTAGTAGTCACAAGGACTGATACTTATCACGAAGATCTCTGTTATTATTTAATAAACGCTGTAAACATTGTAAATAGTTAGATGTATGTTTAACTAAAGAACTTACGTCGTAAACCAAATAATGCCATGATAGATAAAAGCCCAGCTACGTTTATACTAGCGCCTTGACGAACTACTTTATCTTCTTCTGCTGATGTACAAACTTCACCAGTGTCAGGTGTTGGCTCTAGAGTGATTGCACGTAAAACATCTTCTGTTAATGGTGAACCAAAATCATCTAACATTATTTCACCATAAGCATCACGACGTTCTACTTTTATGGTTGCTGTTGCTGAAATTATACCATCGTCATTAATGTCTTGTGCTTCGATAATATTATAGGTTGAGCGTAAAGCACATGGAATAGCTAAGTTGAGGTTAGTGAAAACATCATTGTTCATATCATAAACAAAACCAGCGGTTCTACGCGGGTTGCTTGTGCTTTCGTTATGCGTTTCAATTTCGCCTTCACCAACGATTAGATCACTATTATTGATTGCTCTAGCTGTGCTGTCTGAGCCAGAGAAAAAATCATTAGGAGTGACTAGGTCAATTTCTTCTAAAGGTGCATTAGTGTCTACATAGAAAAACTTACGTACGCCGCTACTATTAGTGACATAACCTACGGCAGTACCTGCATCATTAATATCATAAGCAACAGATGTACCTCTAATGCTATGATCACCACTAATATCTATCACGCTGCCATTTTTATAGGCTACAGCATATTGATAAAACCTTCTTTGATCGACTGTTGGTGTAATTATATCTTGATCATAAAAACCATCAGCATAACCAACTGCGACGCCGTTACTATTGATTGCTAAAGCGTAACTTGAATAAGAGCGTTCATCGTCTTCATGTGGCGTTACTAATAAACCTAGCTCTTCAATAATAGGTAAACCATCAGGGTTTAATGTGGCTTTAATTGCCATAGAGTCATATGTGGCAGATGTTGAACCAGTTTGTACTTGTGCAATACAAGCGTCTAGTGTCATCGCCGCTGGAACAACATCTGGATCAGCACAACCGCCATCTTCGTTTTCAATAAAGTCAGAATAACTTGGTACTAGTTTGTAACTACTAAACCCTACAGCAACACCGACTTCATTTACATCCATTAGTGCAGAGAAACCTCCGCCATAGTTTGCTTCTAAAGGAACTATTTCATGAATTTGACTACCTTGATTATAAGAATAGAAGCCTCTCATGCCATGCTCTCTAAGCCAATATACATGATCGACATTCTCATCGTCAGTAAAGGTTTCACTTGGTAAATAAGGCGCAGTAGCACTACCATAGGAAATACCGGTATCAGTAATTCCAGCGACAATATCAACCGTTGAGCGCGTTAGTTGTTCAGTTCCGTCGAAGTTTGTGTCTAATAAGGTATATTCTTGCTGTAGACCGCCAACGGTTGTGATGGCGATGCTATCACCGACTTTTTGGTATTCAATATCATTACCTTTTCCTGATGATGTATCTTGTAACCATCTCACTACCCAAGATAAATCATTGGCAGTTGGATTTCCAGCTCTTAAAGCATCGATATCTTCAAGGTCATTTAAGGCATGAACACTTTCGTGATTTATGGCTGCAAATAGTTGAATGGCAGTAAAATCAGAGTCATCAAGGTAATCAAATTGCACAGGAAAGTCATACAAACTAGTACCTGATATAACCATATCACCATTAGTGTTTTGTTGTTGAGCATAAGTATACTTTGCTTGGCTCGATTCACTTTCATCAACAATTTGATATGTGGCGGCATTTACTGTATTTAAAAAACTTACACTTAGTGCACTACTAATGCTTAGGGCGATAATATTCTTTGCTATTTTTCTCATTCTACTACTTAACTCTTTTATTTATTGTAGGAATAAATCCCAGACTGCAGGGGTTAAAGTTCATCTAACGCTTGCCATCTTGAATAGGCAGTGTCGAGTTTGGACTCTTTTTCGCTAAGCTGGTTCAATATTTTTTTTGTATGTTTTTCATCTTGGCTAAAAAAATCACTTTGATTGACTTGTTCTTGTAAATCAGTAATTTCATTTTCTAACTCGTCGATTATTTTTGGTAGCTCTTCAAGCTCTTTAGTTTCTTTAAAAGAAAGCTTCTTTTTCACCGCTGGTGGTGTTTCTTTTTGTACTGCGGGTGTTGCCTTTTGCTTTGCTTCTTTTTTATTAATTGTTGATAAGTGGCGTTGGCGCTCTTCTTCTTTTAACGCTAGATAGCTATCAACATCATCATAACCACCTACGATTTGATTAATTCGGCCTGTACCATCAAAATAAAGACAGCTACTGACACAGTTATTCACAAAATCACGATCATGGCTAACTAAAATAACGGTTCCTGCATAATTTGCAACAACTTCTTCTAATAACTCTAACGTTTCAATGTCTAAGTCGTTAGTAGGCTCATCGAGAATTAGTAAATTACTCGGGCGTAAAAAAAGTCGAGCGAGTAATAAACGGTTCTTCTCTCCACCGGACAAAGCGCGAACTGGCGTACGAGCACGTTTAGGGCTAAATAGAAAATCTTGAAGGTAACCAAGTACATGGCGAGATTTTCCGTTAACTTCGACTTCTTGTTTTCCTTCGCCTACGATTTCTTGCACGGTTTTGTTTACATCAAGCGCTTCACGATGTTGATCAAAATAAGCAATTTCTAAATTAACACCTGAGCGCATTTTACCGCTAGTGGCCTTTAACTTCTCCATAATAAGCTTTATTAAGGTCGATTTGCCTGTACCGTTTGCGCCAATGAAGGCTAATCGGTCGTTACGTGTAATAAGTAAGTTAAGGTTTTCAATGATAACTTTATCACCAAAAGCTACAGTAACATCTTCAGCTTCAAATACGAGTTTACCTGAACGATCACCTTGGGTAATGTTCATTGTGCTTTGATTACGTACTTCTCTACGCGCTTTACGCTCTAAACGGAGTTTTTCTAAGGAACGAACACGCCCTTCATTACGGGTACGTCGAGCTTTAACACCTTGACGAATCCAAACTTCTTCTTCAGCTAACTTTTTATCAAATAGGGCATTTTGTTGTTCTTCTACTTGTAAATCATGTTGTTTTTGTTCTATATATAAATCGTAATCACCTGGGTAACTTGTTAGCTTGCCACGGTCTAAGTCTAGAATTCGAGTCGATAAACCTCGAATAAATGCTCTATCATGGCTGATAAAAATAATGGTACCGCCAAAATCTTTTAAAAATTTCTCAAGCCATAACACACTTTCTATATCTAAATGGTTGGTTGGCTCATCAAGTAATAAAATATCAGGGTTAGTTACTAATGCTTTAGCTAGGGCTAATTTACGTAACCAACCTCCAGATAAGTCACTAATTTTAGCATCAGGATTTAATGATAACGTACTCATGGCTTGTTCAATGCGTTGTTCGTCTTGCCATGCACCAGCTTGTTCAAGTTCATCCTGTACTTTTGATAGCTTATTAAGATTTTTTTCACTTGGATCTTCGCCAATCAAGTGAATTAATTTGTGATAGCGACTCAGTAGGTCTGCATTTTCACTAACGCCTTGCGCAACATAACTAAACACACTTAAGTCAGACGACTCTGGTGGATCTTGTTCCAACATTGCTAATTGCATTGTGCTAGATTTTAATATTTGGCCATCGTCTAAGTTTTGTAAACCCATTAATATTTTCATTAATGTTGATTTACCAGCACCGTTACGGCCAACTAAACAAATACGTTCACCGGTTTGAACACTTAAGTCTGCTTTATTTAAAATTTTGTCTTCACCAAAAGCGAGTTCGCCATTAGCTATTCTTAATAATTCCATCAGTTTTTAACTCTTTATTGTTAAACAGCAGCACTTATTAATTAGTGAGCACTTACTGTTATCTATCAATCTAATAGCTGGATAATTTGTTCTGCTGTAAAGGGCCAAAATAGTTTTTGGTTATCAGCTTTACCCGCTGGGTTTAGTTTTTCTAATACGGGAATATGTACACCGTATAGTTCTACTAACGTTTTACTTTCATGAGCGACGGTTTCTTGGTCAACAATATCTACTTGATTCAATTGCGCCTTAGGTATTACTGATAAGGACAGTGCTAAAGCTTCTTCACATAAATGACAACCTTCGCTGCCATATAAATTATATATTGTCATTATTCGCTCTTATATTTTTCTATGCTAGCCTTTTCGGGTAACTGACCAACTATTATGGATATGTTTATTACGAGCAAAATCTTGGTCTCTGGTAATATCAGACATATTTTTAGCTTGTAATCCTAGTGCTTCTAAACCTTCAAAGTCCATTTTGAAATTACGCTTATTATTAGTAAAGAATATTTCCCCACCACGGTTAAGTGATTTTAAGGCATCAGCGAGGAGGGCAACATGGTCTCGTTGTACGTCGAAACTATCTTCCATGCGTTTTGAGTTTGAAAAAGTAGGCGGATCAATAAAGATTAAGTCATATTTATCTGTGTTCTTTTTCAGCCAATCAAGGCAGTCTGCTTGTATAAATTGATATTTATGACTGTTGAGTTTGTTTAACGAAAAATTGTCTTGTGCCCAATTAAGGTAAGTATTTGACATATCTACCGTGGTAATTGATCTAGCACCATGTAACGCTGCTTGTAATGACACAGAACCAGTATAAGCGAATAAATTTAACAAGGTTTTGTCTTTCGCTTTTTTAGCAACAATTTGTCGTGTTTTTCGGTGATCTAAAAATAGACCGGTATCAAGATAATCCCATAAATTAATTTTAAGCAGTGCGCCATGTTCATTAATGGTGATTGATTGTTTTGATTTATCAACGCGTTGGTATTGATTACTGCCTTTTTGTTTAGCACGTGTTTTTAGTACGACTTTATCAGTAGGAACTTCTAATACTTTAGGGGCCCAATAAATAACTTCTTGTAAGCGTCTTTTAGCTTTGTCGGCGTCAACTGTTTTTGGCGCTGCATATTCTTGAATAACTAAATAATCACCATAAACATCAATGGCAACATTATATTCAGGAATATCGGCATCATAAAGGCGATAGCAGTCAATTTGATTTGATTTAAGCCAGCCTTTTAATCCTTTACGGTTTTTCTTTAAGCGGTTAGCAAAATCACTATCTTCTTCAGCAAAAGATGATTGAGGGTTTACAGCATCTTTTTCTAATTGTTTCTCATCAACATTATAAAGCGCTAGTTGACAATCTAATGGACCGTTTTTAAATTTATAACGTTTAAAGCTTGATAACTTAAGCATCGCAAGTAATTCAATATTGGCGGTTAAAATCGCGATTCGCCAATTAATAAATTGTGCCTTGAGCTTTTGACCGAATAATACAAAGTTTTCTACTAATTCCGGTAGCTCACCAATGCGCTCTCCATAAGGAGGGTTAAATAAAATAGTACCAGCAACACCTTTAGCGCTAGAGCCATAAACATTATTCATGTTATTGGTGTTTTGACATTTAAACTCAATAAAACGCTGTACTTTTGCATTACGTGAATTTTGTTGAGCGGTATTAATAACACGAGGATCAATATCAATACCAAATACTTTTAAACTACTGATTTGTGCTTTTTCTAATGAATTCTCAGAACTATCAATTGCATCATTTAGCTGCTCTTGCCAAATAGTGTCGTCGTGTTTTAACCAAGCATCAAATCCCCAAGAAGCACGTTGAATTCCAGGTGCTTGTTTGGTTGCCATTGCTACGGCTTCAATCAATATTGTGCCAGAGCCACACATAGGATCTACTAGCGGCTTACTTGTATCGTCTAACCAGTTAGAGCGAATAATTAAGGCCGCAGCTAAGTTTTCTTTTAATGGCGCTGCACCTGAATGTTCACGGTAACCACGTTGAAATAACCCTCGACCAGAAAAATCTAAATAAATGCTGACATGATCTTTTAGTAGTCGCGCTTGAAAACTGATTTGAGGTGATTTTTTATCAACATCAGGACGTTCAAAACCTTGCTCTCTAAATTGATCAACAATCGCATCTTTAATGGTTAATCCACCAAATTGGCTATTTCGAATTTCTTCACTATAACCTACGAAGTCAATTGAAAAGGTTGTATTACTGTTAAAGTGTTCTAGCCAATTTATAGAGCTTGCAGCTTTAAATAGTTCATCTTTGTCTTTGGCTTCACCTTCGCCAAGTTTTAACATGACGCGTGTAGCCAAACGAGTCCATAAACAAATTTTATAGCCAAGCTCCATGGATGCTGAGAAATAGACACCTTCTGGCTTTTGAATAACTTGTTCAGCACCAAGGTTTTTTACTTCATCGGCGAGTAATACCTCGATACCTGGGGAGGTTAGGGCTAAAAATTGTTGCATAGGCACTGTCATAGTGTGATTCCAGAAAAAACGATGACGCGATTATAACGAATGTACAGTCACACATAAACAAAAGTTCAGTTAATGTGACGAAATAGCTTATAATTAGGACATAACGAAGAACAATTAAGCTAACAGATGATTTTTAGCTGATTTGTAAAAAAATCACTTGCTTTATTGGCGAGTGATCCTTACTATACGCATCGAATTCAGGGAGAACATCCTAATAGCTTCTTGCAGTATGAAGTAAAACTATTGTGGCTTACCTAATCTTATTAAAGAAAAGGTCATTCGGACGCGGGATGGAGCAGCCTGGTAGCTCGTCGGGCTCATAACCCGAAGGTCGTCAGTTCAAATCTGGCTC
>NZ_JAUOPP010000045.1:0-13048 GCF_030547765.1 Colwellia sp. 6_MG-2023 | reverse complement strand
CAAAATAACGGTTTTAACTCGGCTTAAATTCAACCATTTCAGCAACATTCATAATATGTCAGCAGATAATCTTAATTCCCTCGACTTAATAGATATTTGAGTAACCCAAAAAAAGCTAAAGAGGCTGTCTATTATTGTCTGTCGCTATTATGGGTGGCATGATTAATTTTTTATGGGTGGCATGATTAATTTTGAAAAGAGCGTATAATTTTTATGTTCAGAGAACCTATAAAAGTCATTTTTTAATAGGATATTGCCTCAGATTTCACGTAGCAACGCGTTTTAGCGCTTAATTTTTAATAATTTTTGAGGCTGACTTTTCTAAAAAAGAAATTCTACAGTCTCGTTAGGTGTTTCTCAGGTTTGGAGTTCAAATGGGATTTAAGTTTTGGTTCGTTAGAGCATTAAAAGTATTTCTTGGAGTAGCAGCCTTACTTTTTATAGTTGAGTTGCTTAAACAGCATTCAGTTCAAGAAGCATTAATTTTTGCTTGTACTTGGTCATTGATTACAACAGCAGTGTTTATATGTTCAAGATTATATCAATCGCGTAAAGGTTTAGAGTGTGCTTTGTGCAATGATATTCCAGACAAAAGTGATAAAAACACCCAACAAGAAAATCAACAAGGTGATTGATCTTCCCCCGATAAAACGGACACCAAAACCTAATTAAAGAAGAGGTGTCTCATGCCAAAGTACAACAATCCAAGACGAGCTTGGAAATATTCAAATGAATTCGTCAGATATACGAAAAAATGACGTTTGGAATAACCTACCACAGTCCGCTTTGAGTTTAAACCAGCCCCATAAGTGAGAGGACCATACTGGCCAATATTGACTTTAATATGCTCATGAATTTGCAAAGGCTTAATGTCTGCTTATGGCTAAAAGTTTACTGTTGGATCATTAATTCCGTATATTTGTAGCCTGTTAATTCTTTAATCACCTTCGTCACATAAATCAAAAGGCCAACTAGCATTAACATTGACGGTATGGCAATAACGGGATAGCTCATTAATGTCATATGACCAAGCTCTTCATTAAACATAACCGTACCAGCAGGGCTTTTAACAAGCCATTTTGCCAGCAAATAATTCATAATTGACGAAAAAACAAAGGTTAATGCCAATAAATGATTGGCAAATGCCATCCTAGTAACAAATTCATTCATTTTCCCTAAGTCATTTAATTTGTTATAGACCATATTTACATCAATTATAGATTCATTTAACAGTATTTTTGCGATTAAAGGCTTGCCATATATACCAGAGAAAACTACAAACACTGCAATTAACCCAGGAATAGAAGCCTCTTTAATGGCTAACCACTCAACACTCAATTCAAATAGTGCAATACCACCTGTTAACAAAACACTAAAAAAGCCAAACACTGATATAAAGTTGGTTTCTTTCGTTCTTACATAATCATAGATGGCATAACCTATGGGAAATGATAGTGCGACAATCAACCCAAGCACCACACCTAAATATTCAGGTCCTGAAAATTTCATTAATAACCACGAAGGCAACGCAACATTAAATATTATTTCCAATAAAGGTTTGTTTTTAGGTTTTTCTGAACTCATTAATCAGTCTCTCTTTATTTATTGTCTGTTCTTTCTAAGCTATAGCTTTAAGTTTCTGAATTGACATAATAAAATACTTATGAATTAACACAAAGAATTCATTATTATTTAAATGTAAGAATTCATACACTAGGTTGCAATGAGTTTGCTGGTATTAAGGAATTTAAGAGTAAATATACTTGTTTTCGGGGGAGTAGTCCTTTGCTCCAAGAGTAAAGAGTTATGTGAGCAACACTAATTGCGGCTTCAGTTTCCGTGACTGTAGAAAATGAAACGTTTTATGTATGCTCACCGGCTGCGATATTATAAAAACACCACGAAAGCAAAAATTTTGTGGTGTTTTTTCGTTATAAACTAAGAGCGCTATTGACGTTTAAAAGCGGTATTTATTGGTAAGTTTAATGCTTCAGCAATACCTTTCCATGAAACATATTTAAAATTGGTACTTTCTCGTTTTACACCTGATTTAGTCGATGACCCTTTTGGTGGTTTATTATCACCGTCTTGCATAACTAAAACACCTTGGCTAAATTCTTTGCCAAAATTAGCGTTTACTACCATCATGCCATCAGTTTCATCTACGCCATCAATATCGCCATCGCCGACAGTAAATGAATTAATGTATTCATAAGGTGCCGTTCGATTAAATAATGCAATGGTATTATCACCTTGGCTTGAAGCAAGTAAATAGCCTTTACCGTTGCCACCATCATAAATGGTTAAACCTTCAACATCGGCGATAAGGTGGTCATTACCGTAGTCATTATCTTTACTGGTATCGAGCTTACAAATATATTCGTCTTCGGCGTCACTCCATTTGCGACTGTAAGGCACGCCATAAGCATTTACTTTAGAAATAAGTTGCCATTTTTGGCTATTAGCAGCGTCACTAAGGCTTACTTTCCAAATACCCACATCTTCTTGGGCAAGGAATAGGGCATTATTGTCAATATCTGCAACCATACCTTCTAAATGAGGATGTTCGCCATCTTCCTCTGAACAAGGAGTCCATAGGCTATTATCAGGTAATAGAAATTTCTCAGGAAAATCTAAGTTTGCTATATTTTTATAACTGATCGTGCCGTTACCATTATCGAAAACTTCCAATTGGGCAACACGGGTTTCACTATTTTGGGTAACAAAAGCCATGGTTTTATCGGTTTTAGCTGTCGCTAAACCATAAGCCGTGTTGCCTTTATTAACTTTTTTTTGATTTTTAGTGAAAATCAAAGGTGCTGTTGGCGCTGTTACATAAGTGAGTAACTTATCAGCATTAACATCAATAGTATAAATAGCCAATTTGTCTAAACCACGATCAGACAGTAAAACTAAATCGACACTTTTACCATCTAAATTAAAGTCATAAACAATCTCAACATTGTTAAGTCTGCCAGCTTTATTTTTACATTTTTTCACCGAACTCTCACACGATGGAGCAGGTTCAGGTTTAATAAATTGTAAAAGTTCGCCTTGCATGTTGTAAACATCAATACCACCTTTTTTCAGGGCAGTAACAACTAGACTTTTACTTTTATCTGTTGGATGAACCCAAATGGCCGGATCATCAACATCAGTAAAGTTACCTTGAGCATCGCTATAATGTGAGCGTGTTTCTAAGGCTGGTACAACAGTGGTAATATGCTTGGCAGGTTGCGCAACGCTGATAATCGAGGTGGTTATTAAAGTTAAAGCCATTGGTATTAAAGTAATTGATTTCATTTTGTGTACTCCTAATTATTAACTGTTAATAAGTGTACCTAATGCGTTATAAAGTGAAGATGAACCTAAGATTAACTTTTATTAATAAAGATGAATTATAATGTAATGTGTTGTTTTATAGTGATTAAAAAGGTTTTGGCAATGTGGTACTGTAGGTAGTAATGGAGCATTAAGCTTAGCCTACGTAGTTGCAGGGAGTATTACTAGCGGAAGCTGGCGGAAAAGCGAACAATATTTTTGCAGGCGAAAACTATTTTAAATTATGGAACCCAGTTATTGCTGCAAGTGGTGTTGATGATGATTTAGTCGCTATCATTAACAATAATTAATGTTACGTAAATATTGCCTTTAATAAGAGGAAGGTAAACTGTTACTATTCCAATCAGAGGACAATATTATGAAACGTTTAAACGCACTAATCTCATTCACTTTAGCTACTTTAATTACAGCCGGAACAATCTCATCTAGTTGGGCTGGCTCAGATAAAGAAGAGTTAGCAGTAGCTAAATCGATAATTGACAAGTCAGGTATTACGGCCCAAAAAGTTATTAGAAAAGTTCAACAAGAATATAATGGCGTTATTTATAGTTATGATCTTGATGACGATAAAAACAATGTATATTTTCACGAAATTAAATTGATAGATATTGAAGCCGATAAAAAAATAAAATTGATTATTTCTATTCAAACTGGTGAAATGGTTGAAAAAGAATGGAATCGCCTATTTTCATGGTTCTTCGAAGATGATCGTATTGTTACCGCTAAAAAGTTAGCAACAATGAAATACTCTATTCTGGATGCTATTGACGCGATAAAACTTGATGAATCTGCATTATTACAAGAAATAGAAGTCGAAGATAAACAAGGTGTATTATTTTTTGAGCTAGAAACAATTGACAATGATGGCGAAAAAGATTGGCTGGTAGATGCTAATAATAATCAAATCATTCCTGTATTTAAGAAGTAGGTTTAGTGCATGAAATTACTGGTTATTGAAGATGATAAGACAACCCTTGAATATATTAAAAAAGGTTTTGTTGAACAAGGGAATATAGTTGATACCGCAGAAAACGGACCTGACGGTCTTTTCTTTGCAACAAGTAATAGTTATGACCTTGTTGTACTTGACCGTATGTTGCCGAAAATGGATGGTTTAGCATTATTATCGGCAATGCGTGCGGCTAATATCAAGACACCAGTAATTATTTTAAGTGCATTAGGTCACGTAGATGAGAGAATTAAAGGTTTGCAGGCGGGAGGTGATGATTATTTAACTAAACCATTCTCTTTTCAAGAATTGTATATTCGAGCAAGTATTCTGGTTGAACGCCATCGTACATCATCACATAAAAATGGGCTTGCAACAGAGCTTACCATTGATAATTTAGTAATGGACTTGGTAGGTCATAAAGTCGTTAGAGATGGTAAAGAGCTAACGATACAGCCTAAGGAGTTTCAATTATTACGCTATTTACTAGAGCACCAAGGTCAGGTGATTTCAAGAACATTATTATTTGAATCAGTTTGGGATTATCATTTTGATCCTAAGACCAATGTAATAGATGTTCATGTAGCAAAGTTAAGAAAAAAACTGGAAGAAAACGGTCAGCCTCAACTTATACATACTGTTCGAGGAGCCGGGTATGTGGTTAGAACGATTTAAAGTTTTTACCCGAACCTCGATTTGGCGCTTCACCTTAATTTTTACCCTTATTGTATTACTTATTTGTTCAAGTATTTTGGCGCTGGTTTATCAATTTACCGTGGGTGAACAAAAGCGTCAAATAGCAACACAAGTCACCATTGCCGCACAAGGATTTTCAGACCTTTCTCATAGTCCAAGCATGACTAAAGCCGACTTTCAAACAGCGATACAACAGCGAATTGATAGAAGTGGTGCAATTATTTTGGTATTAAAAAATGATGATAATGTTATTGGTAACTTAAGCAGTTTGCCAAAAAATTTAGCAAAATTCCCATCGTTACAACACTTTCCAATAGCTGTTGTGAATCACTTAGGTGAAACAACCGTTGAAATAGTACTAGGTACCAATTTAGAGACACGATTTGGTAGTTTATCAATAGCATTATTTGATAATAACTATCAGGTTCTTGAAAGCCGTTTTATAACGGCAAGCGTTGGCGCTTTACTATTTGCCTTGATCGTTACACTTATTTCAGGTTTTTTATTAAACCAGCGAGTACTCTCAAGAGTGAAACAGATAGGCGAACTGACTGCTAATGTAAAAGCGGGACGGTTAAAATCAAGACTGCCTATCAGTAGCAAACAAGATGAATTTGACATGATTGCCGATCAAATCAATCAAATGTTAGATGAGATTGATGATTTAATTAATTCAGTCGCACAAGTAACAGACAATGTAGCTCATGACTTACGTACACCGTTATCTCGCATTCGTATTTCTGTTGAAGATAGCTTAACAGCATTTGATGAAAACAGCGCAGATGCACAATGGCGTATAGCACTGTTAGACGAAATAGATCAGATAATAGACACATTTAATGCCATGTTAGAATTATCACGATTAGAAAAAGGTGTCCCAAAAAGTACATTTAAGACTGTAAATATTGAAACACTTTGTGAAGATGTTATCGACTTAGCGACGCCACTTGCTGAAGAAAAAAATCAAAAACTGACATTGAATATAACAATAGATGAGGAATCTTCTTTATCAAGGCTTAAAGGGGAGCCAAACCTTTTATTTCGCGCTATTTTTAATGTTGTCGATAATGCCGTTAAATATACCCAAGCAGCAGGAAATATTGCGTTAACATGCCATATTTCACCACAACAAACTGACATTGTTGTTTGTGATAATGGACCTGGAATTGCTAAAGAGCATTATGACGCGGTGTTTCGACGACTTTACCAAGTAGACTCTAGCCGCCAAGGGGATGGTTTTGGTTTAGGGCTTCCTATTGTTAAAGCCATTGTTGAACTTCATGGAGGTTCTATATCTATGTCGTCGTCTAATCCTGGGTTAACGGTTTCTATTACACTTAAGCATTAAGTCACTATGCAATGAATAAGTTATTTTAAACTCATGCATTCTAAACTAATACATTATAAACCCAGGCCTAAAGAAATATTGAGATCAAAGGAGAAAACCAATGACCTCAAAACCTATTTATAAAAGCTTTTTGTACATTAGGTTTCTAAAAACTTAACCCATGGCTGTGTTTGTTCAAACAGAGTAAGTATTAGTTTTATACAGACAAGTAAAGGCACAGCAATCAATAATCCAATCAAACCCCATAACCAACCTATGATTAATAACCAAACAATAATGATAAAAGGGTTAACACGCATGTTCTTAGCTAAAACTAAAGGGGTTATAAATTGTGATTCAAGTATATTAAGTGATAATACACTACAAACAACGATCAATACCTTGATATCTGTTCCCCATTGAACAGAGCTTGCCAGCGTAATAGCGCCTAAAGCAAAAGCGGGACCAACGAATGGAATGAAATTAACAAAGCCGACAATTAATCCCCATAATAAAGCATCTTCTAAACCCATTAACGTGAATAACAGCATTGCGATTAAGCTTAGAAATAAGTTAATTAGACTAACGGTTAATATATATCGAGATAGTTGCTGCTGTATGTCTAGTACAAATTTAAATGCTTTTTTTTGTCTACTCTCAATCACAAAAAGCTGTACATAGTGTCTAAAAAGTTTGGGAGAATATACCAGTGTAAATAAAATTAAAATGATGGCGGTGATAAGCTGTATAAGAGCAAAAGGAGCTAGAACCATAAATTCAGCAGCAAAAGAAAATAATGATTCCTTCAATTGAGTTTGAATCATCGATTTATTTTCAGAGTTATTGGAAATTTTAGGCTTTTCTTTGAACCATGAAAACCAACTATCGCTAATTTCTTGTGTACTATTTACATTATCAGTACTTTCAGTGTCGATAATATTTTGATATTCATCTAGCTTTTCTGAAATATGCGTAGAAATTTTGGGGAGCATTTTTGTCCATTTCGTGACCGGCTCTTCTAATTGACTGACTAATGCACTGGTAGGCACAATTAAGCAACTTAATAGAAATATCGCGCCCAATACTCTTGGAACATAAAAGCGCTCCAAGGTATTAACCCCTGAACTTAATAACAATGATATTAACGCTGAAGCGACTAAAAGTAGAATTAATTCTTGTGCAAAGTATGCAGTATAAATAACAGCGAGAACTGTTAGTGTAATATGACAAACTAAGCTTTTATTTACAGCCTTTTTTTCTTCTGGGATTGATGTCACTTATATTCCAACCTTGTTTTAGGTGCTTCAATGGGTAATTTTAACGATTATGAGCTTATATTTTCCTACTTAATACTACTCACCTGGCTCTGGTACATCATGATGGCTAACATTTTCTACTTGGGTAATATCCTTTGTTCTTTTTATATCTTCAGGCTCAGCGGTGATTCCTTTTTGTTTTTTGTTAGGATTATATGAGAGTGTTGTAAGTAGTGGAAAATGATCTGAGCCTATAGAAGGTAAGCGCTTAATTTTAGCTAACGTGAAGTGCTTACTATGAAATATATGATCTAAAGGCCACCGCGCAAATATATATGAGGTATGAAAAGTATTAAACATACCTCTACCTATACGAGGATCTAACAAACCACTTATTTTTCTAAAAAGGCGGGTTGTAGACGACCAAGCTACGTCATTAAGATCGCCAGAAACTATTATAGGTTGTTCAGTTTTAGCAATGCTCTCCGCTACCATTATCAATTCCGCATCGCGCTCTGAAGAACGCTCATTTTCTGTCGGACTAGGTGGCGCTGGATGAAGAAAGTGAGCGCGAACTTTAGTGCCATTTCTGAGTGTTATCAAGGTATGCATTGACGGAATATCTTGTTCAACAAGATATTTAATTTCTTGCTCTGCCAAAGGAAGTTTAGAAAAAACATGCATGCCATATAAATTATCTAAAGGGCAATTAATAGTATAAGGCATTTCATTGGTTAGCGTACTCAGAGCATTCTCCCACCATATATCAGTCTCTAAGGTGACGAGTACATCAGGATTATGACGTTTAACTAGTTCTACTAAGGCCTTAGCATCTCTATTCGTCATAAGAACATTGAAATTAAGAATTGTTAATTGATTTTTTTCATCATTGTCTTTTGATGATTCAACTTCTTTATGCCAAAACCTGGTGTAAGGTAAAACCCACCATAATTGCCAAGCGATGGAAAATATCGTTAGACTAAAGCAAACAAAGAATAAAATAGTAGATATTTGCATAAAAATCAGTTGGTTGATGAGTAAAATAAAGCCACAAATAATAAATTGTAATCGCGGAAAATCGAAGGCTCGTAGCAGCCAATGAGAGCTGCGTGATAAAGGCATAATGGTTGCGATAACAAATAAAAATGTTAGGGCCGTTATAGCAGAAAGCATTTTATATCCTAATTATTGAATTATTCTTTAGTATTATTTTTTCGTTGTATTATAAGAAAGTCTATTCTAACTAGACACTTATACTTTATTATCATACCTGAAATAAATATCGCTATTATTTTTTACTAACTTATTTAGCTAAATATCTTAAGATCATCGGTACCCACTTTACGTGTAGCGAACAACTTTACCATTATTCGCTGCTAATGCCACGGCTACCTCCATATAGTACTATGTTATTAGTTGTTTGAATTTTACTTATCAACTACTTATAGATTTACGGTCCATAGTTAATAGAGTGAAAATTATTCAATTTCTTTTGTAAACTTTTCATTAAGATTACTTTTAAAACAAAAGTAAAACAATAAGTTATTGATAATTAAGTATTTAAGTGTTGGTTTGATAGTTGCACTACTATAGCGAGGGCAATGAGAATTGCATCGTTCTATTAAACGACAAAAGGAAAAATTACTATGTCAGCGACTAAAAAAACAGTAAGTACTCCAACTAAGAAAACGATACAAGAAGATCATTCAGTGACTGATAAATTACAAGATTCATTGCATCATTCGGTTGATGCATTAGCTGAAAAAGTAGGTTCAGCGGAGGAGTCTATTCGTGAAACAGCACATAATAGCTCAGAAACATTTGTGAAAAAGCAAAGTGAAATAGAAGACAAGTGGAATAAGTCAGCTGTTAAAAAGTATGCGATTGAAAATCCTGTCGCTTCTGCTGGTATCGCATTTTCAGTAGGTATGTTGGTTTCAAGTTTTTTAAAAAGAAAATAATATAGGCGTAAATTAGTATGAAAACTCCAGAGCAAGAGGGCGTTTTCAAACAGCCCCCTCATGATGATTCAAACGCACAATCAGCATCATTCACCAAGACATATGAAAGTATTGAAGCGTTATTTGGAAGTAAAATTGCTAAACTAATCGCGTCTAAGAACCTTGTAGTTGCTGAGGCTAAACTTAGCCTCAGTGCTATTTTATTATCTTTTGCTATTAGCTTAACACTCGTTGTTATAGCTGCAGTAATATGGATACTATTAAATATTGGCGCAGGCTTAGTGGTTTATGAGCTTATTCACTCTATTAGTTTATCTATTGTTATTTTATTAATAATCAATGTCTTGCTTGGTTTATGGTTATTTAAACAATTAAAATCTGTATGGGAGTTAGTCGGTTTTTATTCAACAGTTACAGATATTATAGAAGGGGAGTAGTATGAAATTTATCCTCAAAAACGAAATTAAAAAAGTTGAAGAAACTCAACAAATATATACCGCAGCTTCAACGCTAGATAAGCACAATAGCTTATCAGCCAAATCTAACATGAAAAATTTGTTGGCATCAGAAAAAGGGCTTGCAGCATCGTTTGGTGCTGGTTTAGCTAAAGGATTATTAAATGATAGTCATAATTCTACACACAGTTCATCAAAACCTGAATGGACAGCCCTACTAAATATTTTATTTAAACTACAGTAGCAGAATATTTAGTGTATGACCTTGTAGATTACTTGTGTTGCTCATCGCTGCTTAACTTTTTTTTAGTTAATTTACTGTTAAATTAATTGTGAGATTATTAATACTTTTTATCAACTCTAAGCTTTCATTTAAGCTCTCATTATTATTTATTGTCAATATCCTTGAGCTTTAAGAATAAATTACTTCTACAGCCTAAATTATTTTCAGGTATCGTATGAGGAGAGGGTTCTAGGTAAGCTGTTATAAAATTATTAAATAAAGCTGACGACACCCCATACTGTTATTATAAATACAGTTAAGATAATCATTGTTTTAGTTTTATGTTTACGGATCATTTTCTCAGCTTTGTCACCTGCGTAATACACTAGAATTGCCAAACCAAAATAACGGATAGATCGCGAAATAGTTGCTGCGATTAAGAAGAGCGTAAGTGAGTATTTAGTTGCGCCTGCCGCAAGCATCGCGATTTGAAATGGTACCGGCACAATGCCTAAGGTTATGACAAACCAAAAACCTTGTTTTTGCATGCTTTGTTTAATATTCTCAAATTGCTCAGGAGTTGAAAATGTACTTATAATCCAATCACCAACGGCGTCAAATAAAAAATAGCCCATAGCATAGCCAAATAAAGCACCAATAACACACCCTAAAGTAGCCATAAGGGAAATAAGCCAAAGTTTGTCTCGACGTGCTTGCATTAAAGGGACTAAAACAGCTTCTAAAGGTATAGGTACTATGGTTGATTCTAAAAATGATGCGGTAGTAATACTACTAAGCATATATTTAGACTCAACGAACTGATGTGTTTTTTTCTTAACCTTTTCTTGAATGCTCATAGTACTTCTTTTGATGCGTCCTTTTTATATTTCGGGTGAGGGGGTTACTATTTTCTTCTATCATTCAGTTCATTTAAGTTATCAAATTAAGAGTGGGCTGTATGCTTACTTGTTAAGTATAAAAACAGACCTAAAGCACTTAATAATAGAGCAGTACAAGATATTACAGCTACTGGATAATATAGGTTGCCCGCGAGATCTAATTGACTATATTTTATAACCATAATTAACCCCTCAAGTGATAATGCAACGCATACGGTGCCAATAAACCTAGGCATTGTTCTTCTTAATGTAGCAATAGTATCATCTTCTTGCTTATCTTCTTTATTACTTGAATATTCTTTATTAATAACCAATGCAAGTTCAAAAACAGCTAGACCTATTACACCAGTATTGATACTACTTAAAAATATTTGCATTATATCAATATCACTTGCAATGCCATCAAATACATTAATTACTAAAGATATAAGAATAGCAGCGGCTAATCCTAAAAAAATTAGTGTAAATGATAGGGCAAAAATTTTTCTGATGAATAAGTGAAGGGGATTGCTCATTATTTTTCTTCCTACTTATAAATAAATAGCATTTAATTATTAAGTACTACGATCAAAAAAATACTGCTACGTATAAGTAACAGTATTTATGGTTAGGATTAAAAACTAACAGTCTTTGTCTTTAGTACCTACTTCATCTTTTACATTTTCACAGGCATCTTCTATAGCATTGCCGGTATCAGATATCACTTCATCAACTTTTTCACCTGCATTTTCTACTTGGTCGTCTGCACAAGCTGTTAAATTTAAAGCAGCAATAAGTGTTAAAACCAAGATTGATTTGTTTTTGTTGATATTCATAGTTATTCTCCGTTAAAAATAAACTGTTTGTAATGTTTTGAAATTATTGTGCTCACAACTTTCTTTAGGGTCTAGGGGCTTTTCCTCGTAACGCATTGGCAATTAATGAAATAACCAATAATACGATAAAAATAAAAAATATAATTTTTGCCATTCCCGCGGCTGCACCAGCTATACCACCAAAACCGAAGATCGCTGCAATAATTGCGATAACAAAAAAGGTTACTGCCCAATTCAACATGTCTACCTCCATTAATTTGTTAAATAATACATTCGTTATATATAATGCGACAGTTGTGCCAGTTATTAAGTGATTGTTATTTAATGTTTTATTTGGATTTATTAATTGCAATGATTGAAGTAATAGTAATTATTACAAGGTAAGAATGTATAATTTTCAAAGTGGCAGTAGAGAGTAAAGCGCGGAAGTCGTGTGAAGAGACTAGATGTGTCGAGTTATCATTGGTCTTTGCATGATTTTATGTGGATAAAGGTTATATCGGTAATAAGCTAAATAAAGGTTAGCTGTAATTTAGGAAGATTTTTACTACTGTTTATTAAAAAGATTTTAATAAAATGACATATTTTGGCGTTTAGTCTTATAACAAATAATTTAGTTAATATAAATTAAACTGAAAATAAAAGGAATAATGATTATAAAGTTAAGAGTAGAAGGTGCTTTCACTATCGAATTAACCATTGATAGTTATCAGAAATAATATTGAATAGAATTTACTTGAATTAAAAGTGGTGGACGATACTGGACTTGAACTGGTGACACGGTGCGAGATGTAAAGAGTAGAAGGTGCTTTCACTGTCGAGTTAACCGTTGATAGTTATCAGAAATAATATTGAACAGAATTTACTTGAATTAAAAATGGTGGACGATACTGGACTTGAACTGGTGACACGGTGCGGGATGTAAAGAGTAGAATGTGCTTTCACTATCGAATTAACCGTTGATAGTTATCAGAAATAATATTGAACAGAATTTACTTGAATTAAAAGTGGTGGACGATACTGGACTTGAATTGGTGACACGGTGCGGGATGTAAAGAGTAGAAGGTGCTTTCACTGTCGAGTTAACCGTTGATAGTTATCAGAAATAATATTGAACAGAATTTA
>NZ_JAUOPP010000044.1:0-15685 GCF_030547765.1 Colwellia sp. 6_MG-2023 | reverse complement strand
TGAAAGTAGATAACTTATTAAAACAGCCCGTTGATGATTCGTTTTGCCTGAACCCCTTGGAACTGGAGCGCATTGTATAGACTTATCTTATTGGGTCAAGCATAAATATCATTATTTTTGACTTTATTTATTATTTAACGTTTAAGTGTTCAAAGGTTGTTCAATTAAGACAATAAACACTCAAAACAATGACATTACTGGCTTACATTGCCAATCCACCATCAACTTCTACCACTCTGCCAGTAAAAAAATCATTTTCAAAAATGTATTTTGCAGTATGTGCAATCTCCTCTGCTTCGCCTAGACGCCCAACAGGTTTCATTTTTTCTAATCTATCTCGCATTTCCGGTTTCATCGCATCAGTCATAGCTGTACGTATAACACCGGGTGCTATTGCACCAACACGAATACCATGTCGCCCTAACTCTCTTGCCCATGTTGTTGTCATAGCAACCACACCAGCTTTTGCTGCAGCATAATTAGTTTGTCCTATGTTTCCACCACGTGCGATTGATGACATATTAATAATGACACCTTTACGACCAGACTCAATCATATGTACTGCAGCTTCTCTACCACACAGAAAAACACCCGTTAGATTTACATCAATAACAGATTGGAATTGCGCTAATGACATTTTTTTACTTACTACACCATCTTTAGCTTTAACAAACATACCATCTCTCAAGATACCTGCATTGTTAATTAAGCCATCGATACCATTAAAGTCTTCATTAATTTTTTTAAATGTCGATTCAACTTGCTCTTCATTACTTACATTTGCTAAATAGTATTTAACTGTTACGCCTTTTTCTTCAATAAGGGCAACTGTTTCTTGTAATAATGCTTCATTTAAATCAATCAGTGCAATATTGGCTCCATCTTGAGCAAAGTTAATTGCCATTGTACGGCCTAGACCTTGACCACCACCAGTAATGACAATTGTTTTATTCTCTAAGTTCATAATATTCTCTATTTATACTTTATTAATAGTTATTTGTTAAATAGGTTAAATATGCTGGAGAAGTCCTTTCCACCATTACCCGACGCCGCATGCATTACATACAAATTACGTGCTAATGCCCCCATAGGAGTTGATGATTGACTATCAACTGCTGTATCCATAGCTAAACCTAAGTCTTTTGCCATCAAGTCAACCATAAATCCACCTTTATAATCGTTTGATGAGGGAACATTTTCCATTACATCCGGGCACGGATTATAAACATCTAATGTCCAATTACTGCCTGAACTTTCACTCATAATGTTAGATAAAACCTTCGCATCTAGCCCATTTGCTAAACCTAATTGTAATGCTTCACTCGTACCAATCATTAATACAGACAACAACATATTATTACAGGCTTTGGCTATTTGCCCTGCGCCATGATCACCTGCATGGAAAATATTTTTACCCATAGTTTTTAAAATGGGCTCTACTTGGTTAAACTCATCAATAGATCCTCCCACCATAAAGCTTAATGTGCCAGCAACTGCACCGCCAACGCCACCAGATACTGGAGCATCAACAAAATTAATACCTTGGCCTGCTAATGCTGAAGCTACTTTACGTGATGTTGCAGCATCTATAGTTGAAGAATCAATAACTATACTGCCTTTTTCAATATGGTTAATTAACCCGGTTTCAGGTGATAAATAGACCCCATCAACATGCTTTCCTGCAGGTAGCATAGAAACAATAAATTGAGCATTTTTGACACACTCTATTGCACTTGCTTTAGTCGTTGCACCTTCATCAACAACTTGCGCTACAGCAGGCTCAGATAAATCGAAGACACAAACTTGATGTCCTGCTTTAACTAAGTTAATCGCCATAGGGCTCCCCATATTACCTAAACCGATAAATGCTATATTTGCCATTGTTCTTTCCTTATATTTTTATAATGATAGTTTTTGAAATAAACAGTATTTAACATTTTATTCTTTTGAATTTATTCCTAGTAACTAAACCTTAAGTCGTTTATTTCTCAATAACTAAAGGCCTAAATTGACTAGCGGGTGCTCTTCTTTTGCCCACTTAGATTCAAAAAACCAATCCACTACTTTATTATCAACAGTAGCAACAGAGTCAAAATGCCATTGAGGCGAATTATCTTTATCAATAAGAAGTGCTCGTACACCTTCAACAAATTCACCAAACTTGCCTGATTTAGCGGACAGGTTTAACTCCATTCGGAAACAGTCAGCCAAAGATAATGATTTACCTACTTGCAGCTGTCTATATGCAATAGAGGCACTCAAAGCGCTACCATGCGCTAATGATTTTTGTGCTCGATTAAACCATTTGTCTTCACATTCAGCAGTTAATATACTTTTGACAATATCATTAAGGTTATCAAAACTAGTCACTTGATTAATTAAGGCCTTGTGCTCCTTAAGTTTACTATCAGGTAAGTAACTCGCTGAGTCTTGCTCGAAACTTAACAAAAGATTAGTAAGACTTTCATGGTTAGCTTTTGAAGACTCTTGCCAATCTAGTTGAGTTAACAGCTTTATAAATGCATCTTTATTATCATTTGCCACAAAATAATCTGCTAAATGACAATATTTAGCGTCGGCTGCATTGATAGAGGCGCCAGTAATGCCTAAAAATAACCCACAGCTATCTGGCATACGATTTAAAAAATAACTTCCTCCCACATCAGGATAAAGACCAATATTGATTTCAGGCATTGCAATGCGAGAACTCTCAGTCACTACGCGATGGCTACCACCAACCATTAGCCCTAGCCCTCCTCCCATAACAATGCCACTTCCCCATACGATAAAAGGTTTATTGAAAGTATGGATAAGGTAATCTAGTTGATATTCTTTGGTAAAATACTCTATTA
The DNA here is from genome assembly GCF_030547765.1 of Colwellia sp. 6_MG-2023. Taxonomy (NCBI): domain Bacteria; kingdom Pseudomonadati; phylum Pseudomonadota; class Gammaproteobacteria; order Alteromonadales; family Colwelliaceae; genus Colwellia; species Colwellia sp. 6_MG-2023. Next base: position 12,833 of record NZ_JAUOPP010000044.1, on the reverse strand, counting down.
CTTCTGAAGAATAACCATCTGAATTTTCTTGCGTTTCTAGTTTTTTCATCGCTTGATACATATGTACGATGTCACCACCAGCACAAAAAGCTTTTTCTCCTTCACCTTGTAAAAAAATAGCAGCAATATTTTCTTGTGTTTGCCACTGCTTTAATTTTGGATAGAGTAACTCGATCATGTCAGCGCTTAACGCGTTTAATGATTTTGGTGAATTTAAGGTAATTACCGCTATTGTCTTACCATTATCACAATTAAGTTCATGAAAATTTACTACTTGAGTCATATAAAATTCCTACTTACTTTTCGATCCCGAGCCATAGCTTATTTTTTAAGTACTATTTAGTCTTAAAAATTCATTAAAGCAGTTGTCCAGCAGCTTCAGCTAATAAGCGACGAGCTATAATGACACGCATGATTTCATTCGTACCTTCAAGAATTTGATGGACACGCACATCTCTAAAATGTCGTTCTAATGGGTATTCTTTAATATAACCATAACCACCATGAATTTGCAGTGCAGCATCGCAAACTTGAAAACCAATATCTGTGGCAAAACGTTTTGCCATGGCACAATAAGCTGTCTTCTCTGGATCATTTTTATCTAATTTATAAGCCGCTAATCTTACCAATTGACGTGCAGCAACTAATTCCGTTGCCATATCCGCTAATTTAAACTGTAAGCCTTGAAAAGCAGCAATAGGTTTACCAAATTGCTCTCTTTCTTTCATATATTCCATTGAAATGTTTAAAGCTTGCTGTGCCGTGCCAATAGAACAAGTTGCAATATTAATACGACCACCATCAAGACCTTTCATTGCCATTGAAAAACCGTCACCTTCATCACCTAACAAATTCTCAATAGGAACTTTTACATTATCAAAGGTAATTTGACGCGTAGGTTGAGCATTCCAGCCAAGCTTGTGTTCAGCTTTACCATAAATAATACCATCTAAATTAGCAGGGATAACAATTGCTGAAATACCTTTAGGACCTTCGCCACCGGTACGTACCATTACAACTAAAACATCTGTAGCGCCGGCCCCCGAAATAAAAACTTTAGAGCCATTGATGATATAATTATCACCCTCTTTTTTTGCTGATGTTCTTAATGAAGCCGCATCAGATCCAGCCCCCGGCTCGGTTAAACAATAAGAAGCAAGCTTTTCACCTGTGACTAATGATGGACACCAGGTATCCTTTATAGAGTCCTTGCCCCAGGTTGCTATCATCCATGTTGCCATATTATGAATAGTCATCATGGCAGTGGTAGCCGTACACCCCATAGCTAATTGTTCAAAAATTATAGAGGAATCCAGACGGCTTAGATTTAACCCCCCTGCTGATTCAGGTGTATATAAAGAGCAGAAGCCTAATTCACCAGCTTTAGCAATAACGTCTTTTGGGAAAATACTTTCTTGATCCCATTTAGCACTATTAGGTAATAATTCACTATCACTAAATTGCTTAGCGGTATCAGAAAACATTTGTTGATCTTCAGTTAAGTCAAAATTCATAATATTTCCTAATTAATTATAACATTTCCAAAGCAATGGCCGTTGCTTCACCACCGCCAATGCATAAAGAAGCAACACCTTTGGATAAGCCTTTATTTTTTAAAGCATGAATCAGAGTAACCATAATGCGTGCCCCACTAGCACCTAGTGGATGACCTAATGCGCATGCTCCACCATGAACATTAACTTTATTAATATCTAAACTCATCTCTTTAACCGCGAGCATAGTTACCATTGCAAACGCTTCATTGATTTCAAATAAATCAACATCATCTGCTGCCCAACCTGCTTTTTCTAATAATTTTGTCATTGCACCTACAGGTGCCGCCGTAAATTCAGCTGGTTTTTGTGCATGAGTAGCGTGGGCCACTATTTTACAAAGCGGCGTTAAACCATGCGCTTGCGCAGTTGATAGCTTCATCATAACTAGTGCTGCACCACCATCAGAAATTGAACTAGAATTCGCCGCAGTTATTGTTCCATCTTTTTTGAAAGCGGCTCTTAATGAAGGTATTTTTTCTGGGCGAGCATTACCCGGTTGTTCATCTGTATCTATGATAGTTTCTTGTCGTCTATTTATTACAGTGACGGGTGCTATTTCATTTTTAAAAGCGCCTGACTCAATCGCTGCGTTAGCACGAGATAAAGAGCGGATAGCAAACTCATCCATCGCTTCACGACTAAAACCTGCCTCATCAGCAGTTTCTTGTGCAAAGCAGCCCATAGAAATACCATCATAGGCATTTTCTAAACCATCAAGCATCATATGATCGATTACTTGACCATGCCCCATTCGCATCCCAGATCTAGCATTGGGTAGAAGATAAGGAGCATTACTCATACTTTCCATCCCGCCAGCAACGGCAACTTCAATTGAGCCTGCAAGTAATCCATCATGAGCTTGCATTGCAGCTTTCATACCTGATCCACACACTTTATTAATAGTAGTACAAACCGTTGATAAAGATAAATCCGCGGCAATAGCTGCTTGTCTCGCTGGTGCCTGCTTTAAACCTGCGGGTAAAACACACCCCATGATGACCTCATCGACTTGATCATTGCTTAATTTCGCTTGAGCTACAGCAGCTTTTATCGCGGTTGCACCAAGTTCGGGTGCTGTAACATTTGAAAAACAGCCGCTAAAACCACCCATAGGGGTTCTTAATGCTGAAACAATTACAATAGGATCACTCTGTGACATGATAATCTCCAAAATAAGAAAGATGATATTAATTTTAATAATATTAAGCTAAATAGCCTACAACAATATAACGTTTACGCCAACGTAAACTTTAGTACTAGTCTTTACTCTTATTTACAACGTCGTATTTATTTCGTTACTGTGTGTAAAACAAAGAGTACAAAAAGCTCAAACCCAAATAACTAAGCTAACATTAAAACTAATTTTAAATATTATGATGACATTACTTAAAAACCCACTTTACGTTAACGTAAACTTCCTGTAGAGTTATTTTAACAATAATTGCAAGTAATCAATACCAGATGAATATAAAAAACAAACCAAATCAGACTAACTACTCGATTGGAGAATTATCAAAAGAGTTTGATATTACTACGCGAAGTATTCGTTTTTATGAGGATCAAGGCTTACTTATGCCTTCACGTAAGGGACAAACTCGCATTTATAACCAAAGAGATAGAGTTAGGCTTAAATTAATATTACGTGGTAAACGCCTAGGCTTCTCATTAGCTGAAACAGGAAAATTATTTGAACTGTATGACGCTGATAAGTCTAGTGCAAAACAGTTATCAAGTATGATGGAATTAATCGCAAGCAAAAAAAAATCATTAGAACAACAACTTGCTGATATTAACGATGTATTAATTGAGCTAAATGATTTAGAAGAAAATTGTCAAAACATTTTAACGAAATTAACAAAATAGAAAAACACTAATAATAAATAAACCACTTTAGTTAACCAAATTAAAAAAGGAAAAATCTATGATCTCTTCATTTAACTCACTTAATTTTAACTTAGGCGAAACCGTCGATATGATACGCGATCAAGTGAATGCTTTTGCTCGTGATGAAATCGCACCACGCGCCGAACAAATAGACATAGATAATGAATTTCCAAGTGATTTATGGCGAAAATTTGGTGACATGGGGTTATTAGGGATGACCGTTGAAGAAGAATATGGCGGCTCTGGCTTAGGTTACTTAGAGCATATCGTTGCTATGCAAGAAATTAGTAGAGCTTCTGCTTCTGTCGGCTTAAGTTATGGCGCTATGTCTAATTTATGTTTAAACCAACTGCGCAAAAATGGATCCCATGAACAAAAACTAAAGTACCTTCCTAAACTTTGTACTGGCGAACATATCGGCGCATTGGCGATGAGCGAGCCTAACGCGGGTAGTGATGTTGTTAGTATGAAGCTCTCTGCTAGGAAAGATGGTGATAAATATATTCTTAATGGCAATAAAATGTGGATTACCAATGGTCCAGATGCTGATGTTTATGTGATTTACGCTAAAACAGATACTAGTGCAGGTTCAAAAGGAATTACTGCTTTTATCGTTGAACGTGACTACCCAGGATTTTCCCGTCATCAAAAACTCGATAAATTAGGCATGCGTGGCTCTAATACTTGTGAACTCGTATTTCAAGATTGTGAAGTGCCTGCAGAAAACATCTTAGGTCATGAAGGTAAAGGTGTGCGTGTGCTAATGTCAGGTTTAGATTATGAACGTGTTGTTTTATCTGGTGGTTCGTTAGGCATTATGGATGCTTGCATGGATTTAGTCGTACCTTATATCCATGACAGAAAACAATTTGGCCAATCAATTGGAGAATTTCAATTAGTACAAGGTAAAGTGGCTGACATGTATACGCAAATGAATGCCGCAAAATCATACGCTTATATGGTTGCAGCAGCCTGTGATCGCGGTGAAACGACACGTAAGGATTCCGCTGCCGTTATTTTGTATGCAGCAGAGCTAGCCACCAAAATGGCGCTCGATACAATTCAATTACTTGGCGGCAATGGCTATATCAATGAATTTCCTGCAGGACGTTTATTACGTGACGCTAAACTTTATGAAATTGGCGCCGGTACGTCAGAAATTCGAAGAATGCTGATCGGGCGTGAGTTGTTCAACGAATCAAAGTAATCATTTGTTTTATTGTTAATTAATCCAACTACTTCGTTAAATAATAAGGCTTTCCCGTGGCAAAAATAATTTCAAAAATAAACACTCGCAGTCAAGATTTCTTAGATAATGCTGCTCACATGCAAGCACAAATTGATGATTTACGTGCAAAGATTAGTGAAATAAAACTGGGTGGTGGCGAACGTTCTCGCGAGCGCCATCTTAGCCGAGGAAAATTATTACCTCGTGATCGCGTCAATGCATTAATTGATGAGGGCGCTGCCTTTTTAGAGTTCTCACAACTCGCCGCTTACAAAGTTTATGATGATGATGTGCCTAGTGCAGGTATTATCACTGGCATTGGTCGTGTTAGCGGTCAAGAATGTGTAATAGTTGCTAATGACGCCACCGTAAAAGGTGGCACATATTATCCACTAACAGTAAAAAAGCACCTTAGAGCACAGGCTATCGCACAAGAAAATAATCTTCCTTGTATTTATTTAGTAGATTCTGGCGGAGCTAACTTACCAAATCAAGATGATGTTTTTCCAGACAAGGAACATTTTGGACGTATTTTCTTTAATCAAGCCAATATGTCAGCTAAAAACATCCCACAAATTGCGGTTGTTATGGGTTCATGTACTGCAGGGGGTGCTTATGTGCCAGCAATGGCTGATGAATCTATTATTGTTAAAGAACAAGGCACAATATTTTTAGCCGGACCTCCCCTTGTTAAAGCAGCAACAGGCGAAGTTGTTAGTGCTGAAGATTTAGGTGGTGCAGATGTACATTGTCGCACTTCAGGTGTTACCGATCACTATGCACAAAATGATCATCATGCACTTAAGATTGCACGCTCTGCTATTAAAAATTTAAATAACATAAAGCCTATCAATATTGATATACAAGAAGTTGTTGAGCCTGAATACCCTAGCGAAGATATTTACGGCATTATTCCAAAAGATACTCGCCAACCTTATGACGTACGAGAAATTATTGCTCGCCTGGTGGATGCCAGTGAATTCCATGAATTTAAAGCACTCTATGGTAATACCCTAGTATGTGGCTTCGCTAATATATTCGGCTATCCCATTGGAATTGTCGCCAATAATGGAGTGCTCTTTGGTGAATCAGCCGAGAAAGGTGCGCATTTTATTCAATTATGTGCTCAACGAAAAATTCCACTGGTATTTTTACAAAACATCACCGGTTTTATGGTAGGTAAACAATATGAGTCAGGTGGTATAGCAAAACATGGTGCCAAAATGGTCACGGCTGTTGCAACAGCACAAGTACCTAAATTTACTATTCTGATAGGTGGCAGCTTTGGTGCCGGTAACTATGGTATGTGTGGTAGAGCTTACGATCCTCGTTTCTTATTTATGTGGCCAAATGCACGCATCTCCGTCATGGGTGGCGAACAAGCTGCGGGTGTTATGGCACAAGTAACACGTGATAAAAAAGAAAAGTTGGGTGAAACTTGGAGTGAATCAGACGAACAAGCCTTTAAACAGCCAATTATTGATAATTATGAACATCAAGGTCACCCTTACTTTGCTTCAGCACGATTATGGGATGATGGCATTATAGATCCTGCTGATACTCGTCAAGTATTAGGCTTAGCTATTTCAGCCGCACTAAACTCCCCAATTGATGATACTAAGTTTGGCATCTTTAGAATGTAATACTGGTGTTAAGAGAAAAATAAGGCGCATTAATATGAACACATCTAATGAAAAAGTTTTATTTGCGGTAGATGAGCAAGGTGTTGCTACCGTTACTTTAAATAATCCAGATAAACACAATGCTTTCGATGATGAAATCATAAAACAATTAACAACTATATTTAATGATATTAGTAAGCGCGAAGACATTAGTATCACGGTCCTAGCATCAAACGGAAAAAGCTTTAGTGCGGGTGCCGACCTAGGTTGGATGAAACGTATGGCCAGCTATTCTTATCAGGATAACTTGAAAGATGCTAACGCCCTAGCCCAAATGTTAAAAGCATTAAATTTCCTACCACAAACAACAATAGCCAAAATTCAGGGTGCAGCTTTTGGTGGTGCAGTAGGTTTAGCAAGTTGTTGCGATATTGTTATTGCGAGCACTAAAGCAAGCTTCTGTTTAAGTGAAGTTAAATTAGGTCTTATTCCTGCAACTATCAGTCCTTATGTTGTCGATGCTATCGGGTTAAAGGCGAGTCGTCGTTACTTTCAAACCGCAGAGCGATTTTTCAGTGAAAAAGCACAACAATTGGGCTTAGTTGACGAAATTGTTGATCCTGATGACTTAACCAATGAAGTCAAAAGAATGATAACAATATTACTTGCTAACGGTAGTCAAGCTAGACGAAAAGCAAAAAAACTCAGTCAAGACGTTGCGTTTAAAACCGTAGATGATGCGTTACTAACAAATACCAGTGAGCGAATAGCTGCGATCAGAGTATCAGAAGAAGGTCAAGAAGGCTTAAATGCTTTTTTTGAAAAACGTTTACCAAACTGGCAAAAATAAAAAGTATTAATGGCATTTATTTATAGGCCTGAATTCAAGAGGAAATAACATGTTCAATAAAATATTAATTGCTAATCGTGGTGAAATTGCCTGTCGTATTATAAAAACAGCGAAAAGTATGGGCGTTTTAACCGTAGCTATTTATTCAGATGCAGACAAAAATGCCTTACATGTACAAATGGCCGATGAAGCTATTTATATAGGTCCCTCACCATCACGTGAGAGCTATCTTTTAGGCGATAATGTTATTGCTGCTGCAATTCAAACAGGCGCACAGGCAATTCACCCTGGTTATGGTTTCCTCTCTGAAAATGCCGATTTCTGTCGTTCTTGTGCTAAGCAAAACATTACCTTTATTGGTCCACCGGTAGCTGCAATAGAAGCTATGGGGTCAAAGTCAGCCGCTAAAAACATTATGGAAAAAGCCAACGTACCTTTAGTACCTGGCTACCATGGTGACGACCAATCAAATGAAGTAATTAAAAAAGCTGCTGATGATATGGGCTATCCAGTATTATTAAAAGCGACCGCTGGCGGTGGTGGTAAAGGTATGCGCCAAGTATGGAACGAACAAGAGTTTGCAGAAGGCCTCGCGGCAGCAAAACGAGAAGCAATGTCATCTTTTGGTGACGATACTATGTTAGTAGAGAAATATCTAACTCAGCCTCGTCATGTTGAAATTCAAGTTTTTTGTGATAACCACAACAATGCTGTTTACTTATTCGAACGAGATTGTTCGGTACAACGTCGTCACCAAAAAGTGATTGAAGAAGCCCCGGCTTTTGGTATGAGTGAAGAGTTACGTGCACAGATGGGTGAGTCTGCAATAAAGTCAGCTCAAGCGATTGGTTATCAAGGTGCTGGTACGGTTGAGTTTTTACTTGATGTTGATGGTTCTTTCTATTTTATGGAAATGAATACTCGTCTACAGGTTGAGCATCCAGTCACTGAAATGATTAGTGGCCAAGATTTAGTCGAATGGCAATTTCGTGTTGCCGCTGGTGAAATCTTACCTAAAACGCAAGAGCAACTAGTGCTCAATGGACATGCTTTTGAAGCCCGTATTTATGCCGAAGATCCTAATAAAGACTTTCTTCCGGCAACAGGTAAGCTAAGCTTATTGCAAACGCCTGTTGAAAGTAAGCATGTCCGTATTGATACCGGTGTTCGTCAAGGAGATGAGGTAAGTGTTTATTACGATCCTATGATCGCAAAATTAATTGTATGGGATGAGAATCGTGAAAAAGCACTAACACGTTTGAGCAAAGCATTAAGCGAATATCGTATCAATGGTGTAACAACGAATATTGATTTCCTCTATAACTTAGCAACATCGCAACCATTTATAGATGAAGAAATAGACACGAGTTTTATTGAAAAAAATAATGAGCTTATTTTCAAGAATAAACAACAACTATTACAAAACGAATTACCAATTGCCGCTTTATACCTCATCTTAACAAGGCAACACAAAACCCAAAAAGATGCGCTAAAAAGTAGTGATTCAAATTCACCTTGGCACAATGCCAATGCATGGCGTTTAAATGAACCTTATATACATTCGTTCGTGCTAGCGCATAACGAAACGGAGTATAACGTTGAAATTGAACAAAAAAACCACGGCTCTGATGTCAATTATTCACTGAATGTGAATGGTAAGCAATTTAATTGTCAAGGTAGCCTAAATAACGACCTTCTCATTACCACGATCAATGGTCACCGTAGTACAACAACGGTCAGTCTTATTAATAATAATATTAATTTATACAGAGAAAATGGTGTATTCAACTTTATTCATATTTTACCTGATTGTGGCCAACATGATAATGAAAATGGACATGGTGGTTTAACCGCGCCAATGAATGGCACCATGATTAGTGTATTAGTAAAAGCTGGCGATACCGTTAGTAAAAATCAACCGCTAGTTATTATGGAAGCAATGAAAATGGAACATACGATTAAAGCCCCCAGTTACGGTATCATTAATGAAATATTCTTCCAAGCTGGCGATATGGTTGATGGCGGAGCCGAGTTATTGGCATTTAGCGAACAGATAAATGTCAATGATGAAGCATAAGGAGCTAGCATGAATAACATCTTATCCCCTCTTATGCCTACTCAAGTAAAAATAGTGGAAGTAGGACCAAGAGATGGCTTACAAAACGAAGCTAAGCTAATAAGCGCAAGTGATAAAATCAGCTTAATAGAAAAACTTGTTAGTGCAGGAGTTAGTTATGTAGAAAGCGGCAGTTTTGTGTCTCCTAAGTGGGTACCACAAATGGCAACGTCTACTGAAGTATTTAAAACATTGAATCGTAAGAATAATGTCACTTATGCTGCGCTTACACCTAATATACGCGGGTTTGAAAATGCGATGGCAGTCAATGTTAATGAAGTAGCCATTTTTGGTGCTGCGTCAGAAAGCTTTAGCCAAAAAAATATTAACTGCTCAATTAAAGAAAGCTTAGAACGTTTTATTCCTATTATGGATGCAGCGAAACAAGCCAACGTAAAAGTAAGGGGCTACGTTTCATGTGTTTTAGGCTGCCCTTACGAGGGAGATATAGCACCAGAAGACGTTGCTAAAGTTGCTAAAAAACTCTACGAAATGGGCTGCTATGAAATATCTCTTGGCGATACCATAGGTGTTGGTACACCGGCTAAAGTCACACAAATGATACAAGCGGTTAGTGCTCATGTACCAATAAATAAGCTAGCGGTACATTTTCATGATACCTATGGACAAGCGTTAACCAATATTTACGCAGCTCTTCAAATGGGTATTAAGGTCGTCGATAGTGCTATTGCAGGTTTAGGTGGTTGTCCTTATGCTAAAGGTGCATCAGGTAATGTTGCTACTGAAGATGTTGTTTACATGTTAAATGGTTTAGGTATAGAAACAGGAATAGATTTTACCAAATTGCTTGAAGCTGGTTGGTATATCAGCGAAAAACTAGCTAAAGCGCCAATATCAAAAGTATCAAATGCTTATTTAGCGAATAAAAACACTTAGTATGTTAGCAAAAAATATAATAAACGAATAAAGCATCGAGGAGAAAACAATGGCAGGATTTGACAAAGTAGTTGCTAGTTATGAAGAAGCCATGGCAGGCCTAACTGACAACATGACTGTAATTGCAGGTGGTTTTGGCTTATGTGGAATTCCTGAAAACTTAATTCAGGAAATTAAACGCAAAGGTACAAAAGGTTTAACATTAGTTTCTAATAACTGTGGTGTTGATGATTTTGGCTTAGGAATTTTATTGCCTGATCGCCAGATAAAAAAAATCATTGCTTCTTATGTTGGTGAAAATGCTGAATTTGAGCGTCAAATGATGGCCGGCGAGCTCGATGTAGAGTTAACACCACAAGGAACGTTAGCAGAGAAAATGCGTGCTGGTGGTGCAGGAATACCCGCTTTTTTCACCGCCACAGGCTATGGAACACCTGTTGCAGTAGGGAAAGAAGAAAGAAAGTTTAACGGTCGCCATTATATTCTAGAAGAAGCTATCACTGGAGATTTCGCCATTGTAAAAGCATGGAAAGCGGACCGATACGGTAACTTGGTTTTTAGAAAAACAGCACGTAATTTTAATCCAATGGCAGCAACCGCAGGCAAAATAACCGTTGTTGAAGTAGAGGAAATAGTCGAACCTGGTGAGCTAGACCCTGATCAAATTCATACTGCTGGAATTTATGTCGACAGACTAATTTTAGGCACCTTCGAAAAACGTATTGAACAGCGCACTATTCGCTCATAAGAATAAATTAAATAATAATTAACGGGTGAATAGCTAACTATTATTGTCTATACCACAACAATAAGGTTAACGGAAACCCTAGAGGAGATAGATTATGGCTCTTTCAAGAGAACAACTTGCACAACGTGTAGCTCAAGAACTTCAAGATGGTTATTACGTTAATTTAGGCATAGGTATTCCGACCCTTGTCGCTAATTACGTACCTGAAGGTATCGAAGTTATGCTACAGTCTGAAAATGGCTTATTAGGGATGGGGCAATTTCCAACTGAAGAAGAAATTGATGCCGATCTTATTAATGCAGGTAAACAAACGGTTACCATGGCGACAGGTGCTTCTCTTTTTGATTCTGCCGAGTCATTTGCCATGATCCGAGGTGGTCATGTTGATTTAACGGTACTAGGAGCATTTGAAGTTGATGTCAATGGCAATATTGCTTCCTATATGATCCCTGGAAAGTTAATTAAAGGTATGGGTGGCGCAATGGATCTAGTGGCTGGTGCCGATAATATTATTGTTACCATGACACATGCATCAAAACATGGCGTATCTAAGTTATTAAATAACTGTACACTACCTTTAACAGGAAAAGGGTGTATAAAAAAAGTATTAACAGACTTAGCATATATAGAAATAAAAGAAGGTAAATTTCATTTATTAGAGCGCGCACCAGGCGTATCGGTAGAGGAAATAATAAAACTAACTGAAGGTGAATTAGTTGTAAATGAAAATACACCTGAAATGCAGTTCTAGCCCTTAGCTTGTATGAATAGCATTCAAAGTATAATTATTTAACCTAAAATAGTTATACTTTGATAAAAAGCACCTGAATTACAAATTCCCTCCTCCCCTTATGTAATAATTATATAGACAAATTGTAAGCAAATTGTTTCAACTTGAAATAATGAAAATTTTTTCCTAAATAAATATTTTTTCAACAGATTATCTCTTTATATAACAATAAGCTAAATGATATTTGCATTTCCTTAAAATATTAGAGATAATGTTATTTGACAAAGAAAAGGCAAAGCATATGAAAGTATGCGACGCAAAACCACCGGCCTACGGGATTTTCTAATACTGGAGAATCTACGGCAGCGGAGTCACCTCGTTCATAGGTACATCCCGTGGTTTTTTCTTTTAATAATCCATCTATATAAAGGTTACTAAAATGAAAAAATTATTAATAGCTTCAACCATCACTGTTTTAACTTTAACGTCTGTTGTATCGACACCTAAAGCACAAGCTACTAACATAGCACAAAGTATATGTGAGTATGTGGCTGCTGATGACAAGAAACGCATGCGTTCATTTTTGAAAATGAATAAATTAAAGATTCGTCGTATTTTCGACGGCATTCAGTGTAATGGTAAGAACTTATTAGAGTTTGCATCAGCAAGCGGTTCTGTAGAAACAGGATCTTTGATGATTTCAAAATTACCAAAGAGTGTTGTTTCTGCTAACTTAGCAATGTTACAAACTGGATCGAAACCATTGATTGATGTTGCTAACGAACGCGTTAGCAGCTAATAAATTATTATCAGATAAGAAAACTACTTAATTATTCCATCACCTAGGTGAAAATAGTGACAAGTAGAAGATTAATTGTTAATAATTCTATGTCATTTTAAAAAACCAGCTTTAGCTGGTTTTTTTTTATTTAATTTTCCTTACACTAATACTACTGCTTTTTTATAAGTACAATTTATACTAGTTGTGATAGTTGTATGATCTAATACCAAACGGATTAATTAATCGACCAGTTTAACCCAATCTCTAGTGCATAAACTTTTTACTCTTTCTATATCCCCCATGAAGTTCTTCCATCCCTTTGAACACTGTTCAACAATATTGTAATACCAATTCCGATAATTAGCTGTTCACATTAGCCCACTCCCGATGACAGAGTGATAAGACTCTCTCCTTACTACTT
>NZ_JAUOPP010000043.1:0-16473 GCF_030547765.1 Colwellia sp. 6_MG-2023 | reverse complement strand
GGAGTGGACGGGACTCGAACCCGCGACCCCCGGCGTGACAGGCCGGTATTCTAACCAACTGAACTACCACTCCGCAGAATATACATATCTTCGAGTTTGACACTATTAATAATGTACGGGACTCGAACCCGTTTTGATGGATATAAGTGGCGGAGTGGACGGGACTCGAACCCGCGACCCCCGGCGTGACAGGCCGGTATTCTAACCAACTGAACTACCACTCCGCAGTATATATCTATCTTCGAGTTTACACATTTTAAATGGACGGTACTCGAAACCGTAACAAAGCATCTTAAATAAAGATGGTGGACGATACTGGGCTTGAACCAGTGACCCCCGCCTTGTAAGGGCGGTGCTCTCCCAACTGAGCTAATCGTCCGTCTCTGTGGGTGCGTATTATAGGGAGATCCAAAATACTGTCAACATAAAAACTACTAAAAACACTAATTTTTTTCGAAAAAGTGATTGTTTGATTTTTTTTTGCGCATAACGGTGTTTTTGTCGACATTATCGTTGAAATCTTTGCGCAATATTAGAGATTAGTTGTAAACAAATTCTGTTAACAGGTGAATTCGCACAAGCACAGTGTTAAAATGTCGCCAATTTTAGACCTATTTATTTTCTAGGCTGCTTCTTTATATAGCCTAGTTTTTTTCATATTGAGAATTTTATGACTTTAACTACTCGTTTTGCCCCTAGTCCTACCGGTTATTTACATGTTGGTGGTGCTCGTACTGCTTTATATAGTTGGCTTTATGCTAAAAAGAATGGCGGTGACTTTATTCTTCGCATTGAAGACACCGATTTAGAACGTTCAACACAAGCTTCTGTTGATGCCATTATGGATGGTATGAATTGGTTGAACCTAGAATGGACTCATGGTCCTTACTTTCAAACTGAACGTTTTGATCGTTATAAAGAAGTTATTGAACAGTTATTAGCTTCTGGTAATGCATACCGTTGTTATAGTACTGCTGAAGAAGTTGATGCAATGCGTGAAGAAGCCAAAGCTAAAGGCGAAATAGAAAAGTATAATGGCTTATGGCGAGAACGTACTGATTACCCTGAAGACAAACCTTTTGTAATTCGTTTTAAAAATCCAATCGGCGGTGACGTTGTTATTAAAGATATGGTTAAAGGTGATATAACTATTAGTAACGACCAGCTTGATGATTTAATCATTGCACGTTCTGATGGAACTCCAACTTATAACCTTACTGTTGTTGTTGATGACTGGGATATGAAAGTCACTCATGTTGTTCGTGGTGATGATCATATCTCTAATACACCTAAACAAATTAATATTCTGGCAGCACTTGGCGCTACAATTCCTGAATATGCACATATTCCAATGATTTTAGGTGATGATGGTAAACGTTTATCTAAACGTCATGGCGCAGTAAGTGTAATGCAATACCGTGATGACGGTTATTTACCAGAAGCATTATTAAATTATTTAGTACGTTTAGGTTGGTCACATGGTGACAAAGAAATTTTTTCTCGCGAAGAAATGATCGAGTTATTTGATTTAAAAGATTGTAACCGTGCGCCATCTGGATTTAATACCGATAAGCTTATTTGGGTAAACCAACATTATATGAAAACAATGGACCCTGAATATGTAGCAGAGCATCTTGCTTGGCACATGAAAGATCAAGGTATTGATACGAGTAATGGACCTGCACTTGCTGAAATTGTAAAAATACAAGCAGATCGTGTTAAAACATTGAAAGAAATGGCAGAAATATCGCGTTATTTTTATGAAGACTTCTCTGAGCTTGATGCTAAAGCCGTTAAAAAACATTTGCGCCCAGTAGTAAAAGAGCCTTTATTATTAGTTAAAGCAAAACTTGCAGCATTAACTGATTGGCAACCAGCATTGATTCATGCGGCTATTAACGATACTGCAGAAGAGTTAGAAGTAGGCATGGGCAAAGTTGGAATGCCACTTCGAGTTGCTGCTACAGGTGGTGGTAATTCACCGTCACTTGATATTACGCTAGCGTTATTAGATCAAAGTAAAGTTATTGAGCGTATTGAGCAAGCACTTATTGTTGTTGAAGAAAGAATTACAGCAGGTTAAATCACAAAGCTAAATTAAGCTAAGCTGTAGAATAAGCAAATGTTAAAAAGGTAACAATCTAAAGGTTGTTACCTTTTTTCGTTTAAGCGCATTAATAATATATAACTAACCCAAATGTTATGCGAGTGGTTTAATGTACTAAGCCGTTTCTGATTAAGCCTCTACGTATATTTTTACATAACTTACCTAAGCGAGAAATATCCCCCAATAATGGAGTTTCACCTCGATCTATACGTGATTCCCACTCTGAAAGTTCAGTGTCAGCTAGCTCTAATAATTTTTTAGGACAACCGACGCATTTACCTGCACAAATTTGTGCTTCAGGTAAAGTGAATGGAAAATCTTGCCGTACTTGGGTAATTAAATCAATCATTGCATTAGTTGGTTTAGGTTTACGTGCTTCAGATTTTATTGGTGTAGATATACATGACTTAGCTTTATGTGGTGTAGTAACAAGCGCATTAGTTGATATGTTAATGATTGGAATTTGATTCATCATATTTTATCCCCCAAATATAGGAATTTACTATTAAAGGGTAATAAAAAAACAAGCTATATAACTTGCGTTAAATCAATTAATCTTTATTTTATTACATGGCAGTAGATGTTAACGTCATAGAGATATTGATTAAGTCAATTTTTGCAATATTTATTAGTTATAAATGTATCGATGCAGGTTATAATACGGCTGTAATACTTACTTTTTTCGGAGAAAAATTTGCAATTTAGCGATCTTGGTTTAGATAATACTTTAATGAGTACTGTTCAACACCTTGGTTTTAAAGAACCAACACAAATTCAGCAACAGGCAATTCCTGCCGCAATGGCGGGGCATGACTTAATTGCTTCTTCTAAAACAGGCTCGGGTAAAACCTTAGCCTTTGTTATACCTGCAATTCAGCGCTTAACGAAAAATAGAGCCTTGTCTAAGCGTGATCCTCGTGTTGTGATTTTAACGCCAACACGAGAGCTTGCAAAACAAGTCTTTAGTCAACTGCGCTTGTTTACTGCCAATACGCAATTTAAAGCGGTATTAATTTTAGGTGGTGAAAACTTTAATGATCAAGTAAAGGTGTTAGAGAAAGAGCCACACTTTATTGTTGCAACTCCAGGACGGTTAGCTGATCATTTAACGCAAGGACACTTTTATTTAAACGGCTTAGAATTATTAATTCTAGATGAAGCAGATCGCATGCTTGATTTAGGCTTCAGTAAAGAGTTGAGCCAAATAAATAAAGCCGCTAATCATCGTAAACGCCAAACATTGTTATTTTCAGCAACACTTGACCATGCACAAGTGAATGAATTTGCCACTGAATTATTGAAAAAACCTAAGCGTATTGCCATTAATGCTGGGCATAGTGAACATTTAGATATTACCAAACGCTTTTATCTTGCAGATAATTTGACGCAAAAAGAAGCGTTGTTACAGCACTTTTTAACGAGTGAAACAACACAACAAGTTATCATCTTTACGGCAACACGTAGTGATACCGAGCGTTTAGCTAAAATGTTATCTGAAGAAAAACTTAATGCAGTAGCGTTAAGTGGTGAGCTAAACCAAGGTCAACGTAATCAGATAATGGAAAGCTTTGCTAAAGGACACCATAAAATATTAGTAACAACAGATTTAGCTTCACGCGGACTTGATTTGGTAAATGTCTCTCATGTTATTAATTTTGATATGCCTAAACATACTGAAGAATTTGTTCACCGTATTGGTCGCACCGGTCGTGCGGGCACAAAAGGAGATTCAATTTCATTGGTTGGCCCTAATGATTGGTTAAGCTTTAAAAACGTAGAAGCTTTCTTACAACAAAAAATTAGCTTTAATAAAGTTGAAGGTATCAAAGTAAGTTTTAAAGGTTTGAAACCGAAAAAACCTAGAGTAGAGAAAGCAAAACCAGTCGTTAATAAGAGTAAAAAGGTTGCTGACAATAGACCAAGAAAAGTTATTAAGAAAACATTTCTTGATATACAAGATGCTGGCGCAATGAAAATTATTAAGCGTAAAAAAGCATTAACACCTGCGGAAATAGAAGATAGCACTAAAAAAGAACAGGATTAAGCTATTAGTTTAACTTGTAGGTATTTTTTAGAATGATATTACCGTTAAAAAGCAACATTAGTTGCTTTTTTTATGCCTTAAATACTATTTTTGCGACCAGTATTGCTCGACTTGAGTAATATGGAAACTAAGCACAGTAAATGTTTAAGCCTTGATTATTTAGAATTTATATAAAAAACCAAATAAATAATGATAGTATTTAAGAAAGAATACACGAATTATTATTAAAATAATTGTTTTCATTTCATAGGAAAATTTCATGACCATAATGCAAAAATTTCTCTGGTTAATTGTTACCTTAGGTAATTTTTCAGCTGGCTACTTATATATACAAAGCCCAAGTGTTTTTAGTTTAATCTTATTGTTGGTCACTATGCTGTACAGTGTTGTTGGGCTTTATGATGTGTTTTATAGTCGTCATAGTTTAAATAGACTTTACCCTGTTGCAGCTTATTTACGTTATTTTCTAGAATCTTTTCGAGTAGAAATACAGCAGTACTTTATCGCCAATAACACCGAAGAGCTTCCTTTTAATCGCGAGCAACGTACATTAGTTTATCGCCGTGCGAAAAATGAACTTGATACCATTGCTTTTGGTACGCAACGCAACTTGTTGGAAGATAATTATTTAAGCTTATGGCATTCTTTATCACCCGTACATATAAAAGAAAGCGCGAAAAAAGTACTGATTGGAGGGGATAGTTGTAAACAACCTTATTTAGCTTCTTATTTAAATATTTCAGCGATGAGTTTTGGCTCATTAAGTAAGAACGCTATTGAAGCATTTAATTTAGGAGCAAAAAAAGCAGGTTGTTATCATAATACTGGTGAAGGTGGCGCAAGTCCGTATCATTTAAAACATGGTGGCGATGTGGTTTGGCAATTAGGCACAGGTTTGTTTGGTTGTCGTGATGAAAGCGGGCGCTTTGATCCTGATAACTTTAAAAAAACGGCAGCCTTACCACAAGTTAAAATGATAGAAATAAAGTTAAGCCAGGGGGCTAAGCCGGGTCATGGTGGTGTTTTACCAAAAGCAAAAATTACCGATGAAATTGCTCGTATTAGGCATATTCCAAAAGACAGAGACTGTGTTTCTCCTGCGGTTAACCCTGAATGTACCACACCTAAAGCTTTATTGGCGTTTGTTCAGCAATTGCGCGAGTTAAGTGGCGGTAAACCTATTGGTTTTAAGTTGTGTATTGGTAATCCCGCTGAATTTTTAAGTCTTTGTAAGGCTATGTTAGCAACGGGTATTACGCCTGATTTTATTACTGTTGATGGTGCTGAAGGCGGTACTGGTGCTGCGCCAGTTGAATTTGCTAATCGCTTAGGCTTGATTTGTTTAGAGGGCGTAAGTATTGTACATAATGCACTAATTGGTGTTGGCCTTCGAGATAAGATAAAAATTATCGCATCAGGTAAAACGGCATCAAGCTTTGAATTACTTTCTAAAATAGCTGCAGGTGCAGATCTTGTGAATGCTGCAAGAAGTATGATGTTAGCCATTGGTTGTATTCAATCAAGACACTGTAATACTAACCGTTGTCCAACCGGTATTGCAACACAAGATCCCGCAAGAGCGAAAGCGATTGATGTTGAAGTTAAAAGTGAACGTGTGAAGTATTTTCATCATAATACGCTAGAGAGCTTTTTTGAGTTAGTTGGCAGTATGGGCTTAGATGATCCTACTAAATTAGAGCCTCAAATGATAAAAAGACGCACGCCTTATGGTTCACAGATGTCGATGGGAAGCTTAGTTGCTCCATTACCGCCTAGAGTTTTAGTTGATGAAACAGTAACGGATGAAACTTGGAAACTATGGTGGCAAGCTTGTAGTGCCGACAATTTTTATGTTGACGATTTATTTATACTGAAAGGGCTTGAGTTTAATCAAGTGAAAAGTTATCAGCCAATTGTGTAGCTTATATTTTAGTTTATTTTAATCGTACTAACCTAACTTAAACAATTTTCCTCTCAATCATGCATACCTTTATTATGGTAAAGGGAAGCCATGATTGAGAGAAGCTATCATTGAGATAAATCTTAATTGAAATAAATTGAACAGAATTTATTTTATTCAGGAATTAACTGTTTAACGGTATAACTTGTGTTGTTAGTGCCTAACTTGCTTTTCATGAAAGGTAATATTTCATCAAGTTGTTCCGACAATTGCCATGGTGGATTAACAATAAATAACCCTGTGCCAGTCATTCCATATTTGTCAGTATCATTTTCTAAGCAAAATTCTACTTGTAAAACATTTTTAACCGCACTTTTGCTAAACGTATAACTCATCTGCTCAACAAGCTCTCGTTTAACAACCGGATACCAAAGAATATAAGTACCAGTAGCAAACTTTGTATAAGCTTTAATAATTGTTTGAACGGCTTTGTTATAGTCTTCTTTTAGCTCGTATGGTGGGTCTATTAATACAACACCACGACGACTTGGTGGTGGTACTAAACCTAAAACACCTTGATAACCATCACTTTGCTTAACGAACACTTTTTTCCAGCGATAACAAAAATCATTTAAATGTTCAATGTCTGTAGGGTGTAGTTCAAATAAGTGAGTACTGTCTTGTCGGCGCATAAAACGTTTAGCAATGCCCGGAGAACCCGGATATAACGTTAAATCGTTCACGTCAGTGTTTGTGCTACTTGGGTTTAATGATTTAATTAAATCAATATAAGGCTGAAGAGATTCAGGTATAGCAGATTCATTGATTAACTTGGCAATACCTTCTTTATACTCCCCTGTTTTCTGTGCATATTCATCTTCTAATTGATACATGCCCGCGCCAGAGTGGCTATCAATATAATGAAAGCCTTTCTCTTTACGAGTCATATAGTCAAGTACAAGTGTTAGTACGCTATGCTTGAGTACATCAGCAAAGTTTCCTGCATGAAAAGCGTGACGGTAACTTAACAAAAAAAATCCTTAAAACACATCATATCTGAGTTTATAAATAGGGTAGAGAATAGAGTCAGTTATAGTGAAATTTAGCTAAATCTATTCGATAATAATACAAGGTAATCTTATTAAGAGACTTACCTTGTATTATAAAAGGATGAAATTTTAGGCTTTGCTTGCTAAGTACTCGTCGTAAGTACCGGCAAAGTCAACATAACCGTCGGTTGTTAATTCAATAACACGCGTTGCAATTGTTGAAACAAACTCACGGTCATGACTAACAAATAACAATGTGCCTTCATAGCTTTCAAGCGCCATGTTTAATGATTCAATAGACTCCATGTCCATGTGGTTGGTTGGCTCATCAAGTACTAAAATATTTGGTTTTTGCATCATTAGCTTACCAAATAACATACGACCTTTTTCACCACCAGATAATACGCTCACGTTCTTTTTAATATCATCAGCAGAGAATAATAAACGGCCTAAGTAACCACGAACTGCTTGTTCATCATCCGTTGGTTGACGCCATTGGCTCATCCACTCAAATAGGTTCATGTCGTTTTCAAATTCAAATTCATGATCTTGAGCATAATAACCAATATTAACGTTTTCAGACCAAGTAAACTCACCAGAATCAAGTTCATAACCAACATCACTCATTAAAGCACGTAAAAAGGTAGTTTTACCAATACCGTTTTCACCAATAATAGCGACACGTTCACCTACTTCAATCAAGGCTGAAATATCTTTTAGTATATGATTTTCATCAAAACTTTTATTTGCTTTTTCAATAACTAAAGCGTTACGGAATAATTTCTTTTCTTGTTCAAAACGAATAAATGGGTTGCTACGACTTGATGCTTTAACTTCGTCTAATTGAATCTTATCAATTTGTTTAGCGCGAGAAGTTGCTTGTTTTGCTTTAGATGCGTTGGCAGAGAAACGAGCAACGAAAGCTTGTAGCTCACCAATTTGTGCTTTTTTCTTGGCATTGTCTGCTAATAAACGTGCGCGCGCTTGAGTAGCCGCTAACATATATTCATCATAGTTACCTGGATAAACACGTAGCTCACCGTAATCTAAATCAGCCATGTGAGTACAAACACTGTTTAAGAAATGTCTATCATGAGAAATGATAATCATCGTTGAATTACGTTCATTTAAGGTTTCTTCTAACCATTGAATTGTATGAATATCCAAGTTGTTGGTTGGCTCATCAAGTAATAAAATATCAGGATCTGAAAATAGTGCTTGTGCCAATAATATACGTAATTTGAAGCCAGGTGCAATTTCACTCATTAATCCGTAATGTTGTTCAACAGGAATGCCAACACCAATGAGTAATTCACCAGCGCGTGCTTCAGCACTATAGCCATCCATTTCAGCATATTCTGATTCTAAGTCACCAACTTTCATGCCGTCAGCTTCACTCATTTCAGGTAAAGCATAAATACGGTCACGTTCTTCTTTTACCGCCCAAAGTTCAGTATGACCCATAATCACGGTATCAATAACGCTCGATGTTTCAAATGCGAACTGGTCTTGACGTAACTTACCCAAACGTTCACCAGTATCTAGGCTTACATTGCCAGAGGTTTGTTCTAAATCACCACCTAAAATTTTCATAAAGGTTGATTTACCACAACCATTGGCACCGATTAAACCGTAGCGATTTCCGCCACCAAATTTTTGTGAAATATTTTCAAATAGAGGTTTAGCCCCAAACTGTTGGGTAATATTATTTGCTGCAAGCATGATGTATTCCGTTTAATGTTGTTAATTATTAGGCGTGAGTAAGTGATTTATTAAGCAAAGGCTTCATTGAAGAAATCAAATACAATAACCATAAAATAATGCGCGCGATTATACACTATTCTACGTTAATCTGATACGACAATTTAGGTTGAATACTCTTAGGGGGAGGCATTATAAATATATCCGTTAATTTTTAGAAAATTTAAATCATATATTAACAATGCCTGATAGTTATCTCACAAATTCATGAGGTGAGTAGCTCAAATTTTAATGCAAATTTCTATAAGCGGGGGTCCTAATTCATTGTCCTCGTTAATTGACTCTGTTGTTTATTTTTAAAGAAATCATAGTAGGTTTAATGCTGTAATGTTTTTCATATAAGTACGAGATACAGGTACAGTCAATGAATTTGATAAATTAAGAGATACTTTTCGTCCATCACGTTGTGCCGTTGTAATAGCATCAATTGCTACCCACCAAGAACGATGAGTTTGTAACCCCGCATAAGATTCTAATAATGCTAATGCATCTTTAAAGCGCATCTAAAGTTTGATGAGGTGTATAATAACACCTCTAATTAGGTGGCCAAAATCACTGTACCACTACATACCTAGCTCGTAAGATTAAGGAACAACTTAATTACGCCTATATCCCACATTTAAGAAATGCCATTGAGCCTGATACAAGGACATTCCTAGTTGATACGCTCAAGTATTTAATTAACAAAGACTTAATACAAGAAAATGAGTCCACAATAGATATATTTACTACGCTATTAAGTAGTGTAAATAACCTTTTTAGTATGACCAAACTTACAGAGACTTCTAGTGCAGGCTTACTCGGTGCATTTATCAATTATCAAAAGACTTCTCCACAAAAAGTTCATTTGTTTAGGAACTGGGTGCTTAAAAACCATATTTTTGAGCTAAATGATTTAGACATTTCTGGGTTTGTTAAGATTTTCAATAAAATTGCAGACTCGAAAAGAAAAGAAAAGAAAAGAAATATTTATCTCTATGCAATTCTCAGAAGATACCCAGCAAAATTTTGAAGCCATTAAGAATGCTGTTGATGAAGTGAATGCTGAACATAATGAAAATATCGGTATCCGTGAAATCAGGATTGATCAATTTAATACAGGATATTCATATGATATTAACGATGAGATCCTATCGCTCATTAAAAGCTGTGGTTTATTGATTGCTGATTTAACAAAAGGTAATAAAAACGTTTACCACGAAATCGGCTACCTTATGGGATTAAATAAAGGAAAAGGCCTTAGTCATTCTAATTTTATTTTGATTCATAACAGCGGTGTTGGAAACTGTAATGAAGACGTAGGGTTTAACCTAGTATCCACTAAACAGCTTCGTGTCGATAATAGCAATTCACTTCGTCTACAGCTTAAAGAGCAAATCAAAATTTACTATGGTCTTTAAGTTGACTTAATGTATACATATGTTCTACATTTTTTTTATTTCCTTACCTTGTTGATATTTAACAATTAAATAACTGGTGACACATAATAAGCTGTTATTTTTTCTGAAAGGAAGTCAATCTTGGATACAGCCGTTATACACTCAAATAAAATGAGTGTAAAATCTACATTAAAATTATTACTTATTCTTTTGCCAGTTTTTGGGGTGCTTACTGGAATAGGGCTTGGGTTAATCCTAGGTAATACAGCGTTTGAAACTATTTCTGATTTATATCTAAAAATAGGGGCAGTTCTATTACCTATAATAGCTATCGTAATTTTGGCGTTAACTCGTTATTTTAAGCAAATTGATAGTTTGTAGCATAGAAAATATAATAATCTGTTAAATAAAAACCAAATACAGTTGGTTTTACTTTATGATTATAACCTAACTATCATTTGCCACGTAAAATGGCGTTGTGCGTTTATCAATATAGGAGTTCATAATTTGTTAATCGGTCAAGTTGCTGAACTTACTGGCGCTACTCGTAAGGCTATTCGTCATTATGAAATGATAGAATTAATACCCTCTCCAAAAAGAAGCGGGACTTATCGAACTTATACTGAACATGACGTAATGGTCATAAATATGATTCGAAGAGCTCAAACCCTAGGGTTTAGTCTTAATGAATTAAAAGAGATTGTATCTAAAAAAATCACTGATCAAAAACTTCCTATTCCACTTGTTTCTGCTCATATCGATAACAAAGTAATCGAATTGGAAAAAAAATCTGAAGCCTTACAATCTAAGATTAAAAAATTAAATCAATTTAAAATTGATTTAATTAAAGAATTTTCTTGACCTTGCCCTTAGGGGTAAGGGTTATCGTTTCTTCTAAATTTATTTAGGAGATAATTATAATGAAAAATTTAACTTTCAAGAACAAAACGGTATTAATTACAGGGGCATCTTCTGGTATTGGTAAAGAATTTGCTCATCAACTTGCCAAACAAAATGCAAACTTAATAATCACAGCGAGAACAAACCGTGTTCTTGTTGAATTAGCTAAAACATTACAGTCTGAGAATCCGAGTATTTGGGTGAAAACAATAGATGTTGACCTTAGTGAGTCCGATGGCGCCCAATTGTTATTTTCAAAAGTTGAGGGCATGGGGTTATCAGTAGATTTTCTAATAAATAACGCCGGCTTTGGCAAGTTTTGTGAGTTTTCTGGCGAAACTTTTTCAAACTATAATAAAATGATGATGCTCAATATGAACGCGCTTGTCGAACTTACTCATTTATTTCTTCCACACATGCTAGAAAAAAATAGTGGCGGTGTTATTAATGTTGGCTCTACAGGATCTTTTCAACCTTTACCTTACCAGGCTGTCTATGGTGCATGTAAAGCTTTCGTCTTAAACTTTTCAGAAGCTTTATCAGGCGAACTATTAGGTACAAATATTCGAGTTATGGCTTTATGCCCAGGTGTAACCGAATCTAACTTTATGAAAAGAGCAGATGCTGATACATCACAAATGAAATTTTCATCAACAGAAAAAGTGGTAAACACAGCATTAAATGCCTATGGTAAAAATCGAATATATGTCGTATCTGGTTGCGTTAATTATTTAACATCATTAATACCTCGATTTGTTTCACGAAAGACAACCGTGAAAATTGTTACCAATATGTTCAAAAATAGCGTGTTAAATAATCAAGAACTGCGAAAAAACGCATAAGATCTTTAACGAACAAAAAAACTAGCTGGCTGTGCTCGTTCCTCACTATTATAGCCAGCTAGTTTAGCTTGTCTTAGTGTGTATTAGTCGACATCCATTAATCAATATTGTGCAAAATCATATAGGCTTTTCTATTAAGTACTTTTATTAAAAGCGTCTTCTAATGTTAAACTACAAAAAATTAATTACTTAATACCTAATACTTAATATAGCTATGGCATTTTACCTTCCTTTAGTACAACTTCATTTTAAACACATTAAAATTGTCGATACGCTAACATCACTTTGGAGCGGATGTGGCAGTATTGTGCAGTGCCAGCTTGATGATAAAGCCTGTGTAATTAAAGCGATTAAGGTACCCAGCTACATAAGGCATCCTAAAATTAAACAAAGTGCATTTGCACTAAAAAGAAAACAAGATTCTTATCGTGTTGAATATCATTTTTATAAGTTACATAGCCTGCATTTACCAATATATGCGCAAAGTATTGAATGTATAAAGGCAATTAATAAAGATGATGAATATGTATTGGTATTTAAAGATTTCACTAAGCATGGGTTTGCTCAAGCTGGGCAACAACACATTAAAGCGATATTAAATTGGCTTGCGCACTTTCATGCATTTAACTTAAATAAGCCCACTGACGGGTTATGGCAACAAGGTAACTACTGGCATTTAAGCACGCGTCCTGATGAGTTTAACAAACTAAAAGAAAGCGCAGATAAAAAGTCCGATATTAAAAATGTTGCACATAAAATAGATGAGCAACTACAAAGTTGTGCGTACAAAACGCTGGTTCATGGTGATGCGAAACTTGCTAACTTTGCAGCAAATGAGCGTGGTAAAATACTCGGTTATGATTTTCAATATATAGGTGCAGGTAGTGGGGTAATTGATGTCATGTATTTTATGACCAGTTGCTTTAGTGATAAGCAATTACATGAATACGCTGATGAGTACCTTGTATATTATTTTGATAATTTAAAAGCAGCAATTACTACTTATCATCCAAAAGCACCCGCAGATAAAATAGCTAACGACTGGCTTTTTTTATGGCCTGCTGCATGGGCAGATTTTTATCGGTTTTTAGCTGGCTGGAGTCCACAACATCAAAAAATGAATAGCTATATGCTTAAACAGGTGAACAACTGGTTAGCGAGTAATATTGAATAAACAGGTTTTGCTAAACTCTTGCATAAATATCAAGCAAAACCATATGTTTTGACACCGGATATTAAAATCTCTTGAAAACTACAGGTCAAATAATCATTTTTAATATAAAATATCGCTAATTATTGTCTTAGTAGGTTTTTTATCATGGCTATTCACGTTATTACTCACCCTCTTGTTCAACATAAACTCGGCTTAATGCGCGCATATGGCATTAGCACTAAAAGTTTTCGTGAATTGTGCTCTGAAGTAGGTACATTATTAACTTACGAAGCGACTAAAAACTTACCACTTGAAGATAACGAAATAACGAGTTGGGATGGCAATAAATTAAATGTGCAACATATTAAAGGGAAAAAAATCACGGTAGTGCCTATTTTGCGTGCGGGCTTGGGTATGATGGACGGCGTAATGCAATTATTGCCAGCTGCTAAGGTAAGTGTAGTAGGGCTGCAACGTAATGAAGAAACATTAGAGCCAATTCCGTACTTTGAAAAGCTAGTGGGTAATATTGATGAACGCTTGAGCCTAGTAATTGACCCAATGCTTGCAACGGGTGGTTCAATGATTGCGACTATCGACATGCTTAAAAAAGCAGGATGTAAAGAAATTAAAGTAATTATACTTGTAGCCGCGCCTGAGGGGGTTACAAAAACACTTGAAGCTCATCCTGACATCGAAATATTTACTGCATCTGTAGACAGCCACCTTAACGAAAAAGGATATATAGTGCCTGGTTTAGGTGATGCAGGCGATAAAATATTTGGGACTGTTTAGAAGAATTTCTTGAGTCGCTAATTGACCTGTTTTATTTTAATATGCTTTACCGCTTAAACTGGCGGTAAGTGTTTAAGGAAATTAAGTGAAACTCGGATTGTTGTTTTTAATCTCTATTATTGCTTTTAGTGCTTCGGCTGAAATTAGTTTAGTCAAAGTAAAAGGTTTTGATGTCGAATATGAAATTAAAGGTAGTGGAAAGCATGTTGTTTTCTTAGAAGCTGGTGGCTCTGCTGGTTTGTCTGATTGGGATCCTATTTTCGAAAACCTAGCTAAAAACGCTAAAGTTATTCGTTACTCAAGAATTGGTAATGGTGGTTCAGAGAAAATTAAAAAAAATTATTCCTCTGAAGAGTATGCAGAGGAAGCTTATTTATTGTTAAGAGCTTTAAAAATTGACCAACCTGTTGTTTATGTGGCGCATTCATATGGTGCTTATATCGCTAGAATATTTTCGTCAACCTATCCTGATAAAGTATCAGCTTTAATGCTGATTGAGCCAGCTTCAGAACATGACGTTGATATAATGCGTAAAATTGATTTAGCGCTAGCTGAAAAAGAAATAGCCCAAGTAAAATTAGATGACCTTGCCAACGGTATGTCTAATCAATATCTAGATTTTTGGTCAAAACGTCCTTTACCTGATTATCCCCTTATACCTGATATTCCCGTAACTGTGATCGCATCTACAAAGAAATTTGAAAAGCCTTCACTTTTATTTTTTTCTGATCAAGCTCGCGATATGTGGGGGCAATGGCACTCAGACTGGGTAAATACTTTTCCACAGGGAAAAATTGTTTTAACAAATAAAAGCTACCACTACCCTCAAAACGATGAACCTGAAATGGTTGTTAAAGAAATTACAGAGCTGTTGTCACGAGTTAAACATTAACAAGCAAAATCAGTGGAATAAATTAACAAGGTTAGTTGCTTAAAGTCATTGATGATTATTATGTTTTAACAGGAAAATACGATATATTTGATACGTTTTTGTAGATGAAAATACTATTTTAGAGAACAATATGTCTGTTAGTCCATTAACATCAGCGGGTCGCAACGGTCTTTGTTCGCGTGGCTATGGTAAAAAATACTGTTTACCTTAACTTAGTCGCTCGACAAACAGTGATAAGCCATTTAAGGCTTCAATGAAATACAATTTATAGGACAAGTACGGTATATGAAAACTTTGATTATTGTTTGTGTTGTATTGTTTATTAGTGCTTGTTCAAACACTGATTGGCGTACAGCGAGCCGAGAGTCTGCGGATATTGCTACTCTTCCTAGTGAAGATAGCAGAGCTATTATTGAGTTTTATGCTGCCGATGCGTATAGCTGGCGTGGTTGGTTTGCAGTTCACCCTTGGATTGCAATTAAAGAAGAAAAAGCAGCTAAGTATAGTGTTTATGAAGTTACAGGTTGGCAAGTAAAACGTGGCTTATCTGCTATAAGAGAATATGAAACGGAGACACCAGATAGATATTGGTTTGGATCAAAACCTGAATTATTGCTTTCTATTAAAGGAGATAAGGCTGCTAAACTTATCCCTCAAATTAAAGCCGCCATAGCGGTTTATCCTTGGGCAAATGAATACCGTGTTATTCCAGGTCCAAATAGTAATACCTTTGTCGCTTGGGTTGCTCTTCAAGTACCAGAACTTGAACTTGAATTACCATTTAGTGCCATTGGCAGTGGTTATGCCGATTAATAATTAATAAAGATAGTTGATTTAATTTAGTCGCTCAAATTTGAACACTACAGACTCCTCAACTTCAGTTAAGAACTGATCTGTAAGTTATATGTGGCTGCCCTAGTTAATGTTAATTAACTATTTGATTACCTGTTAATTAGCGGGTATTTTATTCATAATGATATTTATGAATTTAAAATTATTTAGAAGCTAATTTAATTAATGTAGTGGCTATAGTTATTGGTGAATGTAAAACGAACTACTACACTTTTATTTTGCTTAACGATCAATGAAAAATGTAATTTTGGCAGCAAATTAATGAACAAATTTGAAATAAATACGAATAGATTAAACATCAAATTAATGGATGAAGATGGAAGCCAACAGCTCTATGAGAAAAATTATTGGGGGCTTTGGAAGGTGAGTGTAAAGGGCAATGATGTTTTTATTGGTTACATACTGGTAAAGCCATTAAATATATCGAGTGAGTTCCCCGATGTTAATAACATAGAAATAGGTTGGCGTTTTAAAGAAGAAAACTGGGGGCAAGGTTATGCAACAGAAGCTGCCAAAGCCGTTGCTGATAAAGTAACTGAACAACCAAACATTAAAATGCTTAGTGCCACGGCAGATGTAAATAACGACGCATCAATTCGGATAATGGAAAAGTTGGGTATGTCTTTCGTTAAGAATTACAAGGATGAAACGCAAAAAACAGATGTGGTGTCGGTACTTTATTCTAAGGTGTTATAACTCCAAATATTGAGTTAATAACTAAATAACCTCAGATCGGGTTAAGCCCTAACCATAGCATTCTTCTCTACGTCATTAATATTAAGGGTTGGCTTATTTTCTT
>NZ_JAUOPP010000042.1:0-18844 GCF_030547765.1 Colwellia sp. 6_MG-2023 | reverse complement strand
AATTCGCTTTCATAATATACCGGCTCCCGTAACCAATTTCACTTAAGTAAAAACTAAGCTCGTCAGTTCGCTTTCATAATATATTGGCTCCCGTAACCAATTTCGCTTAAGTAAAACTAAGCTCGTCAATTCGCTTTCATAATATACCGGCTCCCGTAACCAATTTCACTTAAGTAAAAACTAAGCTCGTCAGTTCGCTTTCATGATATACCGGTTCCCGCAACCAATTTCACTTAAGTAAAAACTAAGCTCGTCAGTTCGCTTTCATCATATATAAATCTTTAAACCAATTCAAAAATATCTAAGTCACTCTAATTTAAAGCTTTATAGAAAAATATAAAATAAGTATTAATATACCTATTTAGGTTTTATTTATTGATTTTTTTATTGTCCTACGGGCGATTTGAAAAACAAACAATAAATATTAAAATATCATTGACAATGTTAGTGATAATCATTACTGTTTTCATCAGTGCTTATGAAGTGAATGCTCTCCACTAAATAAGTTACAGCAAGTATGGAGCTCAGTGATTATGATTCAGGACCATAATCACTGAGTGACTACTTACTTATTAGTAACTACTTATGTGGTAGCTAAGTTACGCAGTACATAATGCAATATGCCACCGTGTTGGTAATAACTAAATTCGTTTGGTGTATCAATTCGAATTTTCGCTTCAAATGAACGCTGATTGCCATCCTCATTTGTGACAAATACGGTTACTGTTTTTTGTCCTATTTTCACCGCTGGAATACTAAATTTTTCTTCACCTGTGATATTTAATGAATCAGCACTATCATCAGACATAAATTGCAATGGTAATATGCCCATGCCAACTAAGTTTGAACGATGAATACGTTCATAGCTTTGTGCAATAACTGCTTTTACGCCTAATAATGCAGGTCCTTTTGCAGCCCAATCACGTGAGCTACCTGTACCGTATTCTTTACCGGCTAATACAATTGAAGCAATCTTCTGCTGTTGATATTGCATAGCAGCATCGAATACACTCATTTTTGCACCTGATGGCATCATTCTAGTCCAACAACCTTCGGTGCCCGGAGCTAACAAATTACGTAAACGCACATTAGCAAAGGTACCTCGCATCATTACCTCATGATTACCGCGCCTAGAGCCATAAGAATTAAAATCTTTGACCGACACGCCTTCCTGTTTTAAATACTCAGCTGCGGGACTATCTAGCGCAATTGAACCTGCGGGTGAAATATGATCTGTGGTGACACTGTCGCCCAGTTTTAACAAACATCGAGCATTTTCAATCGATTTAATTTCCGGTATTTGGGCACTAATATTATCAAAAAATGGCGGTAATTTTACGTAAGTAGAATCAGGCCAATCATATTTTTGGCTTTGGACGACCTCCATATTTTGCCAGTCTTTATTACCGTTATAAATATCAGCATAACGGGAAGTAAACATCGAACTGTCAATAACGTTTTTGATAACTTCTTTAATTTCATGATTATCTGGCCATATGTCATGCAGATAAACGGGGTTGCCTGAGTCATCATCACCCAAAGAATCAGTGGTAATATCTATTTTCATATTACCTGCTAATGCATAGGCAACCACTAAAGGAGGTGAGGCTAGATAGTTAGCTTGTATTTCAGGATGAATACGTCCTTCAAAGTTGCGATTACCTGATAACACAGAAGTCACCGACAAATCGCCTTGATGAATTGCTTCACTAATTTCTAGGGGCAAAGGACCTGAATTACCAATGCATGTGGTACAGCCATACCCCACAAGTTGAAAACCAAGGGCATCTAAGTCTTCATTTAAACCAGACTTATGGAGATAGTCTGTGACAACCTGAGAGCCTGGCGCTAAGCTCGTTTTTACCCAAGGTTTAACGGTTAATCCACGCTGCCTAGCATTTCTGGCTAATAAACCCGCGGCAATTAATACCGATGGATTCGAGGTATTAGTACAGCTGGTAATCGCTGCAATCACTACCGAACCGTGTTTCAATATAAACTCTTCATCACCATACTTGCAGGGGATACCAGGATCTTCGTCACTTGCTGGTAATAACACTGAAGGTTGGCCACCTTCACTTTCAAAGCCACTTTCATCTTTGTTTGAACTGGTTTTTTGTACGCCATGTTGTAATGTTAACCAGTCTTGATAGGCCGCACCAGCATGGTCTAGTGAAATTCTATCTTGTGGGCGCTTTGGACCGGCAATTGAAGGCACCACCGTTTCTAATTGCAGGGATAATCGACTGTTATACACCGCATTATTTTGAGACTCAGTACCCCACATCCCCATTGTTTTTAAATATAGCTTTATGCGCTCAATATGTTCGCTGTCACGCCCTGTTAATCGCAAATAGTCGATGGTTTGACTATCGATAGGAAAAATACCGCAAGTAGCCCCGTATTCTGGTGCCATGTTGGCAATAGTTGCTCTATCGGCTAAGGTCAGTTCATTTACTCCAGAGCCAAAAAATTCAACAAATTTACCCACTACACCGGCAGCACGCAATTGTTCGGTTACTGTCAATACTAAGTCAGTAGCGGTAGTACCCGAAGGTAGCTTACCTTTTAATTCAAAACCGACTATTTCTGGTAATAACATAGTAACCGGTTGGCCTAACATCGCCGCTTCAGCTTCTATGCCGCCAACCCCCCAGCCTAAAACGCCTAGGCCGTTAATCATGGTGGTATGAGAGTCGGTGCCAACTAAAGTATCAGGATACAGTAAATTATTTTCATCTGTTTTTTTAAAGACAACTCGCGCCAAATATTCGAGATTAACCTGATGGACTATGCCACGACCTGGAGGTACTACTTTAAAATTATCAAAACTTTGCTGACCCCAGCGTAAAAACTGATAGCGTTCTTTATTACGTTGAAACTCAATGGCAGTGTTTTGTTCCATGGCATCGGCTTTACCGAAGACATCGACCATCACTGAATGATCAATAACCAACTCGACAGGGTTTAACGGATTTATTTTGTCTGCTGAGCCGCCCATTTTTACGATGGCATCACGCATAGCTGCTAAATCAACTACGGCAGGAACCCCAGTGAAATCTTGTAAAACTACACGAGAAGGCACAAAGGAAATTTCAGTATCCTGCCAGTTATCTACATCCCACTTGACTAAAGTTTCAATATCACCTTGCTGTACAAAATCATGTTCGGCATGTCGTAATAAATTTTCTAGCAGAATTTTTGCTGCGAAAGGTAAACGTGAAATATCATATTTTTCTGCCAAACTGTCAAAACTATAGTAGTGGTAAGTTTCACCATTAATTTCAAGTGGCTTCAAAGATTGTATTGATTTGGTCATTAATCGTTACCTCCATTAAAAAGTGTCTTTATAGATCACATTAAAGCTTAGTAAATCTACATTAACATACAAGAGTATTTGTTGCCTGTTAGTGAAAAAGTGCTTTAGTTATATATTCGTTTTAGAAAGTCTTAGCAATTCATAACTAAATTCACTTTGCTATTGGGTATTTAACACAGCGCTGAGTTGGAAAGAAATTTAATAAATTATATGGTGTAAAGGACGATTTAAAAAACTAACATAAGCAGCAAGTTGACTACACACCAGATAGGCGCTGTAAATAAACCTATTTTAGAGGTTATTATGGCTGTAGCGATAGCAACTTAATATTATATTTCTAGGTTTTACGTTACGAGATAATAAATTTTATTGATCTATTTCATATGTAGGAAGTAAATGATATTGAGTTTGTATTTGATCGAATACAATATTCCGTGGTTGCCTTATTAGTGTTTATCATCTGAGTCGAGTTTGATCATTCATCTGAATTTATATAATCTTTCCATGGTATGTGTTTTTTATATGTAATAACCCATTATTTACACTGCTTTACTTGTGATATATAAAGATCTTTATTATTTCTAATACTTGAATAATCATTAAATTTAAAATTTTAAGGAAGGTTAAATGAAAAAAATATTATTTTTATGTACTGGTAACTTATGTCGTAGTCAAATGGCTTAAGGTATTACCAATAGCCTTTATGGGAATGAATATAGTTTTTATTCTGCTGGGGTTGAAGCACATGGAGTTAACCCCTCAAATATTGAAGTGATGAATGAAGTAGGAGTTGATATCAGTCATCTAAATTTAAAATTCTATCTGACTTTAACTATATAAGTTTTGATGTCGTCGTTGCTGTTTGTCAGCACGCAATTAAAAGCCTTATATTTTTCATGCTCAAATAACAAGCATTAATAAACAATTTGATGATCCATCTAAGCTAGCAAAGAATAATGAATAAAAACTTGAGCATTACTGAGTCGTAAAAAATGATATACAGCAATGGATTACGGCTAATTTAACTAAGCATGTAAAAAAGTAGCTAAATCTCTTATATATGCTTAGTCATGAATTGTGAATAAAGTAATTTAAAATAAGAGGTTAGCTATCTAAACCATGTACACAGCGCAACAATGTACTCTCTGCTGATTTTAGGTGCTTTTCCAAGCTCATAATAGTGCCAGCATTATTATGAGTAATTAAGTTATTTAATAGATCAATATGTTCGTTAATCGCAATGGTAAAACGCTCAAGCTCTCCGGTTTTATCCCATTGATAATGATAATGACAAACAAATGAAACGATATCAAAAAATTGCTGAGTAAATCTATTTTTAGCACTTTGTAAAATAATAAAGTGTAAAGCTCGATCTAAAGCAGGAAACTCTAGATATCTATTTTCCATATCTTGACTAACGTCTTGGTGTTTAACTAATAACTCTTGTAATTCAAACCACACAGGATGATCTTTTGGCTGTTTTAATAATTCAGTTATAGCCCGCATCTCTAGCATTTCTCTAAATGATATGAGTTCACGAGCAAAATCTTCGTCAAATTTAACCATTTTCCATCGGCCGCGAGGAATTTTTTCAATAAGACCATTGTTTGAAAATTTTATTAAGAACTCACGGACCGTTATTGTGGTACAGCCTGAATTTTTAGCTAAACTTAATTCTGAAAATCTATCGCCGGGTAATAGTTGCCCAGTATTGATTAACTCTAAAAAATATTTTTCTATTTGTACATCTTTTGTCGAATCTTTGTCTTTAATATCGTAATAATCATCAGGATTAGGTTGACGTAATACTATTTTATTGGCGCCATCTCTTTTAACAATGCCATTTTCTATAAGACTTTCAACACATGAACGTACAGTTGTTCGACTAATGCTCAAGAGTTTTGTTAGCTCAATATCGTTTGGCATAACATTTTGCCCATCAGTTAGATTGGCAATTAATTCAAGCATACGATTAGTAGACTGTTTAAATAAATAGGTTCTTGTATTCACGTTGTTTTCCTTACAGAGTAATTTTTGAAATATGAGCGATGGTGCTTTTATATTCAAACTTACATTGTTTAATTAGTGTTTACTTACTGTATCTAATTATGCGTGTATTTTTAGGTAAATAATACACATATTTAAGAATTTATCTTTAATTTACTTTAATTTACTTTAATTTACTTTAATTTACATTTATACATATTGACTTGCAGGATTCTCGTGGTTACTCTATATATAAATATACATCTATATTGGTTGATAGAATGAGATGTCATAAAGATAAAGTAAAATTATAAAACTGGATACCACACAAATGATAAAATATGTATCTCTACTATTAATAGCTAGCTTATTGTTAAGTATAAATAGCCATGCAAATACTTTAATAAATACGGTTGTAGATGAAAGTAACCGACCTAATGTCATTGTAATACTGGCAGACGATATGCAAATTGGCGTTACAGGTTACGAAGGTAACCCTATAATTAAAACGCCAAACATAGACAAATTAGCTGAAAATGGCACTGTTTTCTCGAAAGCTTTTGCGACTAGTGCCGTTTGTACGCCTAGTAGAACAACATTATTGACTGGTTTATATGAACGACGTCACGGTATTAATTTTAATTCTAATAGTAGTATGACGGAAGCTGCCTATAACAAAACGTATCCTATGCTATTAAAGAAAGTAGGGTATTTTGTTGGTTATGTAGGAAAAAACCATACGCCTATTGGGAAAAACGAAGCAGGTATAAAAGGTTATAAAAGTGGTGTAATGGATAAAAGCTTTGATTATTGGTATGCAAGCCATAAACATTTAAGCTTTTATCCAAAGGATCATGAGCGTCATGCCATTTTCAAAAATGCGAAAGCAGATACTCAGGTTGAAATTATTGAAGAGGGTGTTGAAAACTTTATGACGCCTAATGAAGCATTTAAAGTAGGGCATAATTTTTTGGATAGTCGCCCTAAAAATGAACCATTTGCTTTACTCATTAACTTTAATGTTCCTCATGCTAATTCTACTGGTTCTATGGAGCTACGGGATAGCGATTTAGCATTGTACAAAAGCGTTTATCGAGATCGTTTAAATGATGTAACCCTTCCTGAAACTTACACCGCGGCTAAAGACATAAAAACACCAAAACTACCTAAGTCGGTATATAACGGTAAGTACTTAGAAACATATGATTATGTAAAAGAGGAAGATAGTTTAAAAGAGCGTATTATCAGAGAAATGCAAACTATTTCAGGTATTGACAAATTAATGGGTAAACTAGTTAAGCACCTTGAAAAACAAGGGGTAGCTGATAATACCATTATTGTATTTACCTCAGATCACGGGCTTATGCATGGTGAATTTGGTTTAGGTGGTAAGGTACATTTATATGACCCTTCAGTTCGTATTCCAATGGTTATTTATGATCCGCGAATTGAAAAAACTCAGAAAGTTAATAAAAACGATAATTTAGTCGCCTTGGTTGATTTAGCTCCTACCATTCTTGATTTAACGAATACTGCTATCCCTGAAGATTATCAAGGTTTTAGTTTACAACCATTAATGAATACGGCATCAGCGAATAAAGCTCAGTGGCGACAAGAGATTTTCTTAGAGAATATGATGACGATTCAAAATTATCCTCGCATGGAAGGTGTTCGCACACAGAAGTGGAAGTACATACGCTATTTTGATAAGAAGAAAGATCAAGACTATGCAGCGATGAGTGTTGCATCAATTAATGGTGAACAACCTATTTATGAAGAATTATTTGATCTTGAAAACGATCCAAATGAAATTAACAATGTTATAGATGCTCCTGAAAATTCAAACGTTGTGAATAAATTACGAGTAAAAGGTAAAGAACTTGTTAAAGAATATCGTGGTGATAAGCCACTTAATACATATAAAAATTAAAAACAGAATAATTTAACTCTTTGAGTAACACGGGGAAATTTATGAAAAATTTTAAATCGTTGGTGAAAAAGAATGTGAGAACTTTTAGCTTTCTAATGGTTTGTACTTTAGGTGCTACCGGTTGTAATACGTCTGAAACTGCACAGCAAGCATCACTATTGACACAAAAACGTCCAAACATTGTTTTACTAATGACTGATGACCAAGGTTACGGTGATTTTTCAATGTATAACAACCCACTTGTTAAAACTCCTGAAATTGAAAAACTAGCTTCACAGAGTCATCGTTTTACTAACTTTCATGTAGATCCTACTTGTTCTCCTACTCGTGCAGCAATTATGAGTGGAAAATACTCACTTAGAGCAGGTGTGTGGCATACAGTTATGGGTAGACATATGTTGTCTGATGAACATGAAATTTTACCTGAAATATTGAGTAAAGCTGGTTATAACACCGCGATTTTTGGTAAATGGCATTTAGGAGAGAATTATCCATTTCGCCCACAAGACCAAGGTTTTAATCATGTGTTAATTCATGGCGGTGGTGGTGTAGGCCAATCTCCAGATTATTGGGAAAATGACCAATTTGATGATACCTATTTTTTAAATGGTGAAGAGAGGGAGTATAAAGGTTTTGCTACTGATGTTTGGTTTAATGAGGCTATCGATTTTATCCATGATCAAACAGGTAAAGAAGCACCTTTTTTCTTATATTTGTCGTTGAATGCACCTCACATACCTTGGCGTGCACCTGAGGAGTATATTGAACCTTATAGAGCTTTAGGCTTACCAGAAGATATGGCAAAGTTTTACGGTATGATTGCTAATATCGATGAAAACGTTGGACGCTTACGTACCTTTTTGCGCAACGAAAAAATTGAAGATAATACTATTTTTATTTTTATGACTGATAACGGTTCATCAATGGCAGCCAAAAGTAATGGCGAACCTTTAAATTGGATTTCTGACGAAGTTAAATTAGCTATTGAAGCTAAAACAGGTAAAAAGCTGAATACGTTGAATAACTTTATGCGAGAAGGTAAAGCCTCTGCTTTTGAAGGCGGGCATAGAACTCCATTTTTTATTAGCTGGCCAAATGGTAATTTGAGTGCTCCTGTTGCAATTGATGAGTTAGCTGCTCATTTTGATATAATGCCAACATTGCTTGATTTAGCTAATATTGATAGCACTGATGTGGATACTGATGGCATATCACTTGTTCCAGTACTTAAAAATGATAGTAGTCTACCTAATAGAACATTAGTGGTTACCAATCAAAGGGTTTTGGATCCAGATCCACAACGTCCTTATTCTGTAATGCAAGGGAACTGGCGTTATGTACATGCAGAACAAGATGGTGGTGTTGAATTATTTGATATAACAAATGATCCAGGTCAAACCAATGACCTTAGTGCCCAACACCCTGATAAAGTAGCTGAATTCTCTAATGCTTATAAAAAGTGGTGGCTTCATGCTACAGGTAAAGGAACTCCTACAACTCGTCCTATTATTGGTAGCAAACATGAAAATCCATCTCGATTAACAGGCATGGATTGGTTATCACCTAACACTAATCAAGTTCCTTGGTGGCCTGGTTTTGGCGATGACAAATGGGGTAAAGGCCATGGTTGGGTTGGAAATGAAGACAAATTTATGGTGTCTCCTTGGGCATTAAAAGTCGCTAATGACGGCAATTACACCATGACACTTTATTTACACGACGTACCGGCAAATAAAGTTATTCCAAAAGGTTTTGCTCATATACAGCTAAATGGCAAAGTAATTACTATGCCTGTTCCCAAAGGCGCTTTATCAGTTACTTTCAATATGCCATTAACTAAAGGCGATTTGGATCTTCGTGCTTGGTTTGATGATAAAATTGATGATAGTGGTTTAAGTACTGGCTTGCCGGCATTTTATCTGTACGTAGAGAAAATATAAATAAGGGCTATTATTATAACGATAAGGAATTAAAAATTAAAAATACAATAATCATATTATATATTTCAGCTTTATTGGCTTCATCTTTTACTGCTCAAGCAGAAGACGCGAAAGCCGATCGTTTTGCTCATTGGGATAAAAATGGAGATGGTAAAGTAAGTGTTGAAGAGTTTACTAAAAAACTAAAAAACTAAAAAGGAAGAAAAGGCCATAAAGAAATTTGAGCAGTTAGATACTGATAGTGATGGTTTTTTAACAAAAGATGAAGGGCTAAAATGAAAGTAAGAAAAAGAAACAAAGGTTAAAAGCTAACTATAAAAACCACTCCAAGATACTTTAAAACGGTATGTTAGGGGGGGATGTATTTAATTTTACAAAGAGGATGTAATGAAATTTACTCAGTTTCTAATTTCAGGCTTGATGCTTATATTGTTACCAGTTAAAGCTGTGACAGTAATCGATAAGCTTCATAGTTTAGCTTTATCTGATAAAGCACCAATAGTCTATGATCAACAAACTTTAAATGATGGCTTTCAATCACTCTATTTTGATGGGGCGATGTATCAAGGTAAACAAACGAGAATATTCGCTTATTATAAAGCTCCGAAAGGAAAGGGTCCCTTTCCCGCGGTAGTCTTAGTTCATGGTGGCGGTGGTAGTGCCTTTAAAGAGTGGATTACTCAATGGAATGAAGCAGGCTTTGCGGCTATTTCAATTGCCACAGAAGGACAAACAGGCACTTTAACTGGCAAGAAGCAACCTAAATGGGTTAAACATGAGTGGGGGGGACCAAGGCGTCCAGGTATTTATAATGACCCAAATAAACCATTAAACGACCAATGGATGAATCAATCAGTTACTGCCGCCATACAAGCGCATAATTTAATACGCTCATTTGATGAAATCAATCAAGAGCAAATTGGATTATCCGGTATTTCTTGGGGGGGAGTTATAACCTCAACTGTTATTGGTTTTGATCAACGGTTCGCCTTTGCAATACCTATTTATGGTTGTGGCTTTCTTGATAACATGAAGAATAAATATGGAAAGGCGCTAGCAAATAATGAATCTTACAAAAATGTGTGGGAACCGGCACTGAGAATACATAAGTTTAAAAATCCCACTTTTTGGATGACAGGACTTAAGGAAAATAATTTTTCTCTGGACGCTCAAGCGAATACATACAAGTTATTACCAGGAAAGCATTACCAAAGTATTCAGCCTAAGTTGAAGCATAGCCATAAATACGGTTGGGCACCCAAAGAGCCCTATATATTTGGGCAAGCAGTGATTAACAACAAGCCGACACCATATTTTTACGAGCCTATAATTTCTGATAGTTCAGCTAGTGTTAAATTAAGCATTACTAATAATAAAGTTTCGGATATTGAAGAGGCTATTTTATTTTATACCGTCGATACAGGGCATACATTGGATCGTAAATGGCATCAGTTAGCAGTAACAATGGAAGTATTAAAGAATGAAGTCTTATTACATTCATCACTACCAAAAGACGCTACCGCTTGGGTATTCAATATAAATTATATGGGGTTAACTTACACTAGTGAATTTGCTGAGCGAATTAAATAAAGCTCAGGCTAAGGAAAATATTTCAAACAGTCCTCGAATTTATGCATAACTTGATTCAATAATTATATTTATCAGTGGCACAGAGTTTAATGAAGGTTTTTTGTACATAGGATGAATTAACACACTAGTTCGTCTTAGAACTTTTCAAGGATTGAAGCGCTTGAGTAATAAGCACCGTTTTGCTTAGCTTTTGTATTTTCGTCATTTAACCTCATTCGGTTTGGTAGATATTTAACCTATTGATTTACAGTTTTTTATTTGTTAACCCGAGCTGAGCTTGTTTAATAAAAATGACATTAAAGCTGATGATATTTATTTATCAGATTCTGAATTTCAAAAGAGGAATGATCATGCGTTGGTTAAATAAAAGTACAATAAAATCGCGTATTTTAATATTAACTATTATCCCTATGGTCGTTGTAGTTACTTTACTGCTTTTACGACTTAATGCCGTTAACAATGAAGTGAGAAATCTACAAAAGTTAGCTTCTCAAGTACAATTGTCTTACGTTGCGGGAGATTTATTAACATACGCACAAAAAGAGCGTACGCTAGCACAAGTAGTGGTTGGTGCTACTTTTAGTTACGAAAATGCAGATAAATACCTCTCTAATTATCGTAAAGTGGGAGATGAGTCAAACATACGTTTTGCTCAGCTAGTACAATTCAGTAAAAGTCATCACAACGACTTAAATGAATCTATTTCTAACGAGTTAAATAAGTTGATAGCTCATTATCAAACGATAACACAAGCACGTAATAATTTATTAAATTTAGCCAGTCTTGAGCAAAATGATCCGCTATACCGTAAATTAATGACTTGGCCTGATAAGATAGTGGATTTAATTAAAAATGTTGAGCTAACGGCCGCAGGAAGCTCATCTTTATCATTGTTATCACAGGCTTATGTTAGTGTTGTTGAAATATCATTAAGTAATACGTTATTTCAAGGTGCCGCATTGCGTTCTTTAGATATGTCAGAATTAGATTATAAACGCTTTGGTACGATACAAATGAGCGGATTTCTAGCGCGTAAATATAAAAAGTATTTCAATAAATACGCCGGTGAAGATTTGTTACATTACTTTGAAAAAAATTATGTTGAGTCGAAAAGCCATAAAAATTTTAATGACTTTACTAGTAAGATGCGAAATTTTGCGGGAAAAAAGGTTTCTTTCAGCAGTGAAGAGATCTTTAAATTAACCAATGCAGAGCAAGATAATTTAAAACAAATTGAGCGACACATCGCAGGTTTAATTGAGGCTGAAACTCAAAAATTATTAACAGATGCTAACAATGCTTTAATGCAAATGATTATTTTGTTAATTGTGCTTTTGTTAGTAATCACCTTTACGTCGATTGTGATTATAAGTTCGATTACTAAACCATTAAAATCTTTTGTTAAAATTTTTAATGATATTGCTCAAAGCAAAGATATATCGCAGCAGCTGCCTATTGATGGCAAGAATGAGCTTTCAGATGTACTTCGTGCTTTTAACTCTTTATTATCAAATTTTAGAGATACATTGACCGGTGTCATTGATGGCGCATATCGTGTTAATAACTTATCGAACGAAGTTGCAGGTTTGATCAGTGAAAATTTAGAAAATGTTTCCAGCCAAAAAATTTCTACTGATAATGTCTCCGTTGCCATAGAAGAAATGTCGACGACGATAGAAGAGGTCTCACGTACCACCAATATGACTTCAGATTCCGCGCAGCGAGCACATCAAACATCCATTCATAGTGCTGATCGCGCTAATAAATCGAAAAACATCATGTCGCAACTCATTATTGAATTAGATAGTAGTGTTCAACAAGTTACACATTTAACCAGTGAAAGTGAAAGTATTGGCGACGTGTTAAATGTGATCCAAGGTATTGCAGAGCAAATTAACTTACTTGCCCTTAATGCAGCAATAGAAGCAGCCCGTGCCGGTGAACAGGGACGAGGATTTGCTGTAGTAGCCGATGAGGTTGGAAATTTAGCTCAACGAACTCAGCAATCAACGAAAGAAATTAGGGGGAAAATTGAATCCCTACAGTCTGGTGCTCTCACTACAACTAAAGGCATGAATGAGCTTCAAACTAAAGGTGAAGAAGCAGTGGGGGTGGTTTTAGAAAGCGTTAAAGATTTTGAACTACTCAAAGGTGAAATTGAAGGCATTAGTGATATGTCAATTCAGATAGCGGCTTCTTCAGAAGAGCAAACGGTAGTAGCAAACGATATTAATCAACAATCTCATACGATCCGTGATGACGCAGATAAAATGGCGATTCAGTCGGATAAAATAGGAAATGTTTGTGAAAGTTTAGTTAAAACCAGTGATGCCTTGGATGAGCTAGTTAGTGTGTTCACAATTTAAGTGACATTATTACTGCGTTGGCGTTAGTTACCTTTGGTATAGTAGGCACCAATATGAAAAACTTAAAGCAGCAGTTTGCTATCGTAATGATCGACAAACAACTCAATCTAAAGACTATCTGACAAATATGGATTGTCTAATTTTATGCCGTTCATATCGAACGAAGTGATAAAGTTAAGTTAAACGCAATGGATAAAACATTAACGTTGGACTTACCTCCATCATATTATATTCCGAGATCCTACACCTTTAGTATCTATCTATCGAGCGAGGAACGCTTACGTTAGCAATAATGGCTAGGTTATAAACCGTTGTTGGCAGGCAAGGAAACTTGCCTGCTCACTTTTATGTAACCCCTCTTATCATCTAAGCCAATAACCGTTATTTTCTTATTTGATATCCGACATCATTGTTAAGTTCGAGCTAACTCCTAGCTTCCATACTAAAAAATATAGAATATGATTTTAAGTTTTAGTATCTGTTTACGTTTAATAGCTTTAATTTTTATTAGTATTGATTGTAAAGTTAGGTAAACACAATTGATAAAATTGACTTTAAACATCTTGCTGTATTATTATATTTAATCGAACCCTTGTTGCGTGTTTTAACGGTAGCAAGGTCACCTAATCCATAACTCATAACGTGGGTGTTACGTGGAATAATATGAACAGAAGGAGTAACATGCGTAATTTTATAAAAATAGTATCGACAGGAGCCTTTCTCTTGCTCAATGTTATTGGTTGTAGTTCAGACAAACAAATCGTCGAACAAATGTCAGAAAAAACGCTTCCAAACATTATCTTAGTAATGACCGACGACCAAGGATATGGTGATTTTGGACATAATAATAATCCGATAGTGAAAACTCCAATTATAGAACAATTGGCAAATGAGAGCACACGCTTTACAAACTTTCATGTTGACCCAACCTGCTCGCCAACTCGAGCTGCGTTACTAAGTGGACAGTATTCATTACGAGCTGGAGTATGGCATACCGTCATGGGAAGGCATATTTTGTCAGATAAGCACGTGACTCTGCCTGAAAGATTACAACAAGCTGGTTATACAACAGGTATGGTAGGTAAGTGGCATTTGGGTGATAACTATCCTTTTCGCCCGCAAGATCAAGGTTTTGATTATGTCTTAATGCATGGGGCAGGTGGCATTGGCCAAACACCTGACCATTGGGG
Source organism: Colwellia sp. 6_MG-2023 (assembly GCF_030547765.1). Classification (NCBI taxonomy): domain Bacteria; kingdom Pseudomonadati; phylum Pseudomonadota; class Gammaproteobacteria; order Alteromonadales; family Colwelliaceae; genus Colwellia; species Colwellia sp. 6_MG-2023. The sequence goes on along the minus strand of NZ_JAUOPP010000042.1, from coordinate 4,523 downwards.
TAACACCCAGTTTGATGATACCTATTACCTAAATGGGGAAGCCAAGAAATACAATGGTTATGCTACTGATATTTGGTTTAACCAAGCGATTAATTTCATCCACGAAAATGCTAATAAACCCGACCCATTTTTTCTTTATGTTTCAACCAATGCACCTCATGCTCCATTTAGAGCACCAGATCAATATGTTGACCCTTATCGTGAACTGGGTGTACCAGAAGAGTTAGCCTTATTTTACGGGATGATCGCCAGTCTAGATGAAAATGTCAGCCGTTTGCAGAGCGCCATGCAAGATACCAATATTACAGACAATACCATTTTCATTTTTATGACGGATAATGGATCCGTTATGGGCGGAAGAAGTGCTAAATTAGTCACCGGAGAAACCAAGGCACTAATTGAAAAAAATATTGGTCAAAAAATCACATCACTTAATTTTGGCATGAAAGGCGCTAAAAATACTGTCTATGAAGGTGGTCACCGAGTGCCTTTTTATATCAGTTGGCCAAATGGTGGGTTTAAAGCGCCAAGTAATATCGAAGGTTTAACGGCTCATTTTGACGTCATGCCAACCTTACTTGACTTGATTGGTGAGGATATTTCTGGTTTAGATACTGATGGAATCAGCCTTAAATCAGCTCTAACAAAAGGTACTCCACTACCTGATAGAACATTAACAGTGACCACACAGCGTGTACTTGATCCTGATCCTAATCGTCCTTATGCGGTCATGAATGGTGAGTGGCGCTATGTTCACGGCAATAGTAAGCCGGGTAGTATTGAGCTATTTAATCTTGAAATAGATCCTGGCCAAAACACAAACGTGATTGAACAACATCCCGAAATAGCCAAGCAGTTAGCTAATTCATATCAACAATGGTGGCAACACACTACAGGGAAAGGTATGCCAACCATGCGTTCAATTATAGGCTCAGATAAAGAAAACCCAATGCGTATCACTAGCCATGATTGGATGGCAACAGACACTAAACAAGTCGGTCATACTGTGGGGTTTGGCAATGACCAATGGGCGAAAAAAGGCTGGTTAGGAAGAGAAGATAGTTTTGAGATTTCTCCGTGGAAAGTAACTGCGGAACAAGCAGGCCGATATCAATTTACTATTTACCTACATGATAAGTTAGCCAATAAAGTCATTCCAAAATCATTCGCACATTTAACCTTAAATGAAAAAGCATTTGTCCATGACGTAAACGATGGTACAACTAAAGTCACTTTCACTACTGATTTAGCTAAAGGAGATCTTGATATTAAGGCTTGGTTTAATAATTCAAAAGACTCTTCAGATAAACCTTTAGCTGCTTTTTATCTTTATATTGAACGCATTACCCAATAATAATTTTAAATTAGGATCCACAATGAAAATTAAAAATATTTGTATCAAACTTTCATTTTTAGCTGTTTCAGTGATGTCGACATTCAGTCACGCTTGTACTGAAGCTGAAATGGCTGCGCATAATGCCCTTACTGAAAACGAGAAAAAACAAGTTTATGGATTTGAAGGTTCTGGTATTCCATGTTCTGCAGAAATGAAAAAAATTACTACTGAGTGGAAAGAACTGAATAGCTCTGAAGCTAAAGAGAAAGGTCGTGAGCGTTTTAATAAAAATAAATATGGCATGTTTATTCATTGGGGGCTGTACTCTTCATTAGGTGGGGTTTACAAAGGTAAAAAAATGGAAGAAGGTGGCACAGGACCACAAATTGCTGAATGGATCATGCGCCGTAAAGAAATTTCTCGCGCTGAATATGCTGAATTAGCAAAAGACTTTAATCCTCAAAAATTTAATGCTGACGAGTGGGTAGCTATTGCCAAGGCTGCAGGCATGAAATATATAGTCATGGGCTCTAAACACCATGAAGGATTTGCGATGTTTAAGTCGGAAGTAAGTGATTTTAATATAGTGGATGCCACACCTTTTGGTCGAGATCCTATTAAAGAAATGGAGATTGCAGCCAAAAAAGCGGGATTAGATTTTGGCGTTTATTATTCTAACTCTCTTGATTGGCGGGACGGTGGTGACGGTGGTATGAAAGATTATGGACCGGGTCCTGGCGTTACCCCTAGACGTGCTCCTATGCCTAATACATGGGATCCAGCTCCGATATCTTTTGATGATTATATCAAGAATAAGTCTATTCCTCAGGTTAAAGAGTTATTGGCTAATTACGACTTATCACAGATTTGGTTTGATACACCTATTTATATTCCAGCTAAAGACAGTATGGAGTTCTACAAAACTGTTTATGAAGCGAATCCTGAAATTCTAGTTAATGCTCGTATCGGTAATGGTTTAGGTGATATAGGTACACCTGGGGATAACGTTATTCCTGATAAAGCCAGTGCTAATACTTGGGAAGGTATTGCCACTACGAATCATACATGGGGTTATAGCTCTTATGATCATGATTGGAAATCACCTAAAGAATTAATGTATTGGCTAGTAGCTAATGTTAGTAAAGGCGGTAATTTCTTACTCAATGTGGGCCCCGATGGACAAGGTGTTATTCCAGAAGCTTCAGCCAATATACTTAAAGAGGTAGGCAAGTGGTTAATGGTGAATGGTGATGCTATTTATGACTCAAAACCTTGGGTTGTTGATCAAGAAGGTCCGAGTAAAATCGATATGAAAGGAACTAATTATCGTAAGGGAAATAAAGTAACCTTTGATTTTACTGAACAAGATTTTTGGTTTACTCAAAAAGAAAACAAGGTTTATGTTATTTCTTTAACCACACCTAAAACTAGCAGTGCAGTTATTAAGTCGATTAAAGAGCTTAAAATTAAATCTATCCGTTTAGTGGGAACGAGTAAGTTATTGAATTGGAGTAAAACCGCTGATGCGATACATGTTCAGCTACCTGATTTGAAAAATAACGGTGTAGGCTACTCATTAGAAATTAGTCAATAAAGTTTGTTTATTAAATTAATCAAGAGCATATTTAATAAGTTCTTTGATAATATATTCGTGGTAATGGAATGTCACAATATTAATTCCTCTGTCAAATTAGATGATTAACGCAAGCCTTTAGTCGATAAAAATATTATAGAAGGAAAACTCATGAATAAATACTTTATTGCTAGTGTTTTATTGTTTGTTTTCCCCCCTATTTATTTGGCAGCAACAACAAAATTCCAACCTAATATCATTGTTGTGATGGCTGATGATATGGGTTGGGGGGATTCCGCGACTTATGGTCATAAAACCATTCAAACACCTAATCTAGATAAGTTAGCAACACAAGGTGCAAAGTTTACCCAAGGTTATTCAGCTGCAGGTGTTTGTTCACCAGCACGGTCAGCCATTTTAACGGGCAGAACACCTTATCGAAACGGTGTTTGGCGTCACCTTTCTGGAAATGATGACACGCATTTACGCGCAAGCGAAATAACTTATCCTACCTTATTCAAAAAAGCAGGTTACACGACAGGACATTTTGGGAAATGGCACTTATTATCTAAAAAGCAATTTCAAAAAGAAGGATTTCCACACCCTGATAGTCACGGTTTCGATTACTGGTTTGCGACACAAAACAATGCGATACCTAGCCACAAAAACCCAACAAACTTTATTCGTAATCATAAACCAGTGGGCGAATTAAAAGGATATTCAGCACCATTAGTGGCAAACGAAGCAATCAATTGGCTTGAAGAAGGTCGTGATAAAACTAAGCCATTTATTATGTCTGTGTGGTTTCATGAACCACATAAACCAATTGCTACCGATATTAAATTTTCATCGCTGTATCCTAAAGAAACGAATAAAGACAAAGTTTATTATGGCAACATAACCCAAATGGATTACGCTTTAGGGCAGATATTGAAAGTGTTAGACGAGCAAGGCCTTAGCGATAATACTTTAGTTATGTTTACTTCTGATAATGGGCCTGTTGTCAGTTCAGGTGGCGATTCTGGTGGTTTAAGAGGTTTAAAACGTAATGATTTTGAAGGTGGTATTCGGGTTCCATTTCTTATTCGTTGGCCTGGACATATCAAACCAGAAACGGTAAATGATACGCCAATCATAGGTACTGATATTTTTACCACTGTGCTAGATGTTGCAGGCATTGAAGTGCCTAAAGACCGAAAAATTGATGGTGTTAACTTGTTACCTTCATTAGAAGGGAAAGAACTTAAACGTAAAACTCCTTTATTTTGGCGTACTCATGTTTCTCCAGCAGAAGATCGCGTAGCAATGCGCATTGGTGATTGGAAAATTGTCGGTAATGATACATTAACTGAGTTTATGTTATTTAATGTGCAAGATGATTGGCAGGAAAAAAATGATTTAGCTAAGAAAATGCCGGAAAAATTAGCCGAGATGGAAAAGACAATATTAAACACTTGGGCTGATATTCAAGCGGAAGGACCTAATGAATGGTGGGAAGATGAAAAGCAAAAACCAGTGAAAGGTGCAAAGTATAGTTATTAACCTCAGCTCGGGATAAGAATTAATTAAATTGAACTAAGTGCCCGTTCCACGATCCGATCTTTCGACCAAGAA
>NZ_JAUOPP010000041.1:0-19112 GCF_030547765.1 Colwellia sp. 6_MG-2023 | reverse complement strand
TGACGTGTTTCTGTATCGTACTCGATGTGAGAAGTATTGATTGTAATACCACGCTCACGCTCTTCTGGTGCATTATCAATTTGTGCGAAATCTTTTAATTCACCACCATGTACTTTAGTTAATACCGCAGAGATAGCGGCTGTTAATGTTGTTTTACCGTGATCAACGTGACCGATTGTACCAACGTTAACATGCGGTTTATTACGTTCAAATTTTTCTTTAGCCATTTTTCAATTACCTTAAAGTTTCTTTGCTATAAAAAATAAAAGCAACAGTCAAAACGACCGCGCTTGTTGTAAATCATTAATGGAACCCTAACGAGTTTCCATTATTTTTTGTGCTACCAATTTCGGTGCTTCATTATACTGCTGAAACTCCATAGAGTAAGATGCACGACCTTGTGTAGCACTACGCAAGTCGGTAGCATAACCGAACATTTCGGCTAAGGGTACCAATGCATTTACAATTTTCGAACCTGCTGGACCTTCGTCCATACCGTCAATAATACCTCGACGGCGGTTTAAATCCCCTACAACATCACCCATATTGGCTTCAGGTGTAGTTACTTCAACTTTCATTATCGGCTCTAAGATAACAGGATTCGCTTCAAGCGCCCCTTTTCTAAAGCCCATAGATGCAGCGACTTTAAATGCCATCTCGTTAGAGTCGACATCATGAAAAGAGCCATCATAAAGTGTAACCTTTATATCTAATAATGGATAACCAGCGACAACACCACTGTCCATTTGCTCTTTACAACCTTTTTCGATCGCAGGGATAAATTCTTTTGGTAAAGTACCGCCAACGATTTCGTTAACAAACTCGAAACCAGCACCTTCTTCATTTGGCTCCATTTTCAACCAAACATGACCATATTGTCCTTTACCACCTGATTGACGAACAAATTTACCTTCAACTTCAACCGTACTGCGAATTGTTTCTCGGTAAGAAACTTGTGGATTACCAACATTACATTCAACGCCAAATTCACGCTTCATACGCTCAACAAGAATATCTAAGTGTAGCTCACCCATACCTGATATAATTGTTTGTCCAGTTTCGTCATCCGTTGCCACTTTAAATGACGGATCTTCTGCAGCCAGTTTACCTAATGCAATACCCATTTTTTCTTGGGCTGCAAGTGTTCTCGGCTCTACTGCAACCGAAATAACCGGTTCAGGAAACTCCATACGCTCAAGTGTAATTACATTTCCACCGTCACATAAAGTATCACCCGTAGTCACATCTTTCAAACCTATTGCTGCAGCAATATCACCCGCACGCACTTCTTGAATTTCTTTTCTGTCATTTGCATGCATTTGAACAATACGGCCGAAACGTTCTTTTTTGCCTTTAACGGGATTATAAACACTATCTCCAGTCTTCACTACACCTGAATATACACGGAAGAAAGTTAATGTTCCAACAAAGGGATCTGTCGCAATTTTAAAAGCCAGTGCTGAAAATGGTGCACTGTCATCTGCTGGACGAGTTCCTTCTGTTTCATCTTTATCATCATTAATACCAGTGATCGCTGCTACTTCTGTAGGCGAAGGTAAGTATTCAATAACCGCATCTAGTACCGCTTGCACACCTTTATTTTTAAAAGCACTGCCACAGCCACATAAAATGATCTCATTCGAAATAGTTCTAGCGCGTAAACCTACTTTTATTTCATCTTCAGTTAAATCACCTTCTTCAAGGTATTTATCCATTAAGTCATCATTAGCTTCAGCAGCTTCAGATACTAAATTGTCACGCCACTCTTCAGCAATATCCTGTAAATCAGTTGGAATATCTTCATAGCTGAAAGTCATACCATGATCATCTTCATTCCAGTTGATAGCTTTCATTTTAACAAGGTCAACAATACCTTGAAAGTCATCTTCAGCACCAATGGGAATATAGATAGGCACAGCATTAGCACCTAAACGCGTTTTAAGTTGTTCTACAACTGAGAAAAAGTTAGCACCTGTTCTATCCATTTTATTAACGAATACTATGCGAGGTACTTCATATTTTTCCATTTGACGCCAAACAGTTTCTGTTTGTGGCTGAACACCAGATGAACCACATAACACAAGTACAGCACCATCAAGCACACGTAGTGAACGCTCAACTTCAATCGTAAAATCAACGTGACCAGGCGTATCAATAATATTGATATGATGATCATCAAATTGTGCTTCCATCCCCTTCCAGAAACAAGTGATTGCGGCAGAGGTGATAGTTATACCACGCTCTTGCTCTTGCTCCATCCAGTCTGTAGTTGCGGCACCGTCGTGAACTTCACCAATTTTATGTGATAAACCAGTATAAAATAATATACGTTCCGTGGTTGTCGTTTTACCTGCATCTACATGCGCACAAATACCGATATTACGATAGCGCTCTATAGGGGTTATACGGGCCAATTTTAATTCCTCTTGCAGTTATTAATTTACTTAAAAGTTAAATTAAATATCTTAAACCGAGTTCAGGTTAAATAATTAAATCAATTAAACATTTAATTGCGTAAACACTTAATTTATTTAACTATGATAAAAAACACATATTGTAAAAACAAGTATGGCTAGCAAGAATAATCTTGCTAGCCATGTGCTTACCCAAAGATAAGTCTTTAAGTAAGCATTACATTCAAACAGTACTTGGTTATTACCAGCGGTAGTGAGCGAATGCTTTGTTAGCTTCAGCCATACGGTGAACGTCTTCACGTTTCTTAACCGCTGAACCTTTGCTGTCAGACGCATCTAACATTTCGTTAGCTAGGCGCTGAGCCATTGATTTTTCACCACGTTTACGAGCTGCTTCAACTAACCAACGCATGGCTAGTGCATTACGACGCACTGGACGTACTTCAACTGGCACTTGATAAGTTGAACCACCAACACGACGAGATTTAACTTCGACTTGTGGACGGATGTTATCTAATGCTTCTTCGAACATCTCTAAATGAGTTTTCTCAGTATTTTTTTCAGTTAAAATGTCTAATGCACCGTAAACAATTTTTTCTGCAGTAGATTTTTTACCATCAACCATAAGGATGTTGATGAATTTTGCTAAAAGTTCGTTATGGAACTTAGGATCTGGCAATATTTTACGTTGCCCTACGACGCGTCTTCTTGGCATCTTAATTCTCCGTGTTATTCAGGTTTTACCCAAAATATATAAATTTTAAAAATTTGTTAATTTGGCCTTACTTAACGTTTCTCATCTTTTATCTACCAAGTAGATAAAGAGGGGAAAACTTAAGATTTAGGTCGTTTAGCACCGTATTTAGAACGGCCTTGTCTTCTATCGCTTACACCAGAACAATCTAGCGCGCCACGAACGGTGTGATAACGCACACCTGGTAAATCTTTAACACGACCACCACGGATTAAAATCACGCTATGCTCTTGTAAGTTATGACCTTCACCACCGATGTATGAAGTTACTTCGAAGCCGTTAGTTAAACGAACACGAGCTACTTTACGTAATGCTGAGTTAGGTTTTTTTGGTGTAGTTGTGTACACACGAGTACAAACGCCACGACGTTGTGGACAAGCTTGTAACGCCGGAACGTTACTTTTTGTTACTTGTCTAACACGTGGTTTACGTACTAGTTGGTTAATAGTTGCCATTATAGCTCCTGATTAGATAAAACAATGGGTAATTTTTATTGACTAAGTTTGCCAAATCACCCGCTAATAAACGTGAAATAATCTTACCTTAAAATTCAATGTCTACTAGGCACAGAATATAAGGTCGCGAAATTCTATAGGTCAATGGCCTAAGTGTCAAGTTATTAGTGAGGTTTCGGGTAACTATAGGCATAAAAAAACCGCACTCAAAAGAGTACGGTTTTTTATTTAATATTTATCATTTTAAAAGCTAAACAGTCTGTTCAACTCTAGATGATTAGTATTAACTTATTACGAGCCTAAGTCTGCACTTAAAGCATCAGCTAACGCTTTTTCAGCATCATCAGCAGATACTGTAGTATCTTCATGTGCGTCAAAAGCTGCTTTGGCTTTAGCACGTTCTTGATGATAAGCATAACCTGTACCTGCAGGAATTAAGCGACCAACAATAACGTTTTCTTTCAAGCCACGTAAGCCATCTTTCTTACCAGCAACAGCTGCTTCAGTAAGTACACGAGTCGTTTCTTGGAAAGATGCAGCTGAAATGAATGATTCAGTTGCCAATGATGCTTTAGTAATACCCATCATTTGCATTTCATATTCAGCAGGCTGTTTGCCTTGCTCTTCAAGTTCACGGTTTGCGATATTAACGCGCGCCACTTCAACTTGCTCACCTTTAAGGAACTCACTATCACCCGCATCAAGAATTTCACACTTACGGATCATTTGACGTACGATAACTTCGATATGCTTATCGTTAATCTTAACACCCTGTAAGCGGTATACTTCTTGTACTTCGTTTACGATATAGTTTGCTACAGGAGCAACACCACGTAAACGTAAGATATCATGTGGAGACTCTGGACCATCGGCAATAACTTCACCTTTAGCCACTTGCTCACCTTCAAACACGTTTAATTGACGTGTTTTAGGTATCATCTCTTCGTATACTTCTCCGCTAGGTTGAGTGATTAATAAACGCACTTTACCTTTGGTTTCTTTGCCGAAGCCAATAACACCTGTTTTCTCTGCAAGGATAGCAGGTAGTTTAGGTTTACGCGCTTCAAATAAATCAGCAACACGAGGAAGACCACCCGTGATATCACGAGTTTTCGAACTTGCTTGTGGTATACGAGCTAACGCATCACCAATACTTACATCGGCACCATCTTCAAGGTTAACGATTGCATTACCTGGTAAATAGTAAAGTGCTGGAATTTCAGTACCCGCGATCATTACATCTTTACCTTTAGCATCGACTAGTTTCAATGCTGGACGCATTTCTTTACCACTAGCGCTACGTTGTGCAGCTTCAGTAATAACAATGCTTGATAAACCAGTTAATTCATCTGTTTGACGAACCATAGTTACGCCATCAATCAAATCAACAAACTGTACTTTACCTTTTACTTCAGTAATGATTGGATGAGTATGCGGATCCCAGTTGGCAATAGTATCGCCAGCAGTAACAGCTTCGCCATCATTCTTAGAAAGTACAGCACCGTAAGGTACTTTGTAGTTTTCAGTTACACGACCCATTTCATCAATAACGGTAAGTTCTGATGAACGTGAAGTAATAACAAGATGCTTATCTGAGTTAGTAACAAATTTAGCATTTTGTAACTTCAATGTACCTGAGTTGTTAACTTGTACGCTGTTTTCAGCAGAAGCTCTTGATGCTGCACCACCGATATGGAATGTACGCATGGTAAGCTGAGTACCTGGTTCACCAATTGATTGTGCTGCCACAACACCAATTGCTTCACCTTGGTTAATCATATGACCACGAGCCAAATCACGGCCGTAACAATATGCACAAATACCAAAATCTGTTTTACAAGTAATAATTGAACGTACTTTTATTTGATCTACTGAATTCTCTTCAATAACATCACACAAAGCTTCATCTATTAACGTGTTACGAGGAAGTAATACTTCATCAGTGTTTGGAATTAATACATCTTCACAAACTACACGACCTAACACACGCTCACGTAACGGCTCAACAACATCACCACCTTCAATCAATGGCGTCATTAATAAGCCATCTTCTGTACCACAGTCGTGCTCTGTTACTACTAAATCTTGTGCAACATCAACTAAACGACGAGTTAAGTAACCCGAGTTAGCTGTTTTAAGTGCCGTATCGGCCAAACCTTTACGCGCACCATGTGTTGAGATGAAGTATTCAGATACATTCAAACCTTCACGGAAGTTAGCTTTGATTGGTGTTTCGATGATTGAACCATCTGGTTTAGCCATCAAGCCACGCATACCCGCTAACTGACGAATCTGTGCAGCACTACCACGAGCACCGGAGTCAGCCATCATAAAGATAGAGTTAAATGAATCTTGCTCTTCCATTACACCATCACGGTTTAGGATTTGCTCTTTTGATAAGTTATCCATCATCGCTTTAGATACTTTTTCGTTCGCAGACGACCAAATATCAATAACTTTGTTGTATTTCTCACCAGCAGTAACAAGACCTTGGTCAAACTGTGCTTGAATTTCAGCAACTTCAGCTTCTGAATCTTCAATGATAGTGTACTTAGCATCAGGAATAACCATATCGTCGATACCAACAGAAGCACCAGCGATCATTGCATAATGGAAACCTGTATACATAATATGGTCAGCGAATATTACAGTATCTTTTAAACCAAGGTTACGATAAGCATGGTTAATCAACTTTGAGATAGCTTTTTTAGCTAACGGTTGATCAATAACGTCATATGGTAAACCTTTAGGACAAACTTGCCATAAAATAGCACGACCTACAGTAGTATCACGTAAACTAACTTTTTCTTCGAATTCGCCATTCGCATTTTTAACATGCTCAGTAATACGAATTTTAACACGTGCATGAAGCTCAGCTGCGCCGGTACGGTAAGCTTTTTCAGCTTCTTTAGTATCAACAAATACCATACCTTCACCTAAACCATTCACACGATCACGTGTTAGGTAATAAAGACCTAATACAACATCTTGTGATGGAACGATGATTGGCTCACCATTTGCTGGCGCTAATACGTTGTTAGTTGACATCATCAACGTACGTGCTTCCATTTGTGCTTCGATTGTCAACGGTACATGTACCGCCATTTGGTCACCATCGAAATCGGCATTGTATGCCGCACAAACTAATGGGTGAAGATGAATTGCTTTACCTTCAATTAGCACTGGTTCAAACGCTTGGATACCTAATCTATGCAATGTTGGTGCACGGTTAAGCATTACTGGATGTTCACGGATTACTTCATCAAGTACATCCCAAACTTCAGCACCTTCACGTTCAACTAATTTCTTAGCTGCTTTGATAGTTGTCGCTAAACCACGACGCTCTAATACACCGTAGATAAATGGTTTGAATAATTCCAATGCCATTTTCTTTGGTAAACCACATTGATGTAATTTCAATGTTGGACCAACAGTGATTACAGAACGACCTGAGTAATCTACACGCTTACCAAGTAAGTTTTGACGGAAACGACCTTGCTTACCTTTAATCATATCGGCAAGTGATTTAAGAGGACGTTTGTTAGAACCAGTAATAGCACGACCACGACGACCGTTATCTAAAAGTGCATCAACAGATTCTTGTAACATACGTTTTTCGTTACGTACGATAATATCTGGAGCAACTAAGTCTAGAAGACGTTTTAAACGATTGTTACGGTTAATAACACGACGGTAAAGATCATTAAGATCTGAAGTCGCGAAACGACCGCCATCTAGTGGTACTAATGGACGTAAATCAGGCGGTAAAATAGGTAGAACATTCATAATCATCCACTCAGGCTTATTGCCTGAAGCAGCGAATGCTTCCATTAATTTTAAACGCTTAGTAATTTTCTTACGTTTAGTCTCACTACCAATCTCTGGCAATTCTTCACGCATCTGCGCTACTTCACCGTCAAGATCAATTTGTTGTAGTAAAGCTAATACCGCTTCAGCACCCATTAGGGCATCGAATTCATCACCATGTTCTTCTAACGCATCAAGATACTCTTCTTCCGTTAAAATTTGGCTTTTTTCTAGTGTTGTCATACCTGGTTCGGTAACAACATAAGATTCGAAATAAAGCACACGTTCAATATCACGTAACGTCATATCAAGTAATAAACCAATACGCGAAGGTAATGATTTTAAAAACCAAATATGCGCAACAGGGCTAGCTAATTCAATATGCCCCATACGTTCACGACGAACTTTAGTTAAGGTAACCTCAACGCCACATTTCTCACAGATAACACCGCGATGTTTTAAACGCTTGTATTTACCACAAAGACATTCATAGTCTTTTACTGGTCCAAAAATACGCGCACAAAATAAACCATCACGTTCTGGTTTAAACGTACGATAGTTAATGGTTTCAGGCTTTTTAACTTCACCAAATGACCAAGAACGTACCAAGTCCGGCGATGCTAGACCGATGCGAATACCATCAAAATCTTCTGTTTGATTTTGTTGCTTAAGAAACTTAAGTAAATCTTTCACACTATTCTCCTGTCGGAGTTAAATCTCTAGAAGAAGGTAAATATTTTACCTTCTCCCCTTACTGCGTCACAGGTTATGTTAATAACCTGTGGTCAGCTACTTATTACTTAGAGCCTAATCTAAGTCTAGTTCAATATTTATACCTAAAGAACGAATTTCTTTAAGTAATACATTGAATGACTCAGGAATACCCGGATCCATACGATGATCACCATCAACTAAGTTTTTATACATCTTAGTACGACCAGCAACATCATCAGACTTAACCGTTAGCATTTCTTGTAGAGTATAAGCTGCACCATATGCTTCTAGTGCCCATACTTCCATCTCACCAAAACGCTGGCCACCGAACTGAGCTTTACCACCAAGTGGTTGCTGAGTTACTAATGAGTATGAACCAGTTGAACGCGCATGCATTTTGTCATCAACTAAATGGTTTAGTTTCAACATATACATGTAGCCAACAGTTACAGGACGTTCAAACTCACGACCTGTACGGCCATCAGTTAATGTAAACTGACCACTTTGAGGCATATCTGCAAGTTTAAATAACTCTTTAATTTCTTTTTCTGCAGCGCCATCAAATGCTGGTGTTGCAATCGGTAAACCTGCACGCAAGTTACCGGCTAAACGCAATACTTCATCATCAGAGAAACTAGCAACATCAACTTCTTGACGAGATTCACCGACATTGTAAACTTCTTGAAGGAAGTTACGTAGTTTATGAATTTCTTGTTGTGCTTCTAACATACGATTGATTTTTTCACCGATACCGCGACACGCCATACCTAAATGAGTTTCTAAAATCTGACCGATGTTCATACGTGATGGAACACCTAATGGGTTAAGCACTACATCTACTGGCACACCGTATTGATCGTATGGCATATCTTCAACAGGTACTACGTTTGAAATAACACCTTTGTTACCATGACGACCAGCCATTTTATCACCTGGCTGAATACGACGTTTAACAGCTAAATAAACTTTAACTATTTTTAATACGCCTGGTTGTAAATCATCACCTTGCGTGATCTTACGACGCTTAACTTCAAACTTCTTATCGAAATCTTCTTTAATGTTGTCGTATTGCTCAGCAATTTGTTCAAGTTCAGCTTGTTGTTCTTCATTAGATAAGTTTTGCGTTAACCACTTATCACGAGACATTGAAGTTAAATCTGATTCACTTAAGCCTGCAGACAATAATAATTTCTTAGTACGTGCGTAAATACCATCTTCTAAAATGCTTAGTTCATCGCCAAGATCTTTCTTAACTTCTCTAAGTTGCATTTCTTCAATTTCTACTGCACGAGCATCTTTTTCAACACCGTCGCGCGTAAATATTTGAACATCAATGATAGTACCTTTTACTGAATTTGGTACACGTAAAGAGCTGTCTTTAACATCAGCCGCTTTCTCACCAAAAATTGCACGTAAAAGTTTTTCTTCTGGTGTTAATTGCGTTTCACCTTTAGGAGTAACTTTACCCACTAAAATATCACCGCCATTAACTTCAGCACCAATATAAACAACACCAGCTTCATCTAATTTAGATAACGCTGACTCACCAACATTAGGAATATCAGCAGTAATTTCTTCTGATCCTAATTTAGTATCACGAGCGATACACGTTAGTTCTTGAATATGAATAGTAGTAAATCTGTCTTCAATTGCTACACGCTCAGATAACAACATTGAATCTTCAAAGTTGTAACCATTCCAAGGCATGAAAGCGATACGCATGTTTTGACCTAAAGCCAATTCACCCATATCTGTAGAAGGACCATCAGCTAATACATCACCACGTACAACAGGTTCACCCATACGACACACTGGACGTTGGTTGATACAAGTGTTTTGGTTAGAACGTGTATATTTAGTTAAGTTATAAATATCAATACCGGCTTCACCAGCATGCATTTCTTTTTCATTAACTTTAACAACAATACGTGAAGCATCAACATAACTGACTACACCACCACGTTTAGCTACGGCTGTAACACCAGAATCAACTGCTACAACTTTTTCCATACCAGTACCAACTAACGGCTTATCTACGATAAGTGTTGGTACTGCTTGACGTTGCATGTTCGATCCCATCAAAGCACGGTTAGCATCATCGTGTTCAAGGAATGGAATAAGTGACGCAGCAACAGAAATAATTTGTTGTGGCGATACATCCATATACTGAACTTCAGCAGGTGCTTTTAATGTAAATTCATTTTTATGACGACAGTTAACTAAGTCTTCAGTTAACTTATTATCTGCGTCATTTACAGCGTTTGCCTGAGCGATAACAAAGTTACCCTCTTCAATTGCTGATAAATAATCAATATCATTAGTCACTACACCGTCAATAACTTTGCGGTATGGAGTTTCTAAGAAACCAAAATCATTAGTACGTGCGTAACAAGAAAGCGAGTTGATCAAACCAATGTTTGGACCCTCTGGCGTTTCGATTGGACAAACACGACCGTAATGCGTTGGATGTACATCTCGTACTTCAAAACCAGCACGTTCACGCGTTAAACCACCTGGGCCTAATGCAGAAATACGACGCTTATGCGTTACCTCTGATAACGGGTTGTTTTGATCCATAAACTGAGACAACTGTGAAGAGCCAAAGAACTCTTTCACTGCCGCAGAAATTGGTTTAGCGTTGATTAAATCTTGTGGCATGATTGCATCTAAGTCACCAAGACTTAAACGTTCACGTACAGCACGCTCAACACGAACTAAACCTACACGGAATTGGTTTTCAGCCATTTCACCAACAGAGCGAATACGACGGTTACCTAAATGATCGATATCATCAACTTCACCTTTACCGTCACGAATGTCGATTAAGGTTTTCATTACTGAAACAATATCTTCTTTAGATAAAATACCAGAACCGATATCATCAGCATTACCAACACGACGATTAAACTTCATACGACCTACAGTAGATAAGTCATAACGTTCAGAAGCGAAGAATAAATTATTAAATAATGTATCTGCTGCATCTTTTGTCGGTGGCTCGCCTGGGCGCATCATACGGTAAATTTCAACTAACGCTTCTAAGCGGTTAGTTGAGCTATCAACACGTAACGTATCTGACATATATGAACCAACATCGAATTCATTCATATATAAAGTAGATATTGTTTTATGACCTGCTTGGCTAAGCTCTGCTAATAACTCCAACGTTAATTCAGCATTTGCTTCAGCAACAACTTCACCCGTAGACTTGTCGATATAAGCTTTTGATAAAACTTTACCAACAATATATTCAGCTGGTACTTCTAATTTATCAATTTTTGCTTTTTCTAAAGAACGAATGTGTCGTGCAGTGATACGACGACCTGATTCAACTAATACTTCACCTTTCTTAATTGAAATGTCGAATGTAGCAGTTTCACCACGAAGACGATCAGGAATAAGATCCATGACCAACTTATCACCTTTGATAACAAAGTTAGTTGTGTCATAGAAAATATCTAAAATTTCTTCTGTAGAATATTCTAATGCACGTAGCATGATTGACGCTGGTAATTTACGACGTCTATCGATACGAACAAATAAATTATCTTTTGGATCAAATTCAAAATCTAACCATGAACCACGGTAAGGAATAACGCGTGCGTTATATAAAACTTTACCCGATGAATGCGTTTTACCTTTATCGTGATCAAAGAATACACCAGGAGAACGGTGTAATTGTGAAACGATAACACGCTCAGTACCATTAATTACAAAAGTACCGTTATCTGTCATCAACGGGATTTCACCCATGTACACTTCTTGTTCTTTGATATCTTTTACAGTACCTGCCGGAGCTTCTTTATCGTAAACCACTAAACGTAATTTAACGCGTAGCGGTGCAGAATAAGTTACACCACGTATTTGACATTCTTTAACATCAAATAACGGTTCACCTAAACGATAGCTTACATATTGTAATTCTGAGCTACCTGAATAAGCTTTAATTGGGAAAATAGAACGGAAAGCAGCCTCTAGACCGGTTTCACCTGTGGTATCAATATCAATAAACTTGCGGAAAGAATCGAGTTGAATGGACAACAAAAATGGATATTCCATTACTTGTGCACTTTTACCAAAGTCCTTTCTAATTCGCTTTTTCTCAAAGTATGAGTAAGCCATGGGGTTCCTCAGCTTGCTGGTTATGGCCAAATCTGCCTTGTAAGTTTTCCTTACATAGACAGGTTATTTAGATAATGTTTACGTCTAAACATTACTAGATGATCAAAAGTCATCTAACACTTAATAATGCACTGTTTTCTTAAAAAAACATATTATGTTTTTCTAGCAATAAAAAGCGCAAAAAGGCCGGTGACGTTTAAATCACCAGCCATGCCTTTTCAGGCAAATAATCTGTTTATTAACAGACTATTTGATCTCAACAGAAGCACCAGCTTCTTCAAGAGTTTTCTTAAGCTCTTCTGCTTCAGCTTTATCTACGCCTTCTTTAAGCGTACCAAGAGCTTCAACTAAGTCTTTAGCTTCTTTAAGGCCTAAACCTGTAGCGCCACGAACTGCTTTGATTACTGCAACTTTCTTCTCACCGAAGCCAGTTAAAACAACGTCAAATTCACTTTGTTCTTCAGCAGAACCACCAGCGTCACCGCCAGCAACAGCAACAGCTGCAGCAGCTGATACGCCGAATTTTTCTTCCATTGCTTCGATTAATGCAACAACGTCCATTACTGACATTTCAGCAACTGCGTTTAAGATATCGTCTTTTGAAATAGACATACTATAATTTCCTAATTTTAATTAAACAGATTTTTTTATAAAAAATACTGTTTGAAATAACTATAAATACAAAAAGCTTGGTTTTAAGCAATAAACTTAAATAACCTATGCAGCTTCTTGTTCTTTCTGATCGCGAACTGCAGCAATCGTGCGGACTAATTTGCCTGCAGATGCTTCTTTCATAGCGCTCATTAAACGGGCAATAGCTTCGTCGTAAGTAGGTAGCTTAGCTAACATATTTACGTCTACAACATTACCTTCAAATGCAGCTGCTTTTAATTCAAATTTTTCGTTAGTTTTAGCGAAATCAGTGAATAAACGTGCAGCAGCACCTGGATGTTCGTTTGAAAATGCAATTAATGTAGGTCCTTTAAATGTGTCATCAACACATTCAAATTCAGTACCAGCTACTGCACGACGTGCTAATGTGTTACGGACAACTTTCATCCATACGCCATTCTCACGTGCTTGCTTACGTAGCACTGTAATTGCTTCAACTGTTACACCGCGGGCATCCGCAATAACAACTGATTGAGCGCCAGCGGCAGCTTCTTGAACTTCAGCAACAATTGCTTTTTTGTCATCAAGATTGATAGCCATTGGCTTTAACTCCTGGTTCACCGGGGTTTATGCCGGTATTTACAATCCCTAGAATACATAATTGTATACTAGGCCATTACGGCGAGGACCAGAATTTAAGGAAAAAATATCTGGGTAATCACCATCTACGTAGGAAATATTAAGTTTTAATCTTCATCGGAATTCCAGAAGGAAAACCTATTCAATAAAAACTCCTACGGTCTTGGACGGGGGTTATATCATTGAATTTAAAAGATTTTCATCTAAAATACAGCAATATAACTCCTACCAAAATTTAAGGGGCGAAATTATAGATTATAATTTCGCCTTTGTAAAGCTTCAATCAAAAAGCTCTACTTTATCAATATTAAGCTTGCGATAAACTAGCTTGGTTAACGGCTACGCCGGCACCCATAGTAGTTGAAAGAGAAACTTTTTTAAGATATTGACCTTTAGCATTTGCTGGTTTTGCTTTTTTAAGTGCATCTAACAAAAACTCTAGGTTTTCTTGTAACTGTGCAGGTTCGAAATCAGCCTTACCAATAGTAGTATGGATGATACCGTTCTTGTCGTTGCGGTAACGAACTTGACCAGACTTAGCGTTTTTAACAGCGCCAGCTACATCAGGAGTTACAGTACCAACTTTAGGGTTAGGCATTAAACCACGTGGGCCTAAGATTTGACCTAGTTGACCAACAACACGCATAGCGTCTGGAGAAGCGATTACAACATCAAAGTTCATTTCGCCTTTTTTAACTAGCTCAGCTAAATCTTCCATACCAACTACGTCAGCACCAGCTTCTTTAGCTTTTTCTGCATTTGCACCTTGTGTAAATACAGCAACACGTACATCACGGCCCGTACCATTTGGTAATACTGCAGCACCACGAACGTTTTGATCTGATTTACGAGCATCAATACCAAGGTTTACAGCAACATCTACGCTTTCGCGGAATTTTGCTGTAGCAAATTCTTTTAATAAAGCAACTGCTTCAGTGATATCATATTCTTTTGTTACGTCTACTTTTTCACGGATAAGACGAGCGCGTTTTGATAATTTAGCCATTGATTAGTCCTCTACCACTAAACCCATTGAACGAGCAGAGCCCGCAATGGTACGCACTGCAGCTTCTAATGAACCAGCAGTTAAATCAGGTTCTTTTGTCTTAACGATTTCTTCAAGTTGTGCTGTAGTAACAGTACCAACTTTTTCTGTGTTAGGACGACCAGAGCCGCTTTTCACACCAGCAGCTTTTAGAAGTAAATAAGCAGCAGGTGGAGTTTTAGTTTCAAAAGTAAATGAACGGTCATTATATACAGTAATTACTACTGGAACCGGAGCATTTTTCTCTAAAGAATCTGTTTTTGCGTTAAACGCTTTACAGAATTCCATGATGTTAACACCATGTTGACCTAATGCAGGACCAACCGGTGGTGACGGGTTAGCTGCACCAGCAGCTACTTGTAGCTTGATTAAAGCTTGGACTTTTTTAGCCATTTTAAAATACCTTTATTGTGGGTAGTTAACGCAAATTACTGCGAACAGTTTTCGCTTCCCTGTTTACTAAATCGTATTTTAACCTAATTTATTCAAAAAGGCTGATTTAGGCCGCGCTAAAAAAACGCGGCAGCGGATTATATATTAATCAATCACTAAGTTTCAAGTACTTTTCGACGAAGACTAATTAATAAAAACAAAAAACCAAAGACAGAGCTTTGGTTTTTTTATTCATAATTATGTATAAAGAAGCTTAGCTTCCTTTTTCTACCTGACCAAATTCAAGATCAACCGGTGTTGAACGACCGAAAATAAGTACAGATACTTTAATTCTATTCTTCTCATAATCAAGTTCTTCAACAACACCATTAAAGTCTGCAAATGGTCCGTCAATAACACGAATAACTTCGCCTGGTTCAAACAATGTTTTAGGCTTAGGCTTATCAGTATCAACTAAACGCTGTAATATGCGATCCGCTTCTTTTTGAGTTATCGGTGCAGGTCTTTCTTTAGTACCACCAATAAAACCTAATACGCGTGGAACACTTTTAACTAAATGCCATGATTCGTCATCAAGCTCCATGTGAACAAGTACGTAACCAGGAAAGAATTTACGAGAACTCTTACGCTTTTGGCCAGCTCTCATTTCCACTACTTCTTCTGTAGGTACTAGAATCTCACCAAACTTTTCTTGTAGACCATTGATTTCAACATGCTCTACTAATGTTTTTTGAACACGACCTTCATAACCAGAGAAAGCCTGTACAACATACCATCTTAACTTTGGATTTTGATTAACAACTTTTTCTTCTGTCTCTTCGCCTTCGCTACCATCAACAGAATTTTCAATAAAACCTTCAGACATTATAATACCTTCATACCTGTAATTAAGCCGACCGCCCAGAAAAGAACAGAATCTAAACCCCAAAGTAGTAATGACATTAATAATGTAACCACTAAAACAATACCTGTTGTTTGGATAGCTTCTTGGCGTGTTGGCCAAACGACTTTACGAACTTCAGTTCGTGATTCTTTAGCAAATGCAACAGCAGTACGACCCTTTAATGTTTGCATAGCAATTAAACCTGCAACACCCACAGCAACTACAACTCCTACAGCACGTAGTAATACTGATTCTTGACCATAATAATAGTTACCACCAATAGCGGCAATTAATAATAAGACAATAATGCCCCATTTTAAACCGTCTAATGAGTTACTTGGTTGTTCTTCTGTACTTGCATTCATATTTCTATCCGTAATTGTCATCAAATGTGAAACTGTTTAGAAACGCGATTTACGCGAAGCCTTTATCAATATGGCAGGGGTGGAGAGACTCGAACTCCCAACCATCGGTTTTGGAGACCGCTGTTCTACCAATTGGAACTACACCCCTACAATGCATTTAGTATTTAAACGTCTACTAAAGCAATAGTTACACTTATCGGATGAATCTTAGTTTTTTGGGAATTAAGAGATACTCGAGAAGTGAGGCGCTATTATACTCAGTCAATCAGTTTACTCAAGGGATATTTACAAGATAATCGATAGCTGTCCTATATAAAATTAGGCTTTACGTTAAAAAATAACATTAAAATATCTAATTATAAGGGTAACAAATAGCTCATATCTCTTAAATCAATCTTAGTAATTTTCAATTTCTGCAGCTAAACTTACCATCTTAAACCTATAATACTACTTATCATTTACTACAATCCCCACCGTAATAATACGCTGGTCAACCATTTCTCTAACATATAAATGAATATTTTCTAATTGTGCCACAGCATCTATGAAGGGTGCCGTATCAAGGGTTGACTTAATTAGTTGTTCTAATGTCGCTTGCCCTTCCCCCATAATTTCAATACCGTAAGAGTTTCCTATATGGTCAACACAAGTATTCCCTTTAACTTTTAATTCTCTATTCGGTAATTCTTCACTCTCAGTATCAAGTTTTCCTGAAAAAACATAATCAACAAATGCACGTATGCTTGGCTTTAATACGATAAATATTTGATCTTCAGATTGTAGAAGTGTTGACCCTCGTGGTGCAATAACTTTACCTGATCGAGTGATCATCGCCATAACGGCATGCTCAGGAAGGGCTAAATGAGAAATACGTCGGCCTATAGCTGGAGAATTGGAGCCTAACGTATATTCCACAATATCTGCATCTACGTCACCAAGCGCAGTAATCTCTAGTGTTGCTGCAGGAGTTACTGGTGGTGGTAAGGTTAATTTTAGCTTCTTCGCCATCCAAGCTAAACTTGAGCCTTGTAAGGTCGCTGAAATAAGCACAACAAAAAAGACCACATTGAAAATAAGCGATGCACCAGGCAAGCCAAAAATCAAAGGAAATATTGCTAATATTATCGGTACAGAGCCTCGTAATCCAACCCATGAAACCAGCGTAATTTCCCGCATATTAAAGCCAAATAATGCTAGCGTAGGAATAACAGCAAGTGGCCTAGCAACAAATATTAAGACGAAGGCTATCAGTAAACCTTCAAACCATACATCTAACAAAGACGTTGGCGTTATTAATAAGCCTAAAACAACAAACATGGTTATTTGACTTAGCCAGGCTAAACCATCATGGAAGAGAAAAGTACTACGTTGGAAAACAAAACGACTATTGCCGATAACAACACCGGTAATAAATACAGCTAAAAATCCACTACCACCAATATTAGCTGTAATACCAAAAGATAACATACCACAAGCAGCGACTAATACTGGATACAAACCAGCTGAAACTAACTGAATACGATTAATCAATTTAACAGAAAGCCAACCAACAGTCAGTCCTACAACAGCGCCTAGCCCCATTTGAGATATAAACATCAAGAATAAATCTGTACCTGGCTTCATGCCATTAACAAGTACTTCTAACAATCCAACAGTTAAAAATATTGCCATAGGATCGTTTGAAGCACTCTCAATTTCTAATGTTGCTTTTAACTTTTTATTCAGGTGAATACCTGCGTTTCTCAGTAATGAAAATACAGCAGCTGCATCCGTTGAACCAACGATTGCACCAAGTAACATACCTTGAAGTAACGGTATCTCTAAAATATAAGCCGCGGCTAGCCCTGTAACGATACCAGTAATTAATACGCCAAAAGTAGCTAATGCAGAGGCAGGCTTCCAGACACGTTTAACCGCTTTAAAAGGTGTTTGTAACCCACCATCAAACAATATAATAGCTAAGGCTAAGGTGCCTAAGGAATGAGCAGCATCCGCGTTATCAAAGAAAATTCCTCCAGGGCCATCTTCACCTGCTAGCATGCCGACTATTAAAAATAGTACAAGTACAGGTAAGCCTAAGCGAGCAGATAACTTACTCGAAATAATACCAAGTAAAATAAGAACTGCTGATAACAATATTATTTGGTCGATTAAAAACATATTTACTCTCATTAGTAGCCATTAAATAGCTATGATTTATTGTAAAAATTATTAAATATTACATCTAAGAACAGCTTTACTGAGCCAATTAATGACATTGCTACAGTATTGGTCTTAACAATCAAATTGATAAATGGGTAAAATACATATCCATCAAAAATGAATCTATGCAAAGATAAAAGTAAGACACTAGATTATTTAGATGTTACACAACTTGACTTTGTTTGAGTCATTCATGACTAAGTTGTATTGCTAATTTTCTGAGGAACACTATAGCTCTACTTTATCAAATATTGTGCCACCATAATATTTTATTTTATTTTATTTTGTTATATCACTTATATAAAAGCGTATAAATCAAATAAAAAATATTAGGCATTCTTCAAAAAGTATCTTTGGCTACATCTATATTTACAAGTTTACAGCTCTAAGTTGCGTCTCACTACGTCCATATATAAGGTATATTTTGTCAAAATCAACAAGGTAATATTCCATGTCATTAGAATGTGACGATAAGACAATTAATAGCGGCATATAGTAATCCATTATATTGGCATTTCATTTGCCTTTAAGACATTGAAGCCAGCTTATGATAAGAGTTATACCCGTTTTATTAATTAAGTGAACAATCTTATACGTAGAAAAAATTGCCAAATTCAAGGTATCTATTTAATACCAATTCCGATATTTTTATGATCTAATAAAATATCAATTTCAACAGTTTTATGATCTAATATAAGCTCAGACGA
>NZ_JAUOPP010000040.1:0-21807 GCF_030547765.1 Colwellia sp. 6_MG-2023 | reverse complement strand
GGGATATAGCCAAGCGGTAAGGCAGCGGGTTTTGATCCCGTCATTCAGAGGTTCAAATCCTCTTATCCCTGCCATTTTTATTTAAAAGTGTTAAAGAGTAGATTGTCAAAACGATTTTGCTCCGCATCGATGTCAGCGGTTAAAACCCTCTTATCCTTGCCATTTTTATTAAGAGTTTAAGCCTCTAAAAAAGCTTACATGTGACGCGGGTTTGGCGGAATTGGTAGACGCGCTGCTTATCTTTAGAGAAAGTAGGTTCCAGTATCGCATGATGTGAGAGTTCAAGTCTCTTTAAACCTTGGATATAATGCGGGTTTGGCGGAATTGGTAGACGCGCTGGATTTAGGTTCCAGTATCGCAAGATGTGAGAGTTCAAGTCTCTTGACCCGTACCATTTCAAATATTTTCAAAAGAAAAACTCTACAAAACTCTACAAAACTCTACAAAACTCTACAAAACTCTACAAAACTCTACAAAACTCTACAAAACTCTACAACAAACTAGAACATGGCCTCATCAACAATAGTTTTGGTTAAATTTCTGTATCAATATCTGAACACTTTACCTTACTTACCTCCCAGAGAATCAGCTTACCTTATCTAGTGCCTATAATTATGAAGTGATAGAGTTCGAACAGTTAAATATTCTTTCATAAATACAAGGAAATAGGTAAATGGCTTTTTTTGATCTAGCTGATTTTGATAACCATGAACAAGTTGTTTTTTGCAGTGATGATAATTCAGGGCTTAAGGCCATAATTGCTATTCACAATACTAATCTTGGCCCTGCAATCGGTGGCTGTAGAATGTGGGATTATGCTAATGATGAAGAAGCACTCGTGGATGTTTTACGCTTATCTAAAGGTATGACGTACAAAAATGCCATGGCAGGCTTAAAGATGGGTGGTGGTAAATCCGTTATTATTGGGGATGCTAAGTCATTAAAGTCAGAAGCACTTTTTAAAGCTTTTGGTGAAGCATTAAATAGATTAAACGGCCGTTACTTAAGTGCCGAAGATGTCAATATAACGACAAAAGATATTGCTATGACCAATACAGTGACACCTTTTGTAACAGGGACCGAAGGAAAAAGTGGTAATCCTTCTCCTTTTACCGCCTTAGGCACGTTTTTAGGTATTAAAGCTTGTGTTAAACATAAGTTTAACCGTGACGATTTAAATGGGCTTAAAGTTGCTGTACAGGGCTTAGGAAGTGTTGGATATGGTTTATGTGAGCATTTACATCAAGCAGGTGCAAAACTTATTGTCACTGATATCAATCAAGATGCATTAAATAAAGCCGCCAGTGAGCTTGATGCCACGGTAGTGAGTTTAACTGAAATATATGACCAAGATGTTGATGTTTATGCGCCATGTGCACTGGGTGCTAGCATTAATGATGACACCATTAAACGTATAAAAGCCAAAATAATCGCCGGTTGTGCTAACAACCAACTTGCTGAACCACGCCATGATCAAGCATTAGTTGATCACGGTATTTTATATGCACCTGATTATGTTATAAATGCCGGCGGCATAATCAATGTTTCCTTTGAAGAAAACTATAGTATTGAAAGAGCCACTAAAAAGGTAGAGGAAATTTATTCCACCTTACTTGATGTTTTTAATAAAGCCGACAAGCAAAATAAACCTACAGGTTTAATTGCAGACGAAATGGCACGCGAAATCATTAAAAATGGTGGTAAATAACACGTTTAAACACAACTTTTCAGTAGTTACTAAGACAGAACAATTAAAACAGTAACTACTGAGTAAGTGTTTTTATTTTATCTACTATGGCTAATACACCATTCCCCCGAGAGGGACTTAAATGCTGTAGCAAACCTAGACTTTCAAAGAATTCTTCAATATCAAAAGTTTTTATTTCTAATGCTGATTTATCGTTAAAAGCGGAAAGTACAATAACTAATAAACCTCGAATTATTTTAGCGTCACTATCGGCTTGAAAACTGAATAAACCTTGTGAATTTTTATTAGCAATAAGCCAAGCTAAGCTTTCACAACCACTAATTAAACTTTGCTCATTTCTCAAGCTTTTATCCATACGTTGTAGTGTTTTTCCTAGCAACATAATTTCACGATGGCGAGAATCCCAGCTTTTTATTGTTGAAAATTTATTTTTTATTTCAGTACTTTGAGTATGCTGAATCAAAGGTTTTTTCTGATATTCTTCAACTAAAACGTTTTGTTTTTCTTGATAGATCACTTTAATTAATGTCTTAATAAAGTAATCTATTTCATCAAAAGTATTATACGCGGCCAGCGATACCCGTAAACAACCTGAAACATGTAAATATTCCATTAATGGCATTGCACAGTGATGTCCACTACGAATAGCAACACCATAACTGTCAAGACTTGTGGCTATGTCATGGTTATGCTGTCCTTCAACCGTAAAAGCGATAACAGGAATATCAGGAGCATTTTCAACAATGAACTTAACGCTGGGCACTTGTTTTAATGCTTGATAGCAATACTGAGCTAATTGCTGTTCATATTTAGTGATGTCATCATGATTGAATTGATTAATAAAATGAATAGCTTCTGCAAAAGCCACAACACCGGCGATATTTGGCGTCCCCGCTTCAAACTTAAATGGCAGTGAATTAAAAGTAGTTGGTTTATCTAAACTCACGCTTTTGATCATTTCACCGCCTGACTGATAGGGTGGCATCATCTCTAGCAAAGCTTCTTTACCATAAAGTACTCCCACACCTGTAGGACCATACATTTTATGCGCAGAAAAAACATAAAAATCACAATTTAATTCTTGTACATCAATGGGAAAATGAGCAATGGCTTGTGCTCCATCTATAACCGTAATAGCACCAACAGTTTTTGCTTTTGTTATCATATCCGCTATTGGGTTTATTTTACCAATAACGTTAGAAACATGTGCACAACAAACAATTTTCGTTTGTTTCGTTAACAATTTATCAAATTTATTAAGATCTACCCTACCTGCAGCATCAAGCGATAAAACCTTTATTGATGCGCCTGTTTGTTCAGCAATTATTTGCCAAGGTACAATATTCGCGTGATGTTCACTCACGGCTAAAATTATTTCATCACCTAAACCAAGTACTTTTCTGCCTAAACTCGATGCTAGTAAGTTAATACTTTCAGTTGTACCTTTTGTCCAAATAACTTCTTTATTACTTTTGGCATTAATAAAGGTCTTAACCGTTTCTCTCGCTTGTTCAAACGCCAGAGTTGCCTTCGCACTCAACTTATGTGAGGCACGATGTACATTAGCATTTATATTTTGATAAAAAGCAGGAAGACACTCAATCACTGTATTAGGTTTTTGCGTTGTTGCGCCATTATCAAAATAAATAATTGATGGGTGTGATTCACCTTCCGAGTTTATGTGTTTATTCGTATAAATAAGAGGAAAGTGTTGGCGAAACTGCTCGGGCTCAAAATTTTTCATTGCTAGGTTTCTGCCTCTAAAAGCAATCAGATAATAATTTTGTCATGATTATACCTTATCTTATCGACGACAAAAGTTAATTTTCACAGGCTATTTATGCATTAGTAATATATAATGCCGGCATATTGATAGGGCTGTACGGAGAAATGTATGACGATATATTCGTGGTTTTTAAGGATGAAGAAAAAACCAATAAAAAAAAATCTAAACGATGTCTTGTTCAATACGGCTTCATCCGCTAGCAATATACAAAATTATACTATGTGGCCTACTGCAACAATAAAAAAAAATATGGAGGTGGTTCCCTCTAAACACAGTGATACTCTCGACAGTACTACAGTTGAAAATAATATAACAAAATTATCTATAAAGCCGATAGTAACTCCGCTTAAGTAATAGCCTAAAAACTAAGTAAATAGTCGGTCTATCTTAAAATCCACCTTTTTTCTCAACATTATCACTCCAAATTTTTGCCTTTTCCATCCAATAATGAGCTTGTTCAATAAACTTATTATTTGTTGCTGATTGGTTAAAATAAGCTAATGCAATATTATAATGAAAGCTAGGCATTCTATATTCCATTAATTTTTCTTGTAAGAGTTTTCGATAAATTTCAGGGAAGTTTAGTGCAAAGTATTGTAATTTAGTTCGCTGAGAAACGCTCTTAAATGCGCTAAAGTTATTATAGCTCGCTAATGAGTTATCGCATGTTTTAGCATGAAATACGCCGATTTGATGAGAGAATTCTTTTGGGGTTCCAAGCTGCCAAAGCTCCTCGCCAGTTACTCCTACAACCTCTTGTAAAATAGGTGTGTTATCATTAATGTATTCCCCCCATGCTAACTGCTTTAATACCTTAACGCGAACCGCCTTTCGATCCCCTAGATAACGATTCTTTAAGACGGAAATATTTTGTGAAAATATCTCTTGTTGTGGTTGCTGACATATACTATGTTTAGGTGTCAAAGCGTATTCGTCAACAAACCCCAATAAATGACTTATTTCATGCGCAAATACGTCGACACTATCTTGTGCATCAAAATATAGCATGCCCAAATGAACATTAGCTCCACCTTTTGGTAGCATTAACCCCACATAACGCGTATTAACAGTTTTAGCAGTTAACTCCCATTGTATTTCGTTACAAGTAATAGCCCTTTTAGAATTATTATTACAATCAAGTTCATTTATTGGTATATAACGAATTGGTGTAAAACAAACAGCATGACTTAAGCTTTGCTCTTTAAAAGTGGTAATGATTTTTTCAAGCCGTTTTAAGTGTTTTAAATTAGTCGCAAACAATTGAATACTATTATCGCAACTGGGAGATAATATTTTTACATGGCTAGTTGGCGAAACGCTAAATAATACTTGATATCGATAAATATCAGCCAGTAATAGCTGTCCCGCTTCAGTTTTTTGTAACAGCGCCATATACTGCTCAATTAACTTATTAACAATAGCTACATTCCCTAAGTTAATCGCGATATTAATTTTCAAAACAATCGCACTTACCTTCAAGTTGGTTAGCTCCTCAATAGGTACTAACGTAATGATTTGCGTTGCCATCGCTAATTTATCGCGTTGAAAATAGTATTGCGCTAATGCTATTGAGGCCTTGGAATATTGAAGTCTAATGGCATTTTCATACCAAAATATCATTTTTTTAGGCTCAGGATCTGGTTTGGTTTGATAATAAACGGCAAGCTGATAAGCCGCCTCACCTTGGGTTTTAGCTACCTCTTTTCCATAATAAAGCCATTGTTCACTATGCAATATTGCATTTTTCCACATAAAATTTAGTGCTGAAAAATTATTATGTGCAATAGCAAAATTTAATTGAGACTCAGTATGTTCATTTTTAATAATAATTTTGGTCAAATAATCATTTAAAAAAAATGAGCTAGTCGATAAGCCACTTAGCAGCATTATCAACAAGCCCATCATAATTTTTTTGATTATCATTTATCAATTCAATTTATTAGATTGTCTACATTCAGAGCATTTTACAATTCATCTTCTTCTACTGCTGTTGTATTTGCAGAGCGCATCAAGTCTAATTCAAGCTTGGCATAACGGTGCTCAACAAACTCATAAACATTAGTGCTTAACGATAGTTTAAAAAAGTTAGCGGCAGCACCATCAAAGCCCATAATTTGATTATATTTCCCCAAGTAAAAGTAAGCTTCACATAACCTATCAGTTAACGCTTTATTTGATTGAATATTCCTTGTTAATTCACTCACGAACTGCGCTTGACTAATGTCACCTAAATATAAGTGAATGACTTGTTTAGCCCATGTTCTATCATCAACTAAGCTTGATCTTTCTCTTAACATTGATTTTGCTGATACAGGATCTACATTATGCTCAGCTAAATATAACCACAACAACCGGTAAGGGTCATCATTTTGTTGATAATGAAAATCAGTAAAGTCTTGCGCAGCTAAACTAGGTCTACCACCATAATAAAGCGCAATACCACGGTTTAAATGTGCATATTCATGTTCAGGTGCCAGCTCTAACACAGAATCAAACTGTTCATAGGCTTGAGAAAACTCTCTTAACTGAGTGAAGTGTATGCCCAAAAAGTTATAAGCGTCGATCAAGTTAGGCTTTAGTTGTAAAGCCTGAGAAAAATCTAATCGTGCTAAAGAGCGCAAACCTACACTATCGAATAATACACCGCGATCATAATGAATTTGTGCTTTTTGTTCATCTGTAATTTTTACACGGTTAAGCACCTCAGATAAACGAGCAATAGCAATTTCACTTTTAAAATTGATGGCCAAAGGCTCTGCAATTACCAATTGATTTATCGAAGAGGAGTTCAGGGAATTATTAGCGTTACCTAATGATGAACACCCTTGGGTAAGTAATACCATGCAACTAACAATAGCCAATATTAATAGTTTGGACTTGAATTCAGTAAAGGATAAATTCACTAATTTGCCTTAGAAATAGAAATTAAATTATCGCGTGATTATGATTGTACTTGATTTAGAAACAAAAAAGGAGCCAAAAGGCTCCTTTTTAATAGACTAAATTGTAAGTGAAATAGTCTAAGTTAATAAATAGAATTACTCAGCAGCAGGAGTTTCTTCTGCTGGTTTTTCCATTGCTTCTTTAATACTTAAACGTACGCGACCTTGACGATCAACTTCTAGTACTTTAACTTTCACTTCTTGACCTTCAGATAATACATCACTTACGTTACTAACACGCTCTTCTGAGATTTGTGAAATATGTACTAAACCATCTTTACCTGGTAAAACATTAACAAACGCACCAAAATCAACGATTCGTACAACTTTACCCGTATACAGTGTACCTACTTCGATTTCAGCAGTTAACGCTTTAATGCGGTTAATAGCATCATCTGCTTGCTCACCAGAAGTAGCAGCAATTTTCACAGTACCATCATCATCAATTTCGATTGTAGTGCCTGTTTCTTCTGTAAGTTGACGAATAGTTGCGCCACCTTTACCGATAATGTCACGAATTTTATCTTGGCTTACTTTAATTGTATGAATACGTGGTGCAAATTCAGAAATTTCATTTCTGTGTCCAGCAATTGCTTCATCCATTACTGCTAAAATATGAGTACGTGCCGCTTTTGCTTGATTTAATGCAATTTGCATAATTTCTTGCGTGATACCTTCAATTTTGATATCCATTTGTAAAGCAGTAATACCGCCTGTAGTACCAGCAACTTTAAAGTCCATATCACCTAAGTGATCTTCATCACCTAAAATATCAGAAAGAACAACAAATTTTTCGCCTTCTTTAACTAGACCCATTGCAATACCGGCAACAGAAGCTTTAATTGGTACACCAGCATCCATAAGCGCAAGTGAAGTACCACAAACAGAAGCCATTGAAGATGAACCGTTAGACTCTGTAATTTCAGAAACAACACGTACAGCGTACGGGAATTCTTCAATAGTAGGCATTACCGCTAACATGCCACGTTTTGCTAAACGACCATGGCCAATTTCACGACGCTTAGGTGAACCAACAAAACCAGTTTCACCAACACAGTATGGAGGGAAGTTATAATGAAGCATAAATGCATCAGTCTTTTCACCTAAAATACTATCAATACGTTGTGCATCACGTTGAGTACCTAAGGTAGCAGTAACTAAAGCTTGAGTTTCACCACGAGTAAATACAGCAGAGCCATGAGTACGTGGTAATACGCCAGTCATTACATCTAAAGCACGAATAGATTCAGGATCACGACCATCAATACGAGGGTTGCCATCAGTAATGCGACCACGTACTACAGTTTTTTCTAAATCATGGAATAAATCTTTAGCTTCTTGTACATCAAGCTCTTCATCAGCAGCGAGTAATTGTTCAACGACATCATTGCGTATTTCAGCTATTTTTTCATAACGAACTGCTTTTTCTGTTATTTGGTATGCTTCATTAAGTTGCGCTTCACTTAACTCAGCAATTTTTGCAACTAACTCAGCATTTTTAACAGGAGCTACCCATTCCCATGAAGGAGTGTTTACTTCTGTTTTAAATTCTTTAATAGCAGAAATTGCTACTTGCATTTGCTCATGGCCATAAACAACAGCACCAAGCATTACTTCTTCTGATAATACGTCAGCTTCAGATTCAACCATTAATACCGCTGAGTCTGTACCTGAAACAACTAAGTCTAATTGACTTGTAGGTAATTCAGACTGTAATGGGTTAAGAATGTATTGACCATCAGTATAACCAACACGTGCCGCACCAACAGGACCACTAAATGGAACGCCTGCAATAGCTAAGGCTGCAGAAGTACCAATTAATGAAATAATATCAGGAGCTATTTCTGGGTTAACTGAAACAACAGTAATTATGACTTGTACTTCGTTAGTAAAACCTTCAGGAAATAATGGACGAATAGGACGGTCAATTAAACGTGCTATTAATGTTTCTTCTTCTGAAGGGCGACCTTCACGTTTGAAGAAACTACCAGGGATTTTACCTGCAGCATAAGTACGTTCTTGATAATTTACTGTTAAAGGGAAAAAATCTTGGCCTGCTTTAGCTTCTTTTTTTGCAACAACAGATACAAGAACACACGTATCATCCATGCTAGCCATAACAGCAGCTGATGCTTGACGAGCGATGTTACCTGTTTCTAATGTTACTGTATGTTTACCGAATTGAAATTTTTTAGTTACTGGATTGAACATTTACTATGTTTCCTTAATTTTTTTGTACGTTTTACTTTAGCAATAAAGCAGCATAACGCATTGATTATCTTAATCAATCTGTACAATTATTTATTCACTTAGGCGCTAAATTGCGGTCAAGTTGAACAAAAAATTATACAGTTTGATTGATTATTTTCTTGATAGTTACTATTCAAATTTATCATAAAACTTAAACAGCGAACAAATCAAGCAGGCATATTATACTGACCTGAGCACTATTTGCTAGTAAGAATAGTGGGTTAATCTTGTTTGATTTTTAAAAAGGTATTTTCTTGATGAAAAACAATGAAGCTAATAGAAAGGTTTACATCCTAATAGCGTACTTAAAGAGAATGAGCTAAGTAAGTGCGATATAGAAGTTAAGCTGTTGATATATAAAATATTTATTAGAATTTAAAATACAAAAAAGGAGCTAAAAAGCTCCTTTTTAAATAATCAGTATAAAACTAACTATTAACGACGTAGACCTAATTTACCAATTAAAGCAGTATAACGTTCAACGTTTTTGCCTTTTAAGTAATCAAGTAATTTACGACGTTGTGCAACCATACGTAATAAACCACGACGTGAATGATGATCATGGATGTGCTCTTTGAAGTGACCTTGTAAGTGGTTGATTTGTGTAGTTAACAAAGCAACTTGTACTTCTGGTGAACCTGTATCACCTTCTTGTTGAGCATATTCAGCAACAATAGCTGCTTTTTGTGTAGCATTTAAAGACATAATAAATCCTTAGTGTGGAACTCATTATTACCTATAAGAAAAGCCTATAGATAAAGAGTTAAAATACTACCTAAGCCAAACACTAATTCAGCCGAGGTAACAAAAGAGCGCGTATTCTAGCAGCCAATCAATAAATTGCAAGCAGTAAAGTGTGCTAATTAATGGTTACCCTAAAGAATTAGCGGTATTCATTATAATTAGCACCTTTTGGGCTAGCATAAATGTTTTTAAATAACGACTATACGCTTTGGTGCTAACAAGCCATCATCATCGATGAAACCTACTCCAATAAACTCTGCATCAGCATCATTCTCATCATCACCAATATAAACTTGTACCGTACCATCACTTGGTGCATTAAAAGCTTGAACAGGATTACCATGTCGTAAGAAATTAGCTGACATATCATCAACATAAACACAATGCATACCATCTACAGCACTGTTCATAGGTAGCAATAGTGGATCGAGCACTTGTGAAGGTGTTATTTCATCAGCGATGGCTTTTTCAAGTAATGCTTCAAGTTCAGGTAAAGTAACCATTTTTTCTATAGGATAATTACCGACAGCAGAACGTCTAAGGTGTGCAACATGTGCTCCACAGCCTAATAACTCACCTAAATCATCAACAATCGTTCTAATATAAGTCCCTTTTGATACATGAATATTCAATTCAACTTCATCATGCTCAAAACGTAATAACTCAAGATTAAAAACAGTAATATCACGAGCTTCTCTTGGCACTTCAATACCTTCACGTGCATATTTATACAAAGGCTGACCTTGATACTTAAGTGCAGAATACATAGAAGGTACCTGTTTCGTTGTACCACGAAAAGTATCTAGCGCTTCCTTAAGCTGCTCAGCAGAAACATTTACTGCTTTTTCACTCACAACTTCACCACCAGCGTCACTGGTAGTAGTACGAATACCTAACTTAGCTGTTACTTGGTAAGTTTTATCTGTATCTAATAAAAACTGAGAAAACTTAGTCCCTTCACCCAAACATATTGGTAACATACCTGTTGCAAGTGGATCTAATGCTCCGGTGTGCCCTGCTTTTTGAGCGAAGTAAATTCGTTTAACCGCCTGTAAGGCATGATTAGACGACATTTCATAAGGTTTATCTAATAGTAAAACGCCATTAATAGGGCGTCCTTTTCTACGCTTTGCCATGCTTTAGTCACTCTTTTCACTATCATCTATGTTGTCATCAACCTGGCTATCATTAGCAACAGTGCCATGACTATCGCTAGCAACCGCTTGATCAACCAAGGCACTCATACGAACACCTTCGCTCATTGAGCTATCATAGACAAAACGTAAATGTGGCATAATACGTGCGCGCAAACGTTTACCTAATAATGAACGAATATAACCTTCAGCTTCAGCCAACACTTCAAGTGATGTTTTAATATCTTCGGCATTATCATTAAAAAAAGTAACAAATACTTTTGCGTACGCTAAATCGCGTGTGACTTCAACCGCAGATACTGTAGTCATACTCAAACGCGGATCTTTAATTTCGCGCATTAATATTACTGCAATTTCTTTTTGGATTTGCTGACCAACACGGTCAGTACGGGCATATTCTCTAGCCATAACATTTCTCTTTTAACTAAAACAAAAAAGGGACATCAGCCCCTTTTTATTATTGTTGTGAAGCATTTAACTATGAGCTCAAAACGAGTAGTTTCAAATATATAGCAGAAACACTACACTAATATGACTTAATCAGTGTTTCCGTTACTGTCATTGACCCTACAAGGAAAGAGATATAATTATAATGATCTCTTAACTTCTACAGTTTCAAATACTTCAATCTGATCGCCTACGCGTACATCGTTGTAGTTCTTAACACCGATACCACATTCAGTACCATTACGAACTTCTTGAACATCGTCTTTAAAGCGACGTAATGATTCAAGTTCACCTTCGTAAATCACTACGTTTTCACGTAATACACGAATTGGCGCACTACGTTTAATTGTACCTTCAGTAACCATACAACCGGCAATAGCACCAATTTTAGGAGACTTAAATACATCACGTACCTGAGCAAGACCAATGATTTCTTGTTTGAATTCAGGAGCAAGCATACCACTCATGGCTTGCTTAACTTCATCAATCAATGAATAGATAACACTGTAATAACGTAAATCAATATTTTCTGTTTCAATAACTTTACGAGCTGAAGCATCAGCACGAACATTAAAACCAACAACAATCGCATTTGACGCCGCTGCTAATGTTGCATCTGTTTCAGTAATAGCACCAACACCTGAACCAATAATTTTAACTTTTACTTCGTCAGTTGATAACTTAGTTAATGATTCACTGATTGCTTCAAGTGAACCTTGAACGTCAGACTTAATAACAACATTAACTTCAGAAATTTCACCTTCAGCCATGCTGGCAAACATATTTTCAAGTTTCGCTTTCTGTTGACGTGCTAACTTCACATCGCGGAATTTACCTTGACGATATAAAGCAACTTCTCTCGCTTTTTTCTCATCTTTAACAACAGTAGCTTCATCACCAGATTGTGGTACACCACTTAAACCAAGTATTTCTACGGGTATTGATGGACCTGCTGATTGAATACTGCGGCCATTTTCATCACGCATAGCACGAACTCGGCCATATTCTAATCCACAAAGAACGATATCACCTTGGTTTAATGTACCTTCTTGAATAAGTATTGTCGCTACTGGGCCGCGACCTTTATCAAGTTTAGATTCAACTACAACACCATTTGCCATTTTATCAACAACAGCTGTAAGTTCTAATACTTCAGATTGCAATAATATCGCATCAAGAAGTTCGTCAATACCTAAGCCTGTTTTCGCTGAAACATGACAGAATTGAACATCACCGCCCCACTCTTCAGAAAGTACATCATGTTGTGATAATTCACTTTTAACACGATCTGGATCAGCACCTTCTTTATCCATTTTGTTAACGGCAATAATAATTGGCGCTTCAGAAGCTTTCGCATGTTGAATTGCTTCAATCGTTTGCGGCATAACACCATCATCCGCAGCAACAACAATAATAACGATATCAGTTGCTTTAGCACCACGAGAACGCATTGCAGTAAAGGCAGCATGACCCGGAGTATCTAAGAACGTAATCATACCATGACCAGTTTCTACATGATAAGCACCGATATGTTGCGTAATACCACCAGCTTCACCTGCTGCTACTTTCGCTTCACGAATGTGATCAAGTAATGATGTTTTACCATGGTCAACATGCCCCATGATAGTTACTACTGGCGCACGTGTAATCTCTTCACCTGTATGCGCACGATCGGCTAATA
This sequence comes from Colwellia sp. 6_MG-2023, assembly GCF_030547765.1. NCBI lineage: Bacteria > Pseudomonadati > Pseudomonadota > Gammaproteobacteria > Alteromonadales > Colwelliaceae > Colwellia > Colwellia sp. 6_MG-2023. The sequence goes on along the minus strand of NZ_JAUOPP010000040.1, from coordinate 9,095 downwards.
CAGCTTCTTCTAACGCATTCTCTTTAACAAGAACAACATCAAAACCCATTTCTTCGGCAACTAATGCTGCTGTTTCTTGGTCAATTACTTGGTTTATTGTTGCCATCGCACCCATTTTAAACATGGCTTTAACAACTTCAGCACCTTTTTTCGCCATTTTGTTAGCTAATTCAGCAACTGAAATAGTTTCACCAATACGTATATCTTGTACTTTAGTTTCAACTGGTTTAGTAAAACCATGCTTCAAACTTTGAGGTGCAGATAATGTTGCTTTACGACCTTTACCTGTACGAGCACCACGAGCATTTCTATCTGGAGCCGCTTTTTTCTTCTTACGACGACGACCAGCGCCTTCATCAGCAGCATCAACTTTATCTTCAGCTTCTTGAGCGTAAACAGAAGAAGTTACATGAACAACCTCTTTTTCTTTGGCTTTACGTTCTTCTTCCTGTGCTTTCCAGCGAGCTTCATTTTCTTCTGCTAACTTTCTAGCCGCTTCCGCAGCTTCTTTTGCTTCAGCTTCAATTTTAGCCGCAGCTTCTTTTTCTTGAATCAATCGAAGCTGTTTAGCTTCTTCTGTTTCTTCAACTTTAGCAACCGGTGGTTTCTCAGGGTTTTTAGCCTTTTCAGCTGCTGCTTGTTTAGCTTTTTCTGCCGCTTCAGCTTTCGCTGCAGCCTTACGCTCAGCCTCAGCTTCTGCTTTTGCTAACGCTACTGCACGAGCATTTTCAGCTTCTTTTGCCGCTAATTCAGCTTTTGCTTTAGCTTCAGCTTCCGCTTTTGCTGCAATTTCAGCTTCTTCTTTTGCCGCCGCTTCCGCTAACTCTTGTTCTTCAATTTCGCTACGTTTAACATAGGTACGTTTTTTACGCACTTCTACATTAACTGATTTAGCTTTACTGCCGTGTCCCATAGTCAAGGTAGACTTAGTTTTACGATTTAGCGTTAATTTATTCGGTTTTGCTTCAGACTCATCACCATGTTGCTTTTTTAAGTAACCTAATAATGATTCTTTTTCATCTTGCGAAATCACATCATTTTCCGATTTCGATACGCCAGAATCAGCCAACTGGCTTACTAGACGCTCCACCGGTGTACCAATTTCTTTGGCAAGTTCTGCTACAGTTATATCTGCCATTTACACTATTCTCCCGGTGTTATTTATTCTTCGTTAAACCAACAAATATTACGTGCAGCCATTATTAGCTCACCCGCTTTGGTTTCAGTTAATTCTTCTATATCGCTAATTTCATCAATACCTTGTTCAGCTAAGTCTTCGAGTGTACAAATACCTCTACTTGCTAATACAAAAGCTAAATGACGTTCTAAACCTTCTAGAGCAAGTAAGTCAGCGGCTGGCTCTGCACCTTCTAACGTTTCTTCACTTGCTAAGGCTTGTGTTGTTAGTGCTTCTTTAGCACGCTCACGAAGCTCTTCAATAATCTCTTCAGTTAACCCATCTATCTCTAACATTTCTGCTACAGGCACATAAGCTATTTCTTCTAATGAAGTAAAACCTTCATCAGATAGTAATGTGGCAAAGTCTTCATCTAAATCAAGTTTCTCAATAAACAAATTGAGTACTTTATCGTTTTCTGCCTGATGCTTCTCTTTCATGTCAGCAACAGTCATTACGTTAAGCTCCCAACCAGTTAATTGGCTTGCTAAACGAATATTTTGACCACTACGACCAATAGCCATCGCTAAGTTGCTTTCTTCAACAGCAATATCCATTGTGCCTTTGTCTTCATCAACAATAATTGAAGCGACTTCAGCTGGTGACATAGCGTTAATAACATATTGAGCAACGTTGTCATCGTACAAGACGATATCCACACGCTCGCCACCTAACTCACTTGAGACAGCCTGAACACGTGAACCACGCATACCAACACAAGCACCAACAGGGTCAATACGTTTATCGTTACTTTTCACAGCAATTTTAGCACGTGAACCAGGATCTCGAGCAGCACCCTTAATTTCAAGCATTTCTTCGCCAATCTCTGGTACTTCAACACGGAAAAGTTCAATTAACATTTCCGGTTTGGTACGACTAACGAATAACTGTGCGCCGCGTGCTTCTGGTTTTATTTCATATAATAAACCACGTACTCTGTCACCTGGACGGAAGCTTTCACGTGGTAACATGTCGTCACGATAAATAATCGCTTCAGCATTATTTCCTAAATCTAAAATGACACTTTCACGACTAGATTTTTTAACAACACCTGTAACGAGCTCACCAACTTGTTCTTGGTAAGCTTCTACAATCAATGCGCGTTCTGCTTCACGGATTTTTTGCACAATAACTTGTTTAGCTGTTTGCGTAGTAACGCGATCAAATTTTACTGATTCAATTTGATCTTCAACATAATCACCAACTTTTAACTCAGGATCTTCATACTGAGCAGCTGCTAAACTAATTTCTGCATAAGGATTTTCCATCGCTTCATCGCTATCTTCAACGATTAACCAACGGCGGAATGTATCAAATTCACCTGAAATACGGTCAATAGCAACACGTACAACAATATCACCCTCATATTTTTTTTTGGTTGCTGTTTCTAAAGCGGTTTCCATCGCCTCAAAAATACTTTCTCTAGGTAATGCTTTTTCATTTGATACCGCATCAACAACCAGTAATATCTCTTTACTCATGCTCTTTTAGCCCTAATTTTTTAAGTAACTATTTATAAAAACAGCTACTTTATTAAACTTAAAATTCTTTATTTAATTTAGTTCTTATAAACGTGCGACAAGATTAGCTTTATCAACATTTTTAAAAACAAGCTCATAATCACTACCATCAACATCAAGTATCAAGGTGTCATCTTCTATCGCAACTAAAGTACCTTTAAACTTTCGGCGGCCATTTAATGGCATAGATAATTTAATGTTTACTGTTTCACCAATCACTGATTTAAAATGCGCCATGTCAAATAATGGTTTATCAATGCCTGGTGAAGAAACTTCTAAATTGTATTCACTACTTATTGGATCTTCGACATCTAAAATAGCGCCAACCTGACGACTTACTTCTGCGCAATCATCAACATCGATGCCATTTTCATGATCAATAAACAAACGTAAAACTGAATTATTACCTGCACTGATAAATTCAACACCCAGTAATTCTTTACCTGTTTCTTCCACGGCGGGACGAAGCATGTCAGTTAGTTTTTGTTCAAATTTAGCCAATATTTTTCTCCTGTTTTTTATTTAAGTACTACTTAAATAAAATTTAAGGTACAAAAAAAGGGCATATAGCCCAGCATGTTTTTGCTGTGTATTTTTGTTTTTAATACTAACGTTACCAATATAACTTAAGCACTAAAAACAAAAAAACCCCATAAAAGGGGCCTATATCACTGACCCCCATGTTCATATTTTAACAAGCGAGTGTAAAAAAGAACATCAGTAACAAGAATAGAAATTATTTTCTTTCATAACAGTAAATAATTCTTCAGTGACATCTTGATACCTGTTAATTTTGCTTTAACAATAAAATTAACAGGTCAGATTATATAAGGGCGAGAGCATAAGCGCAAGCCTGATTAACAATTATAGTTAAAAATGCAGGTAAATTTACAGAAAAAATTAACATACGTATAACAATAAGTTAGTATAAATAAAATAATAGCGCTACAAAGCCATTTATCGTAATTTAATATTAACTAAGCAGGTTTTTATTTGCTGCTATTTTCTGGAGTAATTTAACTTAATATGTATACCTTTGCACAATTATTATTAAGAAATATTGGCTTAGCGCTGATTTTCATTATATCTATCAGCGCTGTTTCTATCATCATGCTCTCTTCTCTACTTGAAAGTAAAACCGATCAACATGCTCAAATGATTACGGCGTTTACTCAACAATTTGAGTTTACTAATAATGAACAACAAGCAGCCCAAAACCTTTCAACACAACTAACAAAAATATCAAATTACAATAGTTTAATTATTTCCAATTTAGCAGGTGACAAATTATCTGATTTTAGTAGTAACAATACAGGTTTCATGATTCCATTTGTTGCTCCTAAGATAAAACAAATAACATTAAGCCCATTACCGATCACACTTCATTATCAGCTTAACTTTCAAAGTGAATCAACATTAGTATTAGTGTTTATCATCATAGCTACCACTTTATCATTAGTATTAGTGGTTTTTGCTGTTGCAATGAGCACCAAACGCCATAAAGTAATGTTTGATATTATTAGTCAACAAATAAAAAATGATTTCGCTTTAATCAACAACAACTCTGTCGATGATGTGAAGAATATTGATTCAGACAGTAAAATGTTAGAAATACCTGAGTTAAAACAAGGTATCGCTGACATTAAATCTTTAATGGCTCAGCAATTAGAAAGCGTTTCTCATCTCGAACAAGCAGCCTATGTTGACCATTTAACAAAACTTGATAACCGCAGTCGTTTTGTTCAGTTTTATGAAAATCAAATAAGGCAAGATAGCCCTGTTAAATTTGGCGTTTTATCTATAACACGTTGCTCTGAATTACAAACAATTAACCAAATTCATGGGTATAAGGAAGGCGATAGTTATATCGCCCAGGTTGCTAATCTTCTTAAAAGAGCACTTTCACCTTATCCTGATGGAAAATTGTTTCGATTAAACAGCTCTGATTTTGCCTGCATATTACCTAATATAAAATTAAAAGAAGCTGAAAGCTTCACAACAGAGCTCACCGCTTTATTTAATGCTTATCAACTTTCTTCTGAGCTAGAGTCAGTTGCCTATACCGGCTTAGTTTCATTTGATAAATCTAAACCTTTAGGTGAGTTACTTGCCTTAGTAGATACTAGTGTTAGCATTGCGCAAACCCAAGCTCCAAATTCTTGGTATTCACAAACTGACACCGATCTATTGCAAAAAAATAGTGTCAACTATGGTAATCAAAATTGGCGACAAGAAATAGATAGTGTTATAGAGAACCGACGTATAACTCTTCTAGTACAGCCAATTCAACCAAGTGGTCGTAATAGTAGGGTATACGGGGAAATTTTAGCTCGCTTTCTGAATTCAAATGACGATATGTTGCCAACGTCGTCTTTTCTCGCTATGGCTGAGAAACTCGATAAGATGACAGCAATTGATAAACTTATTATCGAGACGACTATCAATGAAATTAACCAGAAAAATATGTATGAACATAGTTTTGGTATAAATCTAAGCGCACGTAGTATCTGCGATGAGCATTTTATCGTTTGGCTAGAACGTAGGTTATTGCGTGAAAGCAAAGTAGCACGACAATTAGTTTTTGAAATAACTGAATACGGTTTACAACAAAATATTAAAACAAGCAAACGCTTAATTGATATGCTACATCGCGTTGGCGCAAAAGTAACTGTTGAACGTTTTGGTGTTGGTTTAACATCGTTTAAGTTCTTTAGAGATTTAACACCTGACTATATCAAAATGGACAGTTCTTATACTCGTGATATTGATGATGATAAAAACAACCAATATTTCTTACGTTTAATGGTTGATTTAGCACATAGGCTAAGTATTAATGTCTTAGCAGAAAGTGTTGAAAGCCAAGAAGAAAAACATACCTTAGAAAAATTGTTAATTGATGGCTGTCAGGGTTTTTACATAGGAAAGCCTAAACCTTTATAATAACAGTACAATTTTATTTTTTAAGTAGCATTAATTCTACCTATACTATTGATGCTACTTAACTATCTGGTGTCGTTTATTAGAGAGTATTTCATCAGAAAAATAAAAATATAAAACAATATTGTAAATATCTATATCCCCATTGAGACTAGTGTTGTCATATACCTTAAAACAAAGGATAATGTAAATTATATGATAAAACTAACATCCTGATCTAAAAAGCAAATGACTGATTATATTCTGCTACTTATTGGCACGGTACTAGTGAATAACTTTGTATTAGTGCAATTCCTTGGTTTATGCCCTTTTATGGGCGTATCTTCTCGTACAGAGACAGCTATAGGTATGTCATTCGCTACTACTTTTGTTATGACGTTAGCGTCTCTGCTAAGTTATTTAGTTACCACCTATATTTTAGCGCCACTAAACCTTGAATACCTAACAACAATGAGTTTTATTTTGGTTATTGCTGTTGTTGTGCAATTTACTGAAATGGTGGTACATAAAACAAGTACGAGTCTCTATCGACTATTAGGTATTTTTTTACCACTCATTACCACAAACTGTGCCGTGCTAGGTGTTGCTTTATTAAACCTAAGGTTAGAGCATAATTTCTTTGAGTCTATCATATATGGCTTCGGTGCTGCTGCTGGTTTTTCTTTAGTATTAGTCATGTTTTCAGCAATGAGAGAAAAATTAGTCAATGCTGATGTGCCTACTCCTTTTAAAGGCGCGGCAATAGCAATGATTACTGCCGGTTTAATGTCTTTAGCTTTCATGGGCTTCTCTGGCCTAATTAAGATGTAAGGTAATGACATATTAATGAATATTTTAATCGCTATACTGGTTTTAGGACTTATCGCCGCAATTTTTGGGGCTATTTTAGGTTACGCGTCTGTGCGCTTTCATGTTGAAGGTGACCCTATTGTTGAACAACTTGATGCGCTATTGCCACAAACACAATGTGGACAATGTGGTTATCCTGGCTGTAAACCTTATGCTGAAGCTGTTGCCAATGGCGAAGCTATAAATAAATGCGCCCCAGGTGGTGAAGATACCATAAAGAAAATTGCCGATTTACTTGGTGTTGATGTTGAACCGTTAGATGAAAACCATGAAGCCGATAAGGGCCCTACAGTTGCCTTTATTATTGAAGAAGATTGTATTGGTTGTACAAAATGCATTCAAGCCTGCCCTGTGGATGCTATTTTAGGAGCCGCGAAGCAAATGCACACTGTACTTATTGACGAATGCACTGGCTGTGATTTATGCGTCGCTCCTTGTCCTGTTGATTGTATTGAAATGCGCCCTATTCCTGAAACTATACAAAACTGGCAATGGGACTTAAATAAAATTGCTGTAAAACAAATAGATTAGAAAATATTATGAACACTATAATCGAACGCATCAATCAGCACCATTTTTGGCACTTTCACGGTGGCATTCATCCTCCTGAGCAAAAAGTACTAACCTCAAACAAGCCGATTAAACAGCTACCGTTACCGAAACAATTAATATTGCCGTTACAGCAACATATCGGTGGCCCAGGGGATTTATTAGTTAACGTTGGTGATAAAGTATTAAAGGGCCAGCCGCTAACAAAAAGCACTAACCCGATGACTGTACCAATACATGCTCCAACCAGTGGTATTATTAGTGATATAAAAAAATCAGTTATAGCGCACCCCTCAGCTCTAAGCGAACTTTGTATATTTATTGATGTTGATTTCGAAGATACTTGGCAACCACGCAATATTTGTCAGGATTTCACCAAACTAAGTCCACAACAAATAATTAGCAAGATTGCAGACGCTGGTATAGCGGGCATGGGCGGAGCTGGTTTTCCTACCCATATAAAAATTAACACCAAACCTGATATAAATTTTTTGATCATCAATGCTGCAGAATGTGAGCCTTATATCACCGCTGATGATTTATTAATGTGTGAACAAAGTGAAGCCATTGTTGAGGGCATAAAGATTTTGGATCACTTACTTAAACCAACGCTTATATTAATTGGTATTGAAGATAATAAACCTAAAGCAATAAAAGCATTAGAGTATGCAACAAAAAATATTGATAACATTAGAGTTTGTGTACTCCCTACAAAATATCCTACGGGCGGCGAAAAACAGCTGATAAAAATATTAACGGGAAAAGAGATTAAAAGCGGTGCCTTACCAATTCATTCAGGAATTATTGTGCAAAATGTTGCTACATGTTTTGCCATTAGTGATGCTGTAATTAATGATATTCCACTAATTAGGCGTGTTGTTACTGTCACAGGTCAAGCACTTAGTAATCCCCAAAATGTTTGGGCACTACTTGGCACACCTGTTCGACATTTACTCGAGCAAACAGGATTTACGTCTGAAAGTTCAAGTTCAACTCCTCCAGTTATCATGGGTGGTCCATTAATGGGTTTCACCATATTAAATGAACTAGTACCTATTGTTAAAACGAGCAACTGCATTTTAGCGCCAAGTAAAAAAGAAATGCCGAGCGCCTTTGATAACAATTCAAATGAAGTGGAATGCATTCGCTGTGGTCAATGTGCAGAGGTATGTCCGAGTCAGTTATTACCTCAAGAAATGCAATGGAGTGCGAAAGCGAAAGATCACCCACAGCTACTCAAATTAAATTTATTTGATTGCATTGATTGTGGAGCCTGTGCTTATGTTTGTCCTAGCCAAATTCCATTAGTACAATATTATCGTGTTGCTAAGGCTGAAATTCGTCAGCAACAACAACTTGATATAAAAGCAGAAAAAGCCAAAGTCCGGTTTGAAGCCCGAAAGCTCCGCTTAGAAAAAGAAAAAGCTGAACGAGAAGAGAAGCATAAAAAAGCGGCTGCTGCTCGTAAAGCTACTATGAATAAGAAAACCGCCGATGGTGGGACAGCAAGCTCAGCTGTTGCCGCAGCACTTGCTCGCGTAAAAGCTAAAAAACAAGCAATCGAAAGTAATAATGATGCACCTGGTACCGATACTGAAGAGCAAAATGATAAGTCACAAGTGCAAGCAGCAATTGCCAGAGCAAAAGCCAAAAAGCTGATGCAAAAAAAGAGTGAGCAAGAGAATACTTTAACTAGCTCAGATAACAGTCAGGTAGAACAAGTAACAAGCCAAGCTGATGATAAAAAAGCTCGTATTGCAGCTGCCGTTGCAAAAGCTAAAGCGAAAAAAAATAACGAACAAGAGAGTCCTTTACCTAACTCAGATAACAGTCAGGTAGAACAAGTAACAAGCCAAGCTGATGATAAAAAAGCTCGGATTGCGGCTGCCGTTGCAAAAGCTAAAGCGAAAAAAAATAACGAACAAGAGAGTCCTTTACCTAACTCAGATAACAGTCAGGTAGAACAAGTAACAAGCCAAGCTGATGATAAAAAAGCTCGGATTGCGGCTGCCGTTGCAAAAGCTAAAGCGAAAAAAAATAACGAACAAGAGAGTCCTTTACCT
>NZ_JAUOPP010000004.1:0-196586 GCF_030547765.1 Colwellia sp. 6_MG-2023 | reverse complement strand
GTGAAGGTGGTCGTACTGTTGGTGCTGGTGTTGTATCTGCAATCATCGAGTAATTAACACTTTATTGTAGTTAACCTGTTGGTTAGCGAACACAAAAGGTTAATGAATAAAAAAGGTCGCTTCTGCGGCCTTTTTTATTTTTAAAAAAGAAAATATAAAAGCTAATAAAGGATCATCATGTCTTGGCAGTCAACTCTCTCTTGGGAGAATGCACAAAAACGTGCAAAGATATTACAGCAAATCAGGGATTTTTTTGCAGAACGTAATGTTCTTGAAGTGGAAACACCTTCTTTATCTCAAGCAACGGTTACTGATGTACATTTAGAGGGATTAAGTTGCCGTTACAACTTCCTTTCTGACAGTCCTATAAATCAAGCAATTCCTTTGTATTTGCAAACGTCTCCAGAGTTTCACATGAAGCGTTTATTAGCTTCTGGTTATGGTTGTATTTTTCAAATAGCTAAAGCATTTCGTCATGAAGCATTTGGTAAATATCATAATCCAGAATTTACTTTACTGGAATGGTATCGAATTAATTTTGATCACTTTGACCTAATGGCTGAAGTAGGAGAGTTGTTAAAAACGACTTTGCACTGTGCTGAGCCTATCAAGAAAACGTATCAAGAGTTATTCATTGAATATACCGCTCTTGACCCATTAACTGCTTCTCGTGATGATTTACTTACGGTCATTAGTCGTAATAATAAATTAAGCGATTGGTTAGTAAATGAAGATGACAATGATATTTTACTACAGTTTATTTTTTGTGAAATAATTGAGCCAGTAATAGGACAAAATGAGCCGTGTTTTGTTTATAATTTTCCAAGCTCACAAGCATCTTTAGCTAAATTATGTCCTGATGATAATAGGGTGGCACAACGTTTTGAATGTTATTATCAAGGGATAGAATTAGTGAACGGTTTTAATGAGTTAACCAGTCATGAAACTCAAGTCCAACGTTTTCAAGAAGATAATAAAAAAAGAGCAGTGTTAAGCTTGCCAGAGAAAGTTATTGATGAAAATTTTATTTCTGCATTATCACATGGTTTACCTCAATGTGCAGGTGTCGCATTAGGTGTTGATCGCTTAATTATGTTGGCTTTGAAGATAGAGCATATTGAACAAGTGATAACTTTTCCCATAGGGAGTGCTTAGTAATTTATCATCAGAGTAATTTTATTAATGTTATAACATATCAATCGTGGTATTATAGTAAAGTGAGTTACCGTATTGTTCATCAGTGTAATATTTGTAGGAAATAGTTTTCTATACCATAGTGTCGTCTGACTCTTATAGACAGCAATGTATGAACGTTAGTATTGTTTATGTTTTATTTGAAAAGTGAAAAACCATGTTAGATCGAATAGGTATTACAGCAACTTCATTATGTGCATTACATTGCATACTTTTGCCTATTTTACTGCCCATTTTACCATTATTAGGTTTGAGCTTTTTAGCTGATCATACTTGGGAGCATGTCTTTTTACTAATGACTGCTGCTTTAGGAACAATAGCCTTGTTTTCGGGGTTTAAACGTTATCATAGACGATTATACCCCTTTTACTTGCTCTATTTAGGTATTGCTCTTTATTGGATAAAACATGATTTTTCGGAAGCATTAGAAATCTATTTTATTGCGGGTGGCGCAAGCCTAATCATCGCCGCACATTTTATTAACCTTAAGTTATGTAATAATTGTAAGCAATGTGACGATGAGACATGTAGCCCTTCTTAATTACTTATAAATCTAATTCTTTTAGTTTTCTGGTTAATGTATTTCTTCCCCAACCTAATTTCTTGGCTGCATCTTGTTTGTGGCCTTGAGTAAATATCAACGCACGCTCTAACATTATTTTTTCAAATTCAGGCATAGCTACTTCTAATATTGCATTACTTCCTTGTGCTAATTCTTGATCCATCCAATCGCTAAGTGCTGATTGCCATGATGTGTTATTGCTGTTTGTTGGTACTGTTTTTTCAGTAAGCTCGCTTGGCAAATCTTCTAATAGTATTTCCTGACCACTGGCCATTACCGTAAGAAATCGACAAATATTTTCGAGTTGTCTTACATTGCCAGGCCATTGAAATTGCTCTAAGAATGCTGCTGCTTTCTTGCTGATGGTTTTAGGTTCAACGCTCAGTTCGTTGGCAGCTTGTTTGAGAAAGTGTTGACTTAGTTGGACTATATCTTCCTTTCTTTCTCGTAAGCTAGGAAGCTGAATACGAATTACATTAAGGCGATGAAATAAATCTTCTCTAAATTCATTGCTATTAACACGATCCTCTAAGTTTTGATGAGTTGCGGCGATAATACGTACATCAACCTGGACTGGTGAATGCCCACCAACGCGGTAGAATTGACCATCTGATAGTACGCGTAACAAACGGGTTTGAATTTCCAGTGGCATATCACCAATTTCATCAAGAAATAAAGTCCCACCATGTGCTTGCTCAAACCTTCCTTGACGCACAGAATTGGCTCCGGTGAATGCGCCTTTTTCATGACCAAATAGCTCAGACTCAATAAGATCTTTAGGTATAGCAGCCATATTTAAAGGAATAAAGGGAGCTTGAGAACGAGGGCTATGAGAATGCAAAGCGTGAGCAACTAATTCTTTACCTGTACCTGACTCACCATTAATTAGCACACTGATACTTGAGCGTGATAAGCGACCAATAGCTCGGAATACTTCCTGCATTGCTGGTGCTTCACCAATTAACCCTGCCGTAAGCGGGGTCACATCATTTTGTTGATTTTTTGCATTTTGCTCTTGTGCATGGGTTAGTGCCCGTTTTGCTAGGGTAACGGCTTCATCCATATCAAAAGGTTTAGGTAAATATTCGAAAGCCCCACCTTGATAGGCATTAACTGCACTATCTAGATCAGAGTGAGCCGTCATGATGATAACCGGGATATGTGGGTGATCCTTACTAATAGTATTAAGTAGGGTCATACCGTCGATATCAGGCATCCTTATATCAGATATAATAACCTCAGGTTGATCATGATCGAGCGCTATTAATAAATTACTAGCGCTTTCAAATGAAGCCGTACTAATATTAGCTTTAGTAAAGGCTTTTTCTAAAACCCAGCGAATTGAGCTGTCGTCATCAACTATCCATACTTGTTCAGTGATCATTGTGTATTCTCTTGCGTTAATTTTTAAAGTTGTGTTAGTAGCGTCCTAATAAAAACTTAGTCTCAGCTTAAGGGGAGAAGAATTATAAACTCTGTATGCCCAGGACGACTTCGGCAAGAGAGCTTGCCTTGGTGTTGATTTATTAAAGTTTGTGAAATAGATAAACCTAAACCGGTTCCATTTGAGCGACCGGATACCATAGGGTAAAATAAAGTGTCTTGTATTTTTTCAGGAATACCTGGCCCATCATCAATAATGCTAATTTTTACCGCTAATTTTATTTGTTTACCATTAATAGTTGCATTACTGGCTATTCGTGTTTTTAGGGTAATTTTATTTTCGGGGCTTATTGCTTGAATAGCATTATTAACAATGTTTAATACTGCTTGCTGTATTTTTTCTTGATCACATTCTATGTTAGGAATTGAGGGATCATAATCACGTTTTAACTCTATTTCTTGCTCACTTGAAAAATTAACCACTTGGCATACTTTCTCTAGCACAGAATGAATATTATAGCTTTTAACTTGTGGTAATTGATTTGGACCTAATAGCCGATCAACTAAGTTAGTTAACCTGTCAGCTTGCTCTATGATCATGGCAGTGTATTCTTGTTGTTCTTCATCAAGCTCTTTATTTAACAGTTGAGCAGCACCACGAAGACCGCCAAGTGGGTTTTTAATTTCATGTGCTAACCCCTTAATTAAGTCACGAGCAGCAATCCATTGCTGCTGTTGAAATATTTCAAGGCTGATTTGTTTTTGTTGGTCAATTTGTTTGAACTCAATCAGAATGTGAGGAATGCGATAAAACTCTACTGACGACGCGGTTACTTCTGCGGTGAAGCGGTGAGTTTTATTAAACTCTATCACTATTTCGCTATCAGTAAATTCTTGCCCTGTCGTGAGCAGCTGTTCTAAACGTGATTTAGTTATTGACGTATTTTCGAAAATTAAATCAAAAGGGCTGCCATATAGTTTATACAAACTTTTTATTAACAAGGCTTCAGCCGCAGGATTTAAGTAACAAATATTTAATTTTTGGTCGAGTATTAGTACCGCAGTCACTAACTGATTCGCGAGTGTTTGTTGGTAACTTAATTTAAGTCGTTGGATATCTTGTCTTGTGTGCAACATAAAGTCTCATACTTATACTGGGGTGCACTGATTTGGTGCTTTAAATTTAGTATATTCTAGAAAGGTTTTATTTGCAGGGCTAAATACGGCTATTTAGTGCTAATTTTCACTAATTAATAGATGCTCGATGCATATAAAACGTTATAGGGTCAGATAATGCAATTACCTTGCCTTCTTCGTTAAATACTTGCATTTTTATTTGGTGTTCACCGCGATCAATATTTCTAAGAGAGAATTGGGTGTGATTTTGAGGAGTTTGATAAGCTTCACCGTCTAAAATTAGTTGTACTTTTAAACCACGTTTAAATCTTGGTTGTATCATAGCGCTAATAAGGATAGAGCCGGTATTATCACGAATTGTGTCATGATTTTTAGGGTGATTAATAATGATTTGATAATCTTCAGGTACTATCTCTTTTTGAATATCAAGTAGTTGTATATCTATCGAACTAGATGATTCAATAACATGGCCTGGATTAGTTTTTACTTCTTCTGCGCCAGGTGAAGGGGTGTCTGAGTAGACTAGTTGGCCAGCTTCATTACGCCAAAGATATATTTTAGTGGTACTCGCGTTTACCGGCGCAATTATGGATATAAGTAATATTAGTAATAAAAATTTAATCATAATTTATCAAGTATATCTTGTTCCTTTAGATATATCCAAACACACGATAATGTGAGGCATCAGTAGTTATAATTTATACAAAAACTTGTAACTTTACTACTATAAATATTTTGAGCACAAAAAAGCTCACCGAAGTGAGCTTTTTGATTTAAAGCCAAGGCTCTAAAAGTATAACTACCAGGGCTTAAACGCTGTAGTACATACCAAATTCTACTGGGTGAGTTGAAGTATTTAATAACTCACAATCAGCACGTTTAAGGTCAATGTAAGCATTGATCATATCGATATCCATAACGCCACCAGCAGTTAAGAATTCGTTATCTTCAGCTAAAGCATCTAATGCTTCAGTTAATGATGTTGCAACTTGTGGTATTGCTGCTGCTTCTTCAGCTGGAAGGTCATACAGATCTTTATCCATAGCATCACCAGGGTGGATCTTGTTTTTGATACCGTCAAGACCAGCCATTAACATAGCAGAGAATGCTAAGTAAGGGTTAGCTGCTGGATCAGGGAAACGAACTTCGATACGTGTTGCTTTTGGTGTTGGAACTACTGGGATACGAATTGAAGCTGAACGGTTAGCCGCTGAGTACGCTAGCATGATAGGTGCTTCAAAATGTGGAACTAAACGTTTGTATGAGTTAGTTGCAGGGTTAGTAAATGCATTAAGTGCTTTAGCATGCTTGATGATACCACCAATGTAGTAAAGAGCCATTTCAGACAATCCACCGTATTTATCACCAGAGAATAAGTTAACACCATCTTTAGCAAGAGATTGATGAACGTGCATACCAGAGCCGTTATCACCAACTAATGGCTTCGGCATAAATGTTGCTGTTTTACCGTAAGCATGAGCAACGTTATGAACAACATACTTATATACTTGTACTTCATCAGCCTTTAATACCATAGTATTAAAACGACAAGCGATTTCGTTTTGACCAGCAGTTGCTACTTCATGGTGATGCGCTTCAACAACTAAGCCCATATCTTCCATTACTAAACACATAGCAGAACGAATATCTTGTGAAGAATCTACTGGAGAAACTGGGAAGTAACCGCCTTTAAGGCCAGGACGATGTCCCATGTTACCTTCTTCATATTCAGTACCTGAATTCCAACATGCTTCTTTATCGTCAACTTTAAAGAAAGAACCACTGATATCAGTGTGGAAACGTACGTCATCAAATAAGAAGAATTCTGGCTCAGGACCAATTAATACAGTATCAGCGATACCGGTAGAACGTAAGTATTCTTCAGCACGTTTCGCTACAGAGCGAGGGTCACGGCTGTAACCTTGCATTGTATCTGGTTCTACTACATCACAACGAATGTTTAATGTAACAGCGTCCGCAAACGGGTCTAACACAGCAGAATCTGCATCAGGCATTAATACCATGTCAGATTTGTTAATTCCTTTCCAACCTTGAATTGAAGAACCATCGAACATTTTACCGTCTTCAAAAAAATCTTCGGTTACTTGATGATGAGGGATAGAAACATGTTGTTCTTTACCTTTAGTATCGGTAAAACGAAGGTCAATAAACTTGACGTCATGTTCTTTAATTAAATCGAATACTGCTTGTGACATTTTGTCTCTCCAGTGAGGGTTAGTTTTAAATTTCTTTTGATGCAAACCAAAGTTTTGACATATACAAGCTAATATTGTGCCAATAATAAATCATAATCAAAACAATGATTTAGAAAGTTTACAAAAAACGCTTTGCACGGTTGTAGTGCGTTGTGGGATCTTTGTGGTGCAAAATACTAGTTCGAAAGCCACTATATCTTATTTTGAGCAATTTTCATGTACTATTTGTACCATTTTGACACAAATCAGTCACAAAGTAGGTTTATCATAAAAAATATCTTTTAATATAAAAAAACTGTATAATACGCGCCCAATTAAAGCCTTAGTTATTTAAGCCCCGCGTATTGTTGTGGTATTAAATAATAATAAAACAGCGAGACGCCTGTGTTAGATAAATTAAGAAATGTGGCAATTATTGCTCACGTTGACCACGGAAAAACGACTTTAGTCGATAAGTTATTAGAGCAATCAGGTACATTAGATGTACGTGGTGGCCTAGAAGAACGTACAATGGATTCAAATGATATCGAAAAAGAACGTGGTATCACAATCTTAGCTAAAAACACGGCTATTAACTGGAACGGTTACCGTGTAAATATCGTTGATACTCCGGGCCATGCCGATTTTGGTGGTGAAGTTGAACGTGTAATGTCAATGGTAGATTCAGTTTTACTTATTGTTGATGCGCAAGAAGGTCCTATGCCACAAACGCGTTTCGTAACGAAAAAAGCGTTTGCTCAAGGTTTAAAACCAATTGTTGTTATCAATAAAGTTGATAAGCCTGGCTCTCGACCTGATTGGGTTATGGATCAAGTTTTTGAATTGTTTGACAACCTTGGTGCTACAGACGAACAATTAGATTTTAAAGTTGTTTATGCTTCAGCAATTAATGGTTGGGCTACACTTGAAGAAGGTGAAACTGGCACAGATATGACGCCATTGTTTGATACTATTCTTAAAGAAGTGCCTTCACCAGAAGTTGATCCTGATGGTCCATTTCAAATGCAAATTTCTCAACTTGATTACAGCTCATATTTAGGTGTAATTGGTGTTGGTCGTATTACGCGTGGTTCTGTTAAACCAAATCAACAAGTAACTATTAAATTGGCAAATGGTGGCGTACATAACGCTAAAGTTGGCAAGGTATTTGGTTACTTAGGACTTGAACGTCTTGATGTTGCAGAAGGTTTTGCAGGTGACATTATTGCGATTACAGGTTTAGGTGAATTAAAAATCTCAGATACGATTTGTTGTCCTACTTCTGTTGAAGGTTTACCAGCATTATCAGTTGATGAACCTACGATCAACATGACTTTCCAAGTTAACACTTCACCATTTTGTGGTAAAGAAGGTAAATTTGTAACGTCACGTAATATTAAAGATCGTTTAGATAAAGAATTAATTCATAACGTTGCATTACGTGTTGAGCAATTAGAAGATGCAGATAAATTTAAAGTATCAGGTCGTGGTGAGCTTCATTTAGGTATTTTAATTGAAAACATGCGCCGTGAAGGTTTTGAGCTAGCAGTGTCTCGTCCAGAAGTTATTATTCGTGAAGTAAATGGTGTATTAGAAGAACCATACGAAACAGTTACTATTGATGTTGAAGAACAGCATCAAGGTCCTATCATGGAAAGAATGGGTGTTCGTAAAGCTGAATTAACGGATATGGCACCAGATGGTACTGGTCGTATTCGTATGGATTTCATTATGCCAAGTCGTGGTTTAATTGGTTTCCAAACTGAATTCATGACATTAACATCGGGTTCAGGTTTAATTTATCATACATTCTTTGAATACGGACCTCATAAAGGTGGCGAAATTGGTCAACGTAAAAATGGTGTAATGATTGCTAATGCTACCGGTAAAGCATTAACTAACGCTATCTTTAACTTACAGTCTCGTGGTCGTATGTTAATTGGTCACGGTATTGATATTTATGAAGGTCAAGTTATTGGTATTCATAGTCGTGATAACGATTTAACTGTAAACGCCCTTAAAGGTAAGCAGTTAACTAACGTTCGTTCTTCAGGTACTGATGAAGCACAAACATTAACGCCGCCTATCATTATGTCGTTAGAGCAAGCATTAGAATTTATCGATAATGATGAATTAGTAGAAGTAACACCAGAAAGCATTCGTATACGTAAAAAGTTCTTAAAAGAGAATGATCGTAAACGTGAAGGTCGTTCAGGTAAGTAATTAATTACTTAAGTTAACCTAAAAAGGCCGATTGATGCTAAATCAATCGGCCTTTTTGTTAGAAAAATATCAATACATTATGAATGCTGATTAACCATTACTGTTAAATGTCGCAGCATCAAGAATAGAGTATAAGTGAAATATAGCGGCTATAATTGCAGGAATAATAAGCCACCACAGCGCATACCCACCAACACAAACAATAGCGAATATAATTGCCGGTAAAAGTCTTCCTTGTACTAATTGGCCTAGACCTGGAAAAAAGATATTACAAATTGCAGCAATAACATTGCCACCAGAACCTTGCTTTGACATAACACACCTTGCTAGTAAATTAGTTACTGATATCATAATATAATATTTACTATTAAAAAATCAGTAAATTAATGAAATATAGAATAACTATGATTAAATGGTTTTGTTTATTTTAAGCTTACTCATATCTACTAAAATGAGTAAAAAATTAGCCTATTGGTATATATATGAGTTCCGTATACATATTTTTTGAAAAAGTAAAACAGTCACTACCTTGGCGATATTATTTATCGTTTTTTAAATATTTATTAAAGCGTATCAAACAAGCACAATTACCTGTGGTTGCCGGCCATCTTTCCTATGTTAGTTTGATGTCGCTGGTTCCTTTGATGGTGGTTGCCTTATCAGTGGCAACGGCATTTCCTATTTTTGCCGATATTCATAAAAGTGTTGAGCAATTAGTTTTTGACAACTTTGTACCAGCAGCTAGCGGGGTAGTGCAAGAATATTTAGCGTCATTTGTAGCTAATGCTTCTAAAATGTCAGCCGTGGCGATCTCTTTTTTATTTGTTGTTGCCTTATTACTGATTTCTTCTATTGATAAAACGTTCAATAATATTTGGCAAGTAACGCAAAAGCGCCGTGTTATCACCTCATTTTCTATGTATTGGATGATACTGACATTAGGGCCACTTTTAGTGGGGGCTAGCATTGCTATTTCTTCTTATATTGTATCCCTAGTAGCAATAGGTGTTGAGGATGATTTTGGTATCACTGATCAGCTTTTTAGGTTATTACCTATTTTGTCTTCTATGTCAGCTTTTGTACTTTTATATATGTTAGTGCCTAATAAAGCAGTACCATTTAAATATGCTTTTTTCGGTGCTTTAGTTGCGGCTATTTTATTTGAATTTGCTAAAAAAATATTTGCAGAATATTTAGCTGCATTTCCCTCTTATCAAGCAATATATGGTGCGTTAGCTATAGTACCTATTCTGTTTTTATGGGTATATTTATCTTGGCTAATTGTACTAGGTGGCGCTGTAATTACAGTGTCGTTACAAGAATACGAACTAGAAAATGAATTGGAAAACCCACAAATATGATTGCGTTAATTCAAAGAGTAAGCTCAGCAAGTGTTACCGTTGACAATGAAGTAATAGGTGAAATAGGCCAAGGTTTACTGGTATTTTTAGCTGTTGAGCCTGAAGATTCCCAAGCAAAAGCTAAACGTCTTGCCGAGCGAGTTGCTGGTTATCGGATTTTCAATGATGAAAATGGAAAAATGAACTTGAATGTCAAACAAGCAAATGGCGAGATCTTAGTTGTCTCGCAATTTACTTTAGCGGCAGATACCAGTAGTGGTATGCGACCAAGCTTTACTTCAGCAGCTAAGCCTGACTTTAGTAAGAGCCTTTATCAATTCTTTTGTCAGCAGCTACGTGATAAAGGTTTTAGCGTACCAACAGGTGAATTTGGCGCAGATATGAAAGTGCAATTATTAAATGATGGTCCAGTAACATTTACGTTAACCATTTAATTTTTCATGGTCTTCAGTCATTAATTGCTTAAAAATTAATTACCTAAATATTAATGATTAGAAAAACTCGCCTGTGTTTTTATTCATTAATCATGTCATTTTTATGGGTGGTGTACTGTAAATATGCTTAGCATATTATTGAATTGCTACCCTATACAACAATACAACCTTGAATTAAACCTCAGTTTAATTCATCAATTTTTATAAAAAATGATGAATTTTGATATTTTTTTACGATTTTTAGGAAAATTGTATTTCTCATAAAGGCCTTTTTTAGGCATAACTTTTCTCTAAATTTGATTTCACAATACTCTTGGGTTATTTTGTTCTAAAATAATTACAATAAGTAGTACAGAATGCACTTAAATGATATAGATTTGCGGCTTATTGCTATTCTTCAGCGTGATGTTAGTATTGCGATTGATGAATTAGCTAAGCGTGTTGGATTAACTAAAACTCCATGCTGGCGTCGTCTACAAAAACTAGAGAAAAGTGGAATTATTAAACGTAAAGTCGCCTTGCTTGATGCTAAGTTATTAGATCTAAGCGTGTCGGTTTTTGTGCAAGTAAAAACCAGCAAGCATGATAGCGATTGGTTGGCGCAGTTTTCTAAAACTGTATCAGCTTTTCCCGAAGTGGTTGATTTTTATCGCATGAGTGGTGAATATGATTATTTACTACGTGTCGTGGTTAAAGATATTGCTAGTTATGATGCTTTTTATCAGCGTTTTATTCGAGCGACTAGCTTGACCGATGTTACCTCTAGTTTTGCCATGGAAGAGATTAAGCGCTCTACAGAATTACCATTGGTGATATCTTAAAGATTAGTTTACCAGTCTCTTGCTTATTTATAACTGATTACACTCACTTTAGGTTAATCGAACAGGGGACAATTATGTCGTTAGAACAGCACTTTTCTAAATTTCGTCAACACATTATAGGCCAAAACCTTGAGCATGAAATTAATGGAAAACAGCAAAAAATTATTTATGCTGATTGGACTGCAAGCGGTCGTTTATATCAACCAATAGAAAATTATATTAGCCATACACTTGGGCCTTATGTTGCCAATACTCATACTGAAACTAACTTAACCGGTAGTACGATGACATTGGCGTATCATGACGCACAAAAAGTGATTAAGCGCCATGTAAATGCATGTGATAACGATATCTTAATTACCTCTGGTGCAGGAATGACTGATGTTGTGAATAAGTTTCAGCGTATTCTTGGGTTGAGAATTCCGGAGCGCATGGCTGAGCAAGTCAGTTTTAGTGAGGAAGATAAGCCAGTCGTGTTTATCACTCACATGGAACATCACTCAAATCAAACAACTTGGTATGAATGTGATGTTACGTTAGAAATTGTGGCTAGTGACGAGAATGGTTTACCTTCTTTAGATAATTTAGAAGCGTTATTAGTGCAATATAAGGATCGCAAGGTCAAAATAGGCTCTTTTACTGCTTGTTCAAATGTGACGGGTATAAAAACTCCTTATCATCAGTTAGCTGAGATTATGCATAAGCATGGCGGGCTGTGTTTTGTCGATTTTGCTTGTTCAGCGCCCTATGTAGATATAGATATGCACCCTGTTGATAAGCTACAAACGTTAGATGCAATCTTCTTTTCGCCACATAAATTTTTAGGTGGACCTGGGAGCTCTGGTGTTCTTATTTTTAATAAAAGTTTATATAAAAATAAAATTCCTGATCATCCTGGCGGCGGTACAGTAACTTGGACTAACCCATGGGGCGAGCATAGCTTTTTCAATAATATTGAAATACGTGAAGATGGTGGAACACCAGGGTTTTTACAATGTATTCGTACCGCGTTAGCTATCAAAGTAAAAGATGCGATGGGGACAGATAATATTGCTAAACGAGAGCAAGAGCTAACAGAATATGTCATGTCAGAGCTAAGCAAAAATGAACAAGTAAATATGCTTGAACCTACAATTACAGATCGTTTAGCCATAGTGTCATTTTATATTACCAATGTGCATTACAATTTAGTTGTACGTTTACTTAATGATAAATTTGGTATTCAAACTCGAGGGGGGTGCTCATGCGCAGGTACTTATGGTCATATTTTACTCAATGTTGATCAAAATACATCACAACAAATTACCCAACAAATTGACGAAGGAAACTATTGTGAGAAGCCAGGTTGGATTAGGGCTTCTTTCCACCCAACAACAAGCAATGAAGAAGCAAAGTTTGTTGTTGAGTCAATTAACAAGTTAACTGACAATATGGCTGAATGGTCGAAAGAATATCGTTTTAACCCTGCAACAGGTGATTTTGAAAAGAATATTACCTCGGAAGGTAAGTTACAAAGTTATGTTGGAATAAATGGTTTTAAACCGTTGTATTGTGGTGAAACTATTGTAGAATCGGGAGTCAATAAATCTATGCTAAAAAGATTCTTCCGATAAATGACAGAAAACACTATTATCTTAAAATTACGGCAATGGTGGAAAACTGAGTGTAAATATTGCAAAAGAGCACGTTTGCTTTTGCTGTGGTTTATCTTAATGTTGATAGTCGACTATTATTGGTTCCATTTATTATTTTAGTATTCGTTTACACGTTAATAACCCATAGGATAAAACATGAATACTTCTGCAGGACTAAAGTGGATTGACTCATTAGAAATTGCGCTTGATTTAATTGAGCTCTATCCTGATGTAGACCCACTAACATTAAATTTTACGGATCTTCGTCAATGGGTGCTTGATCTTGAGCGTTTTAATGATGATCCTGCGCACTGTGGGGAACGTGTACTTGAAGCTATTCAATTAGCTTGGATAGATGAAGCTGATTAATTAAGTGGGCTAGTGCAGTGAGCTTAAGCTGAAGTAGTAAGCCGTATAGTATTATCAGTTATTCCACCATGAGCATTTTCATCGCTTATGACATATTTATCATACTTTCCTGTTCAATATTTTATTGGCATACAGTGGCAATCGCTTTTTAAGCGTTTGCTGTCACTCATCATTTTATTGATTTCCTTTGATTGTACACTTTATATTGTTGAGCACAGTAAATTTCCACTACTCGGTAATATAAGAAGAATAAGCACAGGGCTAGTTTAATTTACTCATTATTTATT
Source organism: Colwellia sp. 6_MG-2023 (assembly GCF_030547765.1). Classification (NCBI taxonomy): domain Bacteria; kingdom Pseudomonadati; phylum Pseudomonadota; class Gammaproteobacteria; order Alteromonadales; family Colwelliaceae; genus Colwellia; species Colwellia sp. 6_MG-2023. The sequence goes on along the minus strand of NZ_JAUOPP010000004.1, from coordinate 182,986 downwards.
GTCATCTATGCCAAGCTAAAAATATTCTATATGCTGCAATCAATATCATTTTAGTGTATTTTCAGTATTCATAAAAATAATGCTTTATATCTTAAGCCTTCACACGGTAAAATTTGAATTTAATAAGTATAAACATCAACATAAACCTCAACATAAGCAGTAAGTGAAATGACTCAAAGTAAGCGCTCTTTATATATCCCCTATGCAGGCCCAACATTATTAGAAACACCGCTATTAAATAAAGGCAGTGCTTTTGATCCACAAGAACGTATAAACTTTAATTTAACTGGTTTATTACCGCCGCGCTTTGAAACCATAGATGAGCAAGTTGCTAGAGCGTATCGACAGTATTGTTCTTTCCATACTAATATTAATAAACATATATACCTGCGTGCTATACATGATAATAATGAAACATTATTTTTTAAATTAGTACAAAATCATTTAGCAGAAATGATGCCTATTATATATACACCAACGGTTGGTGACGCTTGTGAACAATTTTCAGATATTTATCGGAGCTCACGTGGTTTATTTATTTCTTATGATGATAGATATCAAATTGATGATATTTTAAGAAATGCGACTAAAAACAAAGTAAAAATAATTGTGGTTACTGATGGAGAGCGAATTTTAGGCTTAGGTGATCAAGGTATTGGCGGAATGGGTATTCCAATTGGTAAACTCTCTTTATATACCGCCTGTGGAGGGATTAGTCCGGCCTACACTTTACCTGTCATGTTAGATGTTGGTACCAATAATCAAAAACTATTAGACGACCCTATGTATATGGGAGCACGTCATAAACGTATTGGTCAAACTGAGTATGATGAGTTTTTATCGTTATTTATAGATGCAGTGAAACGTCGTTGGCCTCAGGTTCTTTTGCAATTTGAAGATTTTGCACAACCGAATGCAATGCCGCTTTTAAGCCGATACCGTGATCAAATATGTTGTTTTAATGATGATATACAAGGTACAGCCTCAGTAACCGTAGGGACTTTACTCGCGGCTTGTCGAAGTAAAGGTGTTAAGTTGTCACAACTTAATGTTGCTTTTGTTGGGGCAGGATCTGCTGGATGTGGTATTGCCGAACAAATTATCAGTCAAATGATCACTGAAGGTATTTCACCATTAGAAGCAAGAAGCCAAGTATATATGGTCGATAGGTTTGGTTTGTTAACGCAAGGTATGGATAACTTACGTGATTTTCAGCAGAAATTAGTGCAGAGTAAAGTTGCTATTGAGCAATGGGATATTGAGGGTGAGTATGCCACGCTTTTAGAAGTGGTGCATGGTGCTAAACCCGATATTTTAATAGGTGTATCAGGACAGGCAGGTTTATTTAGCGAAGAAGTCATTAAAGCGATGAAACAGCACTGTAATAAACCTATTATTTTCCCGTTAAGTAACCCGTCAAGACAAGTTGAAGCAACACCAAGCCAAGTGATTAATTGGACTAATGGCGAAGTTATCATTGCAACAGGTAGTCCTTTTGATCCTGTCGAATATCAAGGCGAGATTTTTCCTGTAGCTCAATGTAACAATAGTTATATTTTTCCTGGTATCGGTTTAGGGGTTGTTTCTGCGAAAATTAGTAGAATTACGGATAAAATGTTGCAAGTAGCCAGTGAAACTTTGGCAGCTGCTTCACCGTTAGCGAACACAGGTAAAGGTGAATTATTACCACCGTTAACTCAAATAGCTCAGTTAAGTAAAGAGATTGCTTTTGCCATTGCTAAAGTTGCTTATGAGCAAGACTTAGCGCTTGAATTATCTGATGCTGATTTATTGGCAAAAATAGAGCAAAACTTTTGGAACCCTGAGTATCGTCAATATAAGCGTATTAGCTTGTAAGTGAAAAAGGTTAGAACTTGGCAGCTAGTGGTCTACTGCCAAGTGACTTCTAAGGTAAAGATATAACCAGCACCGTAAACTGTTTTTATGATTTTTGGATGTTTATGATCTTGCTCTATCTTCTTTCTTAATCTCGACATTCTTACGTCTATACTACGATCAAAAGAGGTTGCATCAAGGCTCAGTAAACGCTCTCGTGATAATATCTGTCGAGGTGCTTTAAGCAATATCATCAATATTTCAGCTTCTGCGGCGCTTAACATAAAGCTATCGCCCTTATTATTTTCTAAAGTAAGGGTTGATTGTTCAAAGGTCCAGTCACCAAAGCTGGCGGTTTGCAATGTTGTCTCAGGTAATTCACTTACAACAAGTCGACGAATAATGCTGTTTACCCGCGCTACTAACTCTCGTGGATCAAAAGGTTTACCAATATAATCATCTGCGCCTAATTCTAAGCCTAATACTTTATCGGGTAAGCTATTGCGACCGGATAAAATTATCACGCCAATTTTTTTATTATCGAATAGTTCTTTTACTAATGATAAGCCATCCATATCAGGTAAACCAAGGTCAATAATACAGAGCGAAGGTAACTGTTTTCTGATCGCTAATAAGGCTTCTTTTCCAGTACAAAATGCTTGGGTTTTAAAGTTATAACGTTCAAGCTCTTGGCAAACTAAGCTACATATCTCAGGTTCATCATCAATAACATAAATTAATGGTTTGGTGTTCACAAGTGTCATTACCTCGATGCTTTTTATTGTAATGCTTGAAATAATTTATTTGCCACAAAGGGCTTTTTTAACAAAATCGGTATGTCTTTATTTGGCTCAGTTGCTGGGTGAAAATAGCCACTCATCAGAACAATTTTACAGCTAGGTGAGCGAGTTTTTAACAGCGTAGCTAGTTCAAAGCCATCTTTATTGCCCGGCATACTAATATCTGAAACCATACCGTATAAATCATCAATAGTATCAATTAGCTGCTCAGCTTCGTCGCTGTCATTTGCCTCGATAACGTTTAGCCCAAATGCTATTAACTGCTTCCTAATTATAGCACGAACATCATTATCATCTTCGACTAATAAAACAAGCTTATTGGAAAAGTCTGTTGTTATGACGTTTTCATTATCGTCATGGAGAGAGGCAGATGACAGCTTGTCGTCTTGCTGATGAATTAGTAAGGGTAATAAGAGTGATATTTTAGCACCGCTAACTTTTTGATTAGCAATGCGTATATAACCTTTTGATTGTTTAATAAAGCCAAAAACAGTACTTAGGCCAAGACCAGAGCCTTGGTGCGTTTCTTTAGAGGTAAAAAAAGGTTCGAATGCTTTATTTATTGCTTGTTCCGAAAAACCAGAGCCATCATCTGTAATGGTAACTTCAACGTAATCAGCAAAAGTAACTTCTTCATCAAATTGTAAAGGATGCTCTACTGTTTTTTTATTGACTGTTATTGTTATATCACCACCGTTTGGCATAGCATCTTTGGCATTTAATACTAAATTAATTAAGCAATTTTCTAGTTGGTTAGCATCGACATAGACATGCAAATTATTATCTAAATAATGAGTCTTTATGGTAATTTTACTAGGTAATGATCCTTTTAACAGCGTAATGGTTTCATCAATCAGTACGGTAATATCCACTTTACAAGGGCGTAAATACTGTCGTCTTGAAAAAGAGAGTAAACGGTTAGTAATGTCGCTCCCCTTACGTGACGCTTTTATTGCGGGCAGTAAATGCTGTAATAATGCTTCATTTTGTTCATTATCTTGCTTAGCAGCATGTAGATTACCTAAAATAATAGTAAGTATATTATTAAAATCGTGAGCTAAGCCTCCTGCAAGCTGTCCTATTGCATTAATGTGTTGTACTTGGGCTAGTTGTTTTTGTGCTTGTTGGCTTTCACTCATAGCTTGCTGAAGTTGTGCGTTGGTGGTGGATAGGGTTTGGGTGCGTGAGGCTACTTTTAAGTCTAACATCTCGATGTTTTCACGCATTTGTAGCACCATATCGTCAAACGCTTTACCCAAAATGCCTAATTCATCTTTGCGTGATATACCACTGGTGACATTTAAGTCACCTTGACTTACTTTTCTGGCAATTAATGCGAGAGTGTTAATTGGTTTTGTTATCCAGGAAGAAAAAAGGAGCGCTAAAAAAATAGCACACATAAAGGTAATAAAGCCCATGGTTAAAATGCGTTGGCTTAGAAGTTTACCGCTACTTTGCAATTCATCGATATAAACAGAAGAGCAAATATACCAGCCTAACTCAGGTAAATGACGTACTAACGATATTTTATTATGGCTGTAATTATTTGCGTCAGTAGGCTTGTCCCATTTATATTCAAGTTCTTTTCCTGTATCGGCTACAGATATAAGCTCTTGTAAAATATATTTACCATTATGGGTGTTTTTAAGTTTTACTGCGTTGGTACCATTAATGTTGGGATTAGGGTGGTATAGCATATTGCCTTGTTCATCAAAAATGAAAAGATAGCCGGTTTTCGCTATCACACTTTTTTTTATTATTTGTTGCAGTCTGTCTACTACTTCTTTTTTAGGGGGCTTTAAATCTAATTGCATATTGCTGGCTAATTCAAAAATATTATTTAATACCAGACGACTCGCATTTTTTTCAATTTGGTATACTTCTTTATTAATTAAGGGGACTGAATACCAATAAATGCCAACAAACAACAGCAGTAAGGTAGCGGTGATGGCAGAAAAAAAAGTACGGGATAATTTTTGCTTAAGAAACATTCGTCACCTGTATTTACCGAGTTTTTAAATCGGACAATGGAAGCTACAAAATACTATAAAAAAAGGGCTGGCGTGAAGCCAGCCCAAAATAGTAGCGGAAGGACGGTTGGGTAGCTACTATTGGATAAAGACTTTCTTATTACCTATTCGCCTGCTCACGTAAAATAAATTTTTGTATTTTACCTGTTGACGTTTTCGGTAACTCACCAAAGATAATCGTCTTTGGTGTTTTGAAGTGTGCCATATTATCGCGACAAAAAGTTACTATTTCTTGCTCTGTTATCGCTATATTCGGTATTGGTGTAATGAATGCGCAAGGCGTTTCTCCCCATCTATCATCTTTCTTGGCTACCACGGCAACTTCTTGCACTTTAGGGTGACGATATAAGATGTCTTCTACCTCGACGCTTGAAATGTTTTCACCCCCCGAAATAATGACATCTTTTGAGCGATCTTTTATTTCAATATATCCGTCACTGTGCCATACCGCTATATCGCCAGAGTGGAGCCAACCACCTTTGAAAGCAGATTGAGTTGTGGAAGGATTTTTTAAGTAACCTTTCATTACCAAGTTACCGCGCATAAATATTTCTCCAACAGATTTACCATCTTTAGGCATCGGTACTAAAGTGTCAGGGTCTGCTACCATCAGTTGATCAAGCATGGGAGAGCGAACTCCTTGGCGAGATTTCAACTTAGCTTGTTGTTCAGTGCTTTTATCATTCCATTCATCATGCCACGCACAAACAACAGAAGGGCCGTATGTTTCAGTTAACCCATAAGTATGTGTGACTTTAAAGCCCGAAGCTTCTATTCCTTCAATCACGGAAGCCGGTGGTGGCGCACCAGCCGTCATTACTTTCACTGTATGGTTAATGTCGGATTTTAATGAATCATCCGCGCTATTTAGCATATTTAATACAATAGGCGCTCCACAGAAATAGCCGACTTGTTCGGTTTTAATTAACTCAAATATAGGCTCTGCTCGTACATGCCGTAAACTAATACTAGTGCCGGCGGTTGCAGCTATCGACCAAGGAAAGCACCAGCCATTACAATGAAACATAGGTAGCGTCCATAAGTACACTGGGTGTTCGCCCATATTCCATGAAATAACATTGCTCACCGCATTAAGATAGGCACCACGGTAGTGATAAACAACCCCTTTAGGATCACCTGTTGTGCCTGAAGTATAATTTAACGAGATTGCATCCCACTCATTGTTAGGTCGTATTGCTTCAAAAGTATTGTCGCCTTCTTCAAGTAATTGATCATAGGTTAACTCGCCAATCAATTGACCTTCATGAAAGTTAGGATCATCAATATCGATCACTAGCGGTTTATGCGGAATCATACGTAATGCTTTTTTGACCAACGAGCTAAACTCCTTGTCGGTAATTAATACTTTGGTTTCGGCATGTGTCAGTATAAAAGCAATTGCTTCAGCGTCTAGGCGTGTATTGATCGAATTAAGCACAGCGCCACACATTGGTACCCCGAAATGTACTTCAAAATGTTCACTAATGTTTGGTGCTATAACCGATACAGTATCACCTCGGCCAATACCACGTTTTGATAACGCACTTGCAAAACGTGTACATCGTTGAAAAACCTCTAGCCATGAATGGCGAATGTCGGCGTTAACGGTTGCTGTTTTATTTGGATAAACAAAGGCTGCTCTTTCTAAAAAAGCAACGGGGCTTAGTGCTGTATAGTTAGCTTCGCTAGGCTCTAAATATTGTTCAAAAATGTTTGCTGTAGTCATTTGTCTGTTCCCCTATTGCTAAGTGTTACTCTTTGGTTTGCTTATTTCTTCCTGCGTTTCGTCAGAAAAAATAATATTGTCTTTACTGTGATGTTTTCCCATAAGCTTCGGGCGCTCAATAAGAAAATATAATACGATGCCGATACACACCGCATACATAGTAGATTTAGGATCTGGCATGGCTAAAGTAACGGCAACAATACCGGCAACGCCTCGTTCGGTTGAATTTTTTAGTTGTTCCATGCCAACCATGATACAAATATAGGCTGTGAGTACTAAGGTTAAAGAGAGTGCTATCGGTAAAACAGGTTTAAATAATGTCACTAGAGGTAATGCCAATAGTGCTAATAAGCCGCTTATCCAAAACGTACCACCGCCACTGTAAATTGATTCCATCGATTTACGTCCCATAGCGTAACGCTCTGCAACTGTTGCATGTGCAGCTGTCCATACTGGCCCTGCTAAACCTGGCCATGGCGCAAAAAACGCATGTAACGCATTTCGAATAGCTGTAACCAAATGGACACGATCAACATTCTCTTCAATTTTTTCATCATCACGTAAGTGATCAACACGTTTAACTAAGGTAAAGCCAACAAGAATGTCGCCAAAAGCGATAACGTAAGCAATGATAGCGGTTGGAATAGCGAGTAAGAATATTTCCCAATCTGGGTAACCAACAGTAAAGGGGAGGTATTGCCACATTAAGCTAAAATCTGGGCTTGTAATGCCCCATTCTATTTCAGGTAACGGATATTCACCTACAAGCCAACCAATAATCATGGCAATGATCATTCCTGGAACCATACCAAAGTTGGCAATTCTTCGGGCGAGGGCATTTTCATTAATGACATTTTTAAAAGATAACGAAAATAATATATAAGCTGAAATGATAGAGCCTACAATTAATGAGATGGGGGGTGGTATCGATACGGCCACCTATCTTTAATTCTCCCATCATAGCCGCCATACCGGCACCAATGATTACGCCGCACTTGAGAGAATTAGGAATTATATTAACTAAAGTGGAGCCTAGGCGAGTGATGCCCAAAATAAGAAAAATGATTGTCACTTCAATTTGTAATGCAAATAATGCTCTTATCGCTTCAGGGCCAGGTTCAAAACCTTTTAAATAAAGTAATACCACTGGAATAGCTGGTGTTATCCAGCCAGGAACGAGTGGTACACCAAGTAAGCCTGGTAAGATATAGCCAATACCAGCAATAAAAGTAAAAGCTAAAGCGGCTTCATAAGGCATACCTAAATAACTTTCCAGTAAAGGGATCATTGCCAAGCCAACAACGAACATAAAAAAACCTTGTATCATTTCTGGCAATTCCCAGCGGTAATGTACAAAAGGTAATCTAATTTTAAATGGTCCTGCTGGCCAATATGGTTGCTCTTCCCCGTGAATTCTTTTAATTAGTTGCATCAAAATTCCTATTATTGTTTTTTATTTTGATGCGCAGTGAACTATGAAACTATTGCTGAATTTTTTCGACAATGTGACCAAATGTAACAAGCTAAAATGTTATTTGCTTAGCTAAATAGCCTAATTGTTTTTATTTTTATTAAGGATAAATTTTTCCGGTACTGACAGGCTTGGGATACAGCTTGTTTTATGTGCTTTTTTATTTGCATTTAAATACCAAGATAAAAAATGGGGCATATTTTCTGTCTTTACCTTACTTACGACTAAAGGACCAAAAAAAATTAAACATTTTAGTCGGTCTAAATAATTATTAACGAGTTAATATAGGAATTTACCGTGACTTGGTTTATAATCGCGCCAAAATTTGTAGGTGTCAGTCTATTGTGCCGATATCTATTTAATTACACTAAAATTTAAATCTATTAAAAGGGCTTATCATGGCTATCGAACGTACTTTTTCTATCGTAAAACCAGACGCAGTTGCTAAAAACTATATTGGTCAAATCTACAATCGTTTTGAAACTGCAGGTCTAAAAATTGTTGCTTCAAAAATGTTACACCTAAGCAAAGAGAAAGCTGAAGGCTTCTACGCAGAACATAGCGAACGTCCTTTCTTTGGCGCTTTAGTTGAGTTTATGACTTCTGGTCCTGTAATGGTTCAAGTTTTAGAAGGCGAAAACGCTGTTCTTAAAAACCGTGAAATCATGGGTGCTACTAACCCTGCTGAAGCTTTAGCTGGTACTATCCGTGCTGATCTTGCTGATAGCATTGATGAAAATGCTGCTCACGGTAGTGATGCATTAGAGTCTGCAGCACGTGAAATTGCTTACTTCTTCACTGAAGAAGAGATCTGCCCACGTACTCGTTAATTCATTTTTAATTTTAGCAAAATCAATGTATTTATTTTCGGCTTTACGCTCGTATTAACATACGCATGGTGAAGTCTATTAATATTGAGTTTGTTTTCTTGATTAAATAATGAATTAAATTAGAAAGGATTTTACTGAGTAATCAGTAAAATCCTTTTGTGTTTTATCTTTACGGTAAAATTGCGGGTTTCGCGTGAAAAGCGTACAATTCGTAACCTTGTTTTATCTTTTTTCTGTTTTAGTATAAATTGTGAGAGTTTGTTGTATGAGCGACCCTATCGTGAAAGAAAGCGCCAAAGAAAATACCAAAGTAAATTTATTGAATTTGGACCATCAAGGGCTACGTGAATATTTTGCCTCAATTGGCGAAAAACCTTTTCGAGCAGATCAAATAATGAAATGGATTTACCATTTTGGTTATTCTGACTTTGAACAAATGACCAATATAAATAAAAAACTGAGAGAAAAGCTACAACGAAATTGTATTATAAAATCCCCTGAAATTTCTCAAAAACAAGTTTCTAGCGATGGCACTATCAAATATGCGCTTGTGTTAGAAGGCGGTCAAGAAATTGAAACCGTATGGATCCCTGAAAATGATCGTGCTACTTTATGTGTATCATCACAAGTAGGCTGCGCCCTTGAATGTACTTTTTGTTCTACAGCACAACAAGGCTTCAATCGTAATTTATCGATGGCCGAAATTATTGGTCAAGTTTGGCGTGTTGCAAATGATATTGGCGCAACGCGTATTACAGGAAAGCGCCCGATTACGAATATTGTTATGATGGGAATGGGCGAACCGTTACTTAACATGAAGAACCTTATTCCTGCGCTTGATACTATGCTTAATGATTTAGGCTATGGACTTTCCAAACGTAGAGTTACGGTAAGTACCTCGGGTGTTGTACCTGCGCTAGATATGCTTAAAGAAAAAATTGACTGTGCATTAGCTATTTCAGTACATGCCCCAGACAATACCTTACGTGATGAATTGGTGCCAATTAACAAGAAGTACCCATTAGAAGAGTTTATATCTGCGGCCGCTCGTTATATTGAAGGCTCAAAAGCTAACAAACAAGCAACTATTGAATATGTGATGCTTGATCATGTTAATGACTCAACAGAGCAAGCGCATGCTTTGGCACGAGTGTTAAAGGATCTACCGAGCAAAATTAACCTTATTCCTTTTAATCATTACCCTGGTTCTCCTTATAAGCGTCCAAGTAATTCACGTATAGATAGGTTTGATAAAGTACTACAAAGCTATGGTTTAACTGTGATAACGAGAAGACCTCGTGGTGAAGATATTGATGCGGCTTGTGGGCAGTTAGCTGGCGATGTGTTAGACCGAACAAAACGTACTCAAGAGTTGCAAGATGTTCAAATAGAAAAAAAACAAGCTAAAGCTGACGAAATCTCGGTAAAGATAGTCTGAACGCGTTACTATCAAACTTTACTAACATAACAACTAATGAAGTAACTTCACTATATTATGGATAAACATTTGATTAGCAAAAAAGCCGTTATCGCAATTCTGATATTGCTTCCTGCTTTCTTATCAGGTTGCGTAACACAGAACTACGAAAATGATGATACACCTGTGGTCCAAAACCAAGCTAATACGGATGATATGGCTGCAACACGTATTTCGTTAGGTTTAGGTTATCTGAAAATGGGTAATATGCCCCAAGCTAAGCAGAATTTAGAAAAAGCAAAAAACTTTGCTCCTAATATGGTGCAAGTATATACCGCATTTGCGCATTATTATGAAACGGTTGGTGAGCATAAGTTAACCATTTCATCCTATGAAAAGGCATTATCAATAAAAAGTGATGATGCTGATACGCTAAATAACTATGGTGTTTATCTTTGTAGGCAAGATCGGATTGAAGAAGCTGAAAAACAGTTTTTAAAAGCAATTGCCGTACCTAGTTACCTTTTAGTGGCTAAAAGTTATGAAAATTTATCATCATGTTTTTTACAAAATGATGATTTTATTAAAGCTGAAATGTATTTACAAAAAGCAATTTTACACAGCCCTAGTAGCTCATCGATATTATTCCAAATGATACGATTGCAATATGCTATGGGAGACTATAAGCAAGCTAAATCATTTAATCAGCGTTTCGAAAAAGTCACCCGTCGTTTTACTGCTCAGTTTTTAGCCTTGTCTTATAAAGTGCACTATAAACTTGGTGAGCGAAGCACGGCAAAAAATTACGGCACTATGTTAGTAAAAATGTTTCCTCAATCATGGGAAGCACAACAATATTTACTTAATGAGTTAGCATCGATAGAAGCGGATAATCTGGCTAAAAGATATGCAGCCTTAAAAGCAGCTAATATGCTGAATAAGTCTAAGAAACGTATAGTAAAGTTGTCACCTAAAAAAAATGAAAAAAGTGGGACTCAAACACCGCAACAAGTTGTTGCTGAAAAAGAAGTTAATAGAGTACACTTATCTGCACTTACCCCAAATCGGGTAAAAGAATTAAAAACCGCAGAAAATCCTGTTGTCATTCAGGAAGAACCAAAGTCTGCAACACCAGAGCAGTCTAAAAAGTTGCCAAGTTTCCATGTCGTTGAAAAAGGCGATACTTTGTATAGTATTTCAATGAAATATAATATAAAAATTGAAACGTTGCGTCTATGGAATAATATTAGTGAAAAACTTTATATTAAAGATATAATTTTTTTGGAAGATCCAAAGTTGGTAAATCAGTAGATGAGTGAAAAAATAATAGACGCAGTTGATAATAATCAACTTGATGAACTTAATGAAGATATGGAAATGATTGGTCCAGGCCAAATATTGAGTGAAGCAAGAGAAAAAGCATCGTTTACTGTGGAGTATGTTGCTAATACCTTGAATTTTAAGGTTAAGTTAGTAGAGAGTATTGAGCGAGATATATTCGATAATAAATTACCAGCCACTTATAATCGCGGTTACCTGCGAAGTTATGCCAAACTTGTTAATGTTGATGTAAGTGAAGTACTCAGTGCTTATGACATGCTTGGCGTTGCCGAAGTTCAGCGAAGTGAAATGCAAAGTTTTTCTAACTTAACCGAGAAACAAGCAGAGCATAGTCGGATAATGTGGCTGAGTTACATTATTGCTGCGATTTTGTTTGGTTTAATGATAATGTGGTGGTTACAAGAGCCAAAGCAGGGCGTAGACGAAAATATTGTTAATGAAAGCCTTGTCACAATTCCTACTAGCGAAACAGTTAATCAAGACGGTAATATTGAAGAGAGTAATGCTGATAAAGCGAGTGCTGAATTAAATGATGCGTCGAAAAGTGACTCAGTACCAAACGATATTATAGAAATCATCTCCGAAGATGAAAGTATCCCGCAAGAAAATACAGATTCGATTATAAACAATCCAAGCCCCGTAGAAACTCAAGTTAGCACAGTAGAGGATACCACTTCAGAAGAGTTAACTAATACTGCTCCTGTATTAGCGCTTGATGAAAACCTTGAAGAAAGTGTCGCAATCGACACCGCTATGTTTACTTTCTCAGGTGATTGTTGGGTTAATATTTTTGATGCAAATGGCGATCGTATTGCTTGGGGGGTTAAAAAATCCGGTTATGTAATGACGGTTACAGGTCAAGCACCGTTAAAGATTACTTTGGGGAAACCCGAATTAGCTGAGATTGAATTTAATGGTCAGGCTGTCGACTTGTCTGAGTTTAATGCGGGTAATATTGCTAAATTTACCTTACCGCTAACGTTATAAATTGTTTGTTAGATAAGTTTAAAATATGTTTAAAGAATCACCTATTATTCGCCGGAAATCACGTCAAATTATGGTAGGCAATGTACCTGTTGGTGGCGATGCACCAATAACTGTACAGTCTATGACTAATACTGAAACGACTGATGTTGCTGCTACCGTAGCTCAGATAAAATCGCTTGAAGCTGTCGGGGCCGATATTGTCCGGGTTAGTGTGCCAACCATGGATGCAGCTGAAGCCTTTCGTGAAATAAAAAAACAAGTGAATGTGCCACTCGTGACAGATATTCACTTTGATTATAGAATTGCATTAAAAGTTGCTGAATATGGCGCAGACTGCCTACGTATTAATCCTGGGAATATAGGTCGAGAAGATCGTGTTCGTAGTGTTGTAGAGTGTGCCCGTGATAATAATATACCAATTCGTATTGGTGTAAATGGCGGCTCTTTAGAAAAAGATATCCAAGAAAAGTACACTGAGCCAACACCTGAAGCACTACTTGAATCGGCCATGCGACATGTCGATATTCTAGACCGACTTAACTTTGATCAGTTTAAAGTGAGTGTTAAGGCTTCAGACGTATTCCTCGCGGTTGAGTCATATAAATTATTAGCTAAACAAATTGATAACCCACTACACCTAGGCATTACTGAAGCTGGCGGTTTACGCTCGGGCTCAGTAAAATCGTCAGTTGGCTTAGGTTTATTATTAGCACAAGGTATCGGTGATACTTTACGTATTTCCTTAGCTGCTGATCCTATTGAAGAGATTAAAGTGGGATTTGATATTTTAAAATCCTTAAAACTACGCAGTAGAGGTATTAATTTAATTGCATGCCCTAGCTGTTCTCGTCAAGAGTTTGATGTAGTTGCTACTGTGAATGCTTTAGAGCAACGTATTGAAGATATTATGACTCCGATGGATGTTTCTATAATCGGCTGTATTGTTAATGGCCCCGGTGAAGCAATGGTATCTGACTTAGGATTAACAGGCAGTAGTAAGAAAAGTGGTTATTATCTTGATGGTATTCGCCAAAAAGAACGCTTTGATAATGGCAACTTAGTTGATCAATTAGAGCAACGTATTCGCGCTAAAGCGAAAGCAATGGATGAACGTTTAGCTCAAAATAATCAAATTGATTTTAAAGCGCTCGATTAAGAGTGTTATTCTTCGATTTGAGAATGAGTATATATTCGAGATTATATATTCGCTATAATGCGCGCTGCGTAAAATTAATGTTTTTTTAAGAATAAAGAGAGATACGATAAGTGGCTAAAAATAAAGCGCTACAAGCAGTTAGAGGTATGAACGATTGCTTGCCAAGTGAAACGAATGTTTGGCAAATGGTAGAGGATATACTGCGCAGAGTCGCGAGTAATTACGGTTTTGCTGAAATTCGTATGCCAATTGTTGAATCAACAGCACTATTTAAACGCTCTATTGGTGAAGTAACCGATATAGTTGAAAAAGAAATGTACACCTTTGAAGACCGTAATGGCGACAGCCTGACACTACGTCCTGAAGGAACAGCAAGTTGTATACGTGCAGCAAATCAACATGGACTTTTATATAACCAAGAGCAACGCTTATGGTATATGGGGCCGATGTTTCGACATGAAAGACCACAAAAAGGGCGTTACCGTCAATTTCATCAATTTGGTCTGGAAGCGTTTGGTATTGCCACTCCTGATATTGACGCAGAAATTATTTTACTAACTTCTCGCTTATGGCGGGAACTTGGCATCAATGAATTTGTCACACTAGAGTTGAATTCATTAGGTAGCAATGACGAACGAGCGAATTATAGAGATGCATTAGTTAGTTATTTAACTGAACGTGAAGAGTTATTAGATGATGACTCGAAACGTCGCATGCACACGAATCCATTAAGAGTATTAGATAGTAAAAATCCGCAAGTGCAAGAAGCGTTGGCTGATGCACCTAAATTATCTGATTATTTTGGCGAAGAAACGCAGGCACATTTTGACAGCCTTTGCCAAAGATTAGATGCAGCCGGTATTAACTATGTATTGAATGAGCGTTTAGTGCGTGGATTAGATTATTATAATCGTACCGTTTTCGAATGGGTTACCACAAGTTTAGGCGCTCAGGGTACTATTTGTGCCGGTGGACGTTATGATGGTTTAGTAGAACAATTAGGTGGTAAAGCAACACCAGGTTTTGGTTTTGCATTAGGTATTGAACGCTTAGTATTAATGTTAACTAATACAGAAGTTGCCGCTAATGCTCGGCCACAAGTCGATGCATATGTCGTTATTTTAGGTGATGATGCGCAAATTAAAGCAAATGAGCTTGCTGAGCAATGGCGTGATCAAGTGCCAAATATTCGTTTGCAATGTCATTGTGGTGGCGGCAATATGAAGAAACAATTGAAGCGCGCTGATAAATCAGGTGCTCAAATCGCGTTAATTTTAGGTGAAGATGAAATAGCACAACAAAGTGTTATGGTTAAATATTTACGCGGACAACAAGAACAACAAAACGTGGATTTTGAAAAAATTCCTAGTTTGTTAAGTGATCTAATTTAAAAGTTTTAGTCAAGGTGATGTAGTGGAAATTTATCAAACAGAAGAGCAACAAGTAGAAGCTATTAAAGGCTATTGGGAAAAGAACGGCAATATGATTATTGTCGGTATTGCCCTTGGTTTTGCTGGCTTTATTGGTTTTAACTTTTATAAAGATGGCAAGCTTGAAGATGAGCTAGCAACTTCTGATAGCTATCAAGCATTAATGGAAGAAAGCACTAAAGATAAGGCTGCATTTACAGAAAATGCGACAAAATTTATTAGTGAAAATTCAGCCACAAGCTATGCATCGTTAACTGCTTTAGCATTAGCGAAAGAGGCGGCAGAGCAAAAAGATTGGCAAAGTGCTCAAACTCAACTGTCAATCGCAGTGGATAAAGCACCAAGTGATGGTATCAAAGGTATTGCAAGTGTACGTTTGGCGCGTGTGCAAATTCAACAAGAGCAGTTTGATCAAGCTTTAGCAACCTTAAGTAAGCCTATCCCTGAGTCTTTTACAGCAGCTGTTGAAGAAATAAAGGGCGATATTTATTTATTACAAAATAAAACAGAATTAGCACTTAATGCTTATCAACTTGCTATTGCTTCTGATGGTTTAGCTACGAGTCCAAATTTACAAATGAAAGTAGATGATTTAGCGACAACCGTTAATTTAACCACTACAGTTCCTGTTGCTAAGTAAAATAAGGTCATTTAATGCTTTTTTCTAAAAAACAAACAAGTAATGGTTTACTCGGTAAATACGCAAAAGTATTTTCTGTGTTTTTGCTCTCTAGCACTTTATTTGCATGCTCTTCTACTGATGAAGATACCAGTGATTTACCTGCCGAGTTAACAGAGATCGAACAAAGTTTTGAACCTAACGTGTTATGGGAAGAAAGTGTTGGTGACGGAAGTGGTGATTACTTTTCACGCCTTAAACCTGTGGTTGCCTATGGCAAAGTCTATAGTGCGAGTCGTGAGGGTGATGTTATTGCTTTCGATCCTAAAACAGGTAAAGAGCTTTGGGAAACTGATTTAAGTGATATTAATAACGAGCGCAGTTTTTGGGATAGTAGAGTCCCAGCGCTACTTTCTGGTGGCCCAGCCGCAGGTTTAGATAAAATTTTTATTGGTAGTGAAAATGGTAAAGTATACGCCTTAGATGCACTAACCGGTAAAGTGTTGT
This sequence comes from Colwellia sp. 6_MG-2023, assembly GCF_030547765.1. Taxonomy (NCBI): domain Bacteria; kingdom Pseudomonadati; phylum Pseudomonadota; class Gammaproteobacteria; order Alteromonadales; family Colwelliaceae; genus Colwellia; species Colwellia sp. 6_MG-2023. Next base: position 166,836 of record NZ_JAUOPP010000004.1, on the reverse strand, counting down.
GGGATGCTAATATCAAAGGTGAGGTTATTAATACGCCTGCTGTTGATTCTGGTGTTGTGATTGTTAATACATCTTCAGGTATTTTAAAAGCCTTAAACTCTGATACGGGTGAAGAATTATGGAAAGTGGAGCAAGATGTACCAGCATTAACATTACGTGGTATTAGCGCACCAGTTATTGCTTCTGGTGGAGTATTAATTGGCACCAGTAAAGGTGGTGTAAGTGTTTACTTGTTAGATAATGGTCAACAAGGTTGGTCTACAGAAATAGGTGAAGCAACTGGCTCTACAGAGCTTGAGCGTGTTGTTGATGTTGATTCAACGCCGGTGATTTTTGGTGATAAAGTCTATGCTATATCATCTCGAGGTAACCTAGCAGCAATTGAACTTCAAAGTGGTAGATTACTTTGGAAGCGTCAATATTCATCTTACCGTCAATTGTCTATTTACCGTAATACTATTTTCTTAACAAACTTGCGTGGCCATGTTTATGCTATTGATCGAATTAATGGCATTGAACGTTGGAGTAACTTAGATCTTGAAAACCGTGGTGTAACCGGACCAGCATTCATTGATGACTATGTTATTGTTGGTGATTTTGAAGGTTACTTACATTGGTTAAATCAGGAAACAGGTAAAATTGTTGCTCGTCATAAAGTTGATAGCAGTGGCTTTAACACTTCACCAACAGTATTTGATAATATCTTGTACACTCAATCACGAGATGGTGATTTGCAAGCCATTGAAACACCAAAGATTATAAAGCCGAGCGAGTAAATCAGCTTTAACTAAGCAATCTATTTTAATTAAAGTAGGGTTGTTTATATGTATACGCGGCTCCGGTGCTTTTGCATGTGGGGCCGTTATTTGTTTTTACGCTCTTAGTTTTAATTAGATCGAATCTACTAAAGCTAAGTGACTATTTTTGAATTTTGAGGTTTTCATGCTTCCAGTCGTTGCCCTTGTCGGGCGTCCCAATGTTGGTAAATCAACATTATTTAATCGCTTAACGCGTTCTAGAAATGCTTTGGTTGCAGATTACCCCGGTTTAACCCGAGATCGTCAATACGGTAAAGCTGAAGTTGAAGAGCATCCTTTCATTGTTATTGATACCGGCGGTATTCATGGTGATGAAGAAGGAATTGATGCACTAATGGCTGAGCAGTCATTAATGGCAGTAGAAGAAGCTGATGCTGTATTGTTTTTAGTTGATGCGCGTGCCGGTTTAACATCTGCAGATTATGGTATTGCTGATTATCTACGTAAAAAAGATAAAAAAATATTTTTAGTGGCTAATAAAGTTGATGGTATCGATGCTGACTCTGCTGTAGCAGAGTTTTATGCCTTAAGTTTAGGTGAAGAAGTTCATAAAATTGCCGCTGCTCACGGCCGAGGAGTGACTCAATTATTAACATTGGCACTTACCCCACATATTGAAGAATTAGGTCAACCTAAAGCTGATGGCACAGAGAATGATGAATTTGACAGTTATGCTGATGATGAGTTCGATGTTGAGTTAACAGAAGAAGAACTAGCAAAGCAGGTTGAAGATGCGCCTAAAGAACACGATACCATTAAACTCGCTATTATTGGTAAACCGAACGTAGGTAAGTCGACACTTACTAACCGTATACTCGGTGAAGAACGTGTGGTTGTTTATGATATGCCTGGCACAACACGTGATAGTGTTTATATTCCGATGGAGCATAATGGCCGTCAATATACATTAATTGATACTGCGGGTATTCGCCGTCGTAAAAATGTAACTGACGTCGTTGAAAAGTTTTCAGTAATAAAAACATTACGTGCGATCGAAGATTCTAATGTCTGTTTACTTATTATTGATGCGCGTGAAGGTATTACCGATCAAGATTTAAGTCTGTTAGGCTTTATTTTAGAATCAGGTCGTTCGTTAGTGCTAGCGGTAAATAAATGGGATGGGTTAGACGATCACGTTAAAGATCGTATTAAAACTGAATTAGATCGTCGTTTAGGTTTTATTGATTTTGCTAAAATTCATTTTATTTCCGCATTACATGGTACCGGTGTTGGTCATTTATATGAATCAGTTGAAGAAGCCTTTATTAGTGCGACGAAGCGAATTTCTACAGCGATGGTAACTAAAATTCTTGATATGGCAGTGTTTGATCATCAACCACCAATGCATAATGGTCGTCGTATTAAGTTAAAGTATGCTCATGCCGGTGGCTATAATCCGCCTATTATCGTGATTCATGGAAATTTAGCGAAAAAATTACCAAGTTCATATCGTCGTTATTTAATGAATTATTACCGTAAATCTCTAAAAATAATGGGGACACCTATTCGCATTGAATTTAGAGATACAACAAATCCATTTGCAGGTAAGAAAAAACTTACTTTTACCGAGCAAAAGAAAATGGCTAGAGCGACTCAAGGTTATAATAAAGATAACAAATAATGAGTTAAATAAGGGCGGTTTTCTTTTTTGAAAACCGCCCTTGTTAATACATAATTTAAGAGTTTACTTAAGAATAGTTATCCATTTTCATTGCTTTTAATTTATTCTTTGACTAGGGTGATTAGATACACTAAAAAAATTCACATTTATGTCTAACAAACCTTCAAATATTGATACCAGTACTCGTTTAGATCGGAATTTAGCATTACTTCATGCTGGTTCGACGGTTAATATTGATATTTCTACGCCTGCAGGGCAACGTGCTAAATTTAGAACAACTTTTATTGGTTATCTTCCAGGAAAATATGTATTAATACAATTTCCTGAATCGAGTAAACTTGGAAAGTTTTCTCAGCATATAGTACAAGGTACTGCTGTTACTGTGAGGGGGCTAATTGAAGGTCATGAAGGTGTTGTGGTTGCTTTTCTTAGTACTATTAAACAAACCTTACAAATGCCATCTCGTATTATGGTGTTAGACTTTCCCCGAACAGTGGGTTTACAAAACCTGCGCTCATCTATTCGCATAGAAACCCAAATCCCCGCTAAAGTCAAAATAGATGAAGATTATTGGCAAGCAACGATAGAAAATTTATCTAGCAAAGGTTGTCAGTTAAATATTATGAATGGTGAGAAGTTGGTTTTATCTGATAAAAAAGATATTCAAATTGTCATCGAAGAAGAACAAGCCTTAGATAATTTTAAGTTAAATGGCTCTGTGTGTAATTTGAAACAGCATAATGACGGTATTACTTTTGGGGTAAAATTTGAGGAGAAAAGTGAGGAACAAGTTCGTCAATTATTATTAACCACAATGACCTCATAACACTAACAGCAGAGCTCTTTTAAAATAAAACACACTTTCTTTAAGTGATTTATTTTGTTTAAGCTCATTCGCTTAACTTTTCCCTTCAATTACCTTAGCTTTAATTATACCGTCAGAAATTTGTACACTTATTTCATCGTTAACAGATATTTGTTTAACCGAACTAATCACTTTATCCTCAGTATCTCGAACTACACCGTAGCCTCTGGCAATAGTCGCTAATGGGCTGACCAATTGTAGTTGCTCAATTAAATGCACAAACAACTCACTTTTATGTTGCACATTATTTTGTTGGGCATTAATGAGGCGCTGTTTTAACTGCGTTACTATTGTTTGGTATTCCACTAATTTTCTATTGGGTGATAAACGATTAAGTCGTTGCGCTAATTGCTGTGGTTGTTGCTTAGTTTGTAGCAATATTCGTTTAATTACTTGAGTTAAGCGCAAGTTAAGCTCGTCAGACTTTTGTTGGTGTATTCGCAATTGTTGCTCTGGGTGGGCTTGTGTCAATCTATGCTGTGTATGGCTCAACTTTTGAATTAACACGTTATTATTTCTGGTAATCGCGTTATTTAATCGTAATGTTAGCATAGTGATTTTTTTCATTAGTTCATCACTATCACTTGAAACTAACTCGGCTGCGGCAGAAGGCGTTGGGGCACGTAAATCAGCGACATAATCGCTCAAGGTAGTATCGACTTCATGACCAACTGCACTAATGGTAGGAATTACGGAATCATAAATAGCTTGTACCACTATTTCTTCATTGAAAGGCCAAAGATCTTCTAACGATCCACCTCCGCGCCCAACAATAAGTACATCGCACTCTTGTCGACTATTTGCTTGTGCAATTGCGTGGCAAATATCATTACTGGCATATTGCCCTTGTACTAACGCGGGATATATTGTCACTTGAATATTTGGGTTACGGCGTTTCAATACGGTAAGAATATCTTTTACCGCAGCCCCTGTGGGGGAGGTAACAATACCAACCCGTTGAATAGTCGTTGGAATTTGTTGCTTATGGGCTTGAGAGAATATGCCAAGGGCATTTAACTTATTTTTTAATTGTTCATATTGTTGGCGTAATAAACCTTCACCGGCATCATCAAGCTGTTCAATAATAAGCTGAAAGTCACCTCTAGGTTCGTACAAAGAAACTTTGGCACGCACTAACACTTGTTGTCCATTGCGTGGCTTAGCATTGTTAGCAAGGCGAACTCTTTGGTTGTTGCCTTTAAACATAGCACAACGGACTTGTGATTTATTATCTTTTAATGATAAATACCAGTGACCAGAGCTAGCGGCGACAAAATTAGATATTTCCCCAGTTAACCACACGGTATTTAATTCACTTTCTAGAATAAAACGTACTTTGCGTGTGAGTTCACTGACTTGAAGGATATGTTGTGCTGGCATAACTAATTAATTGCTAATAGTGTAGAACTGGTTTGAATGACAGTATATCTCGATGGAATTTATTTAGGGCATTTTTTTTCTTTATATTGCATAAAATAATAATGGTTCAAAGGTAAATTTATGTTTACCTAAACAAAGAAAAGAGTTAAAATTCTGCCGCAATATTAGATACTAACTTTTAAATATTTAGTGTCTCCTTTCCCCTTAACTCTGGTGATATTGCGATGTTACGAATTGCCCAAGAAGCATTAACTTTTGATGATGTTTTGTTAGTACCGGCTCACTCTAAAGTACTACCCCACACAGCTAACCTACAAACTCGTTTAACACGAAAGATTAATTTGAACGTACCTATTGTATCTGCGTCTATGGATACAGTAACGGAAGCGCGCTTAGCAATCACTTTAGCACAAGAAGGTGGTTTAGGTTTTATTCATAAAAATATGACCATAGCAGAACAAGCGCGTAATGTTTCTAAAGTTAAAAAATATGAAAGTGGTATAGTGTCAGATCCTGTCACAGTAAGTACTGATTTTACCATTGAAGAAGTCATGCATAAAGCCGATGATCTAGGATTTTCAGGCTTTCCTGTTGTTGATAATCAGAATAATTTAGTGGGTATTATCACTGGCCGTGATTTGCGTTTCGAAACTGATTTAACAAAGTCAGTATCTTCATTGATGACGGCTAAAGAAAACTTAGTAACAGTAAAAGAAGGCGCAGCCCGAAAAGAAATTTTAGGCTTAATGCATAGCAACCGTATTGAAAAAATATTAGTGGTTGACGATGCGTTTAAATTAGTTGGCCTTATCACCGCAAAAGATTATCAAAAAGCTGAAAACAAACCAAATGCTTGTAAAGATGAACTTGGTCGTTTACGTGTGGGTGCTGCTGTTGGCGTTGGTGCAGGTACTGATGAACGTATTGATGCCTTAGTTGCTGCCGGTGTTGATGTACTATTAATTGATACTTCACATGGTCACTCTCAAGGTGTTTTAGACCGAGTAAAAGAAACTCGTGATAAATACCCAGACTTGCAAATAGTTGCAGGTAACGTTGCTACAGGTGCTGGCGCAAAAGCCCTAGCCGATGTAGGTGTAGATGCAGTTAAAGTCGGTATTGGCCCAGGTTCAATTTGTACAACGCGTATTGTAACGGGTGTTGGTGTTCCACAATTAACTGCGATATCAAATGCAGTTGAAGCTTTAAAAGGCACAGATATTCCTGTTATTGCTGATGGTGGCATTCGTTTTTCAGGTGATATTGCTAAAGCACTTGTTGCTGGCGCACATTGCGTTATGGTTGGTAGCTTATTAGCTGGTACAGAAGAAGCACCAGGTGAAGTTGAACTTTATCAAGGCCGCTATTATAAATCATATCGTGGTATGGGTTCACTAGGTGCTATGGATCAAAAAGAAGGTTCAAGTGATCGTTACTTCCAGAAGTCCGATGGTGAAGCAGACAAATTAGTACCCGAAGGTATTGAGGGCCGTGTTGCTTATAAAGGTCCTGTGGCTGCTATTATTCATCAGCAAATGGGTGGCTTACGTTCATCAATGGGCTTAACGGGTAGTGAAACGATTGAAGTGATGCGAACTAAGCCTGAGTTTATGAAAATAACATCAGCAGGTATGGGCGAGTCGCACGTACATGATGTAACTATCACAAAAGAAGCGCCTAACTATAGAATGGGCTAGTCGAATATTTCATTTCTGTGCTATTTAGCGTGATAGCGGTATCAGAAGTACTCATTGACTAAAGTCAACTCCGTGCTTCTTCTTTGCTCTAACGCTAACTAGCTTAGAACTAAAACATTCTTGATTATTTCTTTATTGAAAAACTAAAAAATTCCAACAGGCTGAGCAATAACCCTTAAGTAGGGTGCTCAGCCTTTTTCTTTAATTTACACCGTTCATTTAGAACGTAAAAGTAGGAAAACAAACATGAGTAAAGACATTCATGATCACCGCATACTGATTTTAGATTTTGGTTCACAATATACGCAGCTTATTGCACGTCGTGTACGTGAAATTGGCGTTTACTGTGAACTTTGGTCATGGGACGTGACTGAAGCGCAAATTAAAGACTTTAATCCAACAGGTATCATTCTTGCTGGTGGTCCAGAATCAGTTACGGAAGCTAACTCACCACGTGCTCCTGAATATGTGTTTAATGCTAATGTACCCGTATTAGGTATTTGTTACGGTATGCAAACCATGGCTGAACAGCTAGGTGGCAGTGTTGAGAGCTCTGACCATAAAGAATTTGGTTATGCATCAGTTGAGTTAATTGCAAGCTCAACATTATTTAATAATGTTGAGGACAACGTAGGTGAAAACGGTAATGGTTTACTTGATGTTTGGATGAGTCATGGTGATAAAGTTGCCAGTATTCCTGAAGGTTTTGTTACTGTTGGCCAAACACCAAGTTGTGCTTTTGGAGCCATGGCACATGAAGAGAAAAAATTCTATGGTGTGCAATTTCATCCAGAAGTTACTCACACAAAACAAGGTTTACGTATTCTAGAAAACTTTGTTGTTGAAATTTGTCAGTGTGAGAAGTTATGGACACCAGCGACAATCATCGATGATGCTATAGCTAAAATGAAAGCACAAATTGGTGATGATGAAGTTATTCTTGGTTTATCTGGTGGTGTAGATTCATCGGTAGTCGCAATGTTATTACATCGTGCTATTGGTAAAAAGCTAACATGTGTCTTTGTTGATAATGGTTTACTTCGTTTAAACGAAGGTCAACAAGTTATGGATATGTTTGGTGATCATTTTGGTTTGAATATTATTAAAATTGATGCTGAAGATCGCTTCCTTGAGCGTTTGGCTGGTGAAAGTGAACCAGAAGCTAAACGTAAAATTATCGGTAATGTATTTATCGATGTATTCGAAGAAGAGTCTAACAAGCTTGAGAATGCAAAATGGTTAGCACAAGGCACTATTTACCCTGATGTTATCGAATCTGCAGCATCAGCAACAGGTAAGGCACATGTTATTAAGTCTCATCATAACGTTGGCGGCTTACCTGACTATATGAAGTTAGGTTTAGTTGAGCCATTACGTGAATTATTTAAAGATGAAGTACGTAAAATTGGTCTTGAACTAGGCTTGCCATACGACATGCTTTACCGTCATCCGTTCCCAGGCCCAGGACTAGGTGTGCGTATTTTAGGTGAAGTGAAAAAAGAATATGCAGACTTACTACGTCGTGCTGATGCTATCTTCATTGAAGAATTACACAAGCATGATTTATATACTAAAGTAAGCCAAGCATTCACCGTGTTTTTACCTGTTCGTTCCGTTGGTGTCATGGGCGATGCTCGTAAATATGATTGGGTAGTAAGCTTACGTTGTGTTGAAACAATTGACTTTATGACGGCTCGTTGGTCACACTTACCGTACGACTTCTTAGGTCTAGTGTCTAATCGAATCATCAATGAAATTGATGGTATTTCGCGCGTTGTTTACGATATTTCAGGTAAACCGCCTGCTACTATTGAGTGGGAATAACATTGTTGTAAACGGGTTATAACAATCAATTTCGGCGTTGAAGGTACTCACCTATAGTCATAGGCTCCGTACTTCTGCCTTGAATTTGAATGTTCTACCTGCGTTTTCTAAGCATGTTAGATGAATACTTAAACCTCATTGTTGAAAAACACTGGGGTTTTTTATTGCACGTCAAATAGAGGCAACCTAATAATAACATTAAGTTTTCATACCAGTTTCATTAATTAAGTGAACAATTTTATACGTAGAAAAAAATGGCCAAATACAAGGTATTTATTTCAATAACTCGTTGTTCTAATTATTAAATAAATAACGATGTCGTTGGTGATTTTAGCAAGTAGGAATGATCACATAGTTAGTGAGATTGGTATAATATGTTAACAACAGGAATGTAAGTTAAAAAGTAGAATGAAAGGGGAGGTAATACATCCCCTAATTATCTAATAAAGCAAAGTCAGCAGTGAGAACCAATAACGAGAAAAGCGGGTATAACCGTAAAAGTTATATGCTCAGTGCAAATTAACGGTTGTCGTTATATTATTTATTTATTGTTTTACCAAATATAAAAGCAACAAATAAATTAGTTAACAAGCCGCCAGAGATAGCGACAAAAACCCCACCAATACTGCCATAAACGGCAATAAAGCATATTGAAGCCGCTATAAATATTGCCAAGCTTAACCAACAACTTGTCGTGCTTGCTTTTCTTAGTAATAAACTACTTATAATTAATAGTATGCAAGCTAAGGTTAGGTAAATAAATATCATACGGTCACCTCTTGATGCACAGCTGGTTCTACTAAGGCCAAGCGCTTAACATTTATGCGTTTAGTTGCATAAACACCAAATAGACCTATCACGAAAAAGCTTATATCAACCACAGTTACTAATAAATTATTTGCCATAAAAGCATGACTTGATGACAGTACAACATTTAATGGTAAAACTGCCATACATGAAACCCCTGTCACTAACAGAGTCACTTGTAAGTAACGATGATAATTAAGCGGAAATATAGCTAATAAAAACCAAGCTAGCCAGGAATAGAAGAAAAGTGGGCCAAAATACTGGTTATGTAGCTCTACCGCAACTAAGTTGTTAAGTAAAACTTGAGCAGGAAATAGAATAGCGCTTGCTAATACTAAACCACCACAACTACCAATAATAGCCCTATTCCAGCGTTGATAAGCGAGTTCAGATAATGTTGGATTACTACCTCGGCTACGCTTTGCTAACCACATCATCATGCCTGACAATGGCAATAGTGCGGTTGTTAAGCCAAGTAAAGCCCAAATACATTTAACAAAAATGCCGGCGAAATTACCAAAATGTAGTGGAAATAATAAGGTGAGCACCTTGATAGCAGGGCCAGGAATATCGCCTAAACTACTCATCGATTTACTAAATTCACCATTACCATGATATTGCAACAATTGTGACGCTACAGCATCCCCGCCAAGTAAACGTAGATAAACTTCTGCATTCGTATCGTTATGCGCCATAACCGTTAAATCAACAATTTTGGCCTTTGGGTAGCGAGTTTGTGCATCAATTAAAATAGCATTGATATCTGTTGCTTGATAATTATGAGAGATAATGGGCTCTGGCATAGCTGTAAATCGCTCAACCAATTTAGCTTGATCACCACCAAAACTTACAAAAGCAGCGGCAGGTAACAATATAATTGTCGCTAATCCTAAAAAGGCACCACTAAGTCCTATAATGCCGTGAAATAAGCTACCCCAAATGCCCATAATTTTGTGTGCGTCGCTGACAACAACATTGAGTTCCTTTTTACGCCGGAAAGTAAATAACTCTTTAATTAACTGGCGATGAATAAATAAGCCGGTTATGGTGGAGACTAATAATGTTAAGCCTAAAAAGCCTGTTAGTATTAGCCCGATAGGGCGACCTAGATGTAAATCGGCATGAAAGTGGCCAATAAATGAAGGTGCGTCTGTTTTACGATGTTCGTAAAAATAGGCTGCTGTACCATAATATTCTTTTACTAGTTCAAAATTTCGAGGATCAAATTGATAGGCATATGCTGCTTCCTCAGTATAGTTTTCATCCCCGTCATGCGATTCAAATAATAACGTGAGTAAGTGAGTGTTATGTCCTGTGGGCAAATATACATGAATATTTTCACCAAAAGCTTCAGGTACTTTTTGATGATATTTGTTAATAAGCTCAGTAACTTTTTCACTTGGGATTGTACTGAGTTGATGTAATTCAGGGTTAGCCCAAATTTTTAATTCTGGTCGGCTTAGTACAGCTAAAGCGCCGGTAAAGCAAACAATAAACAACAAGATAGCAGTAACAATACCAACCCAACTATGCAATAAAAATAGCTTTTTTAATGTAACTGATTTCATGTTTGTGCCCCTGATAATGCCATATAACTCAAACCTGCATGACTAAATAAAATAACTAACATGACAACAAAAGGGTGCCATGCTTTTTCAGCCATATAGGCATAAATAAATAAGCCTGCCCAAATAAGAGGAAATAGCATAATAGGTATAAGTATCCTTTCTTCCATCGCAAATGGCAGATAAGTCGTCATACCCGGAATCATAACTATGGCGGTAATAAGCGCTAATATACAAGCCATTAAATGCCGGCGTTTAGTCGCCGAGAATGTTCTTTTTGTCTTCATTTTTTATTTGCTCTCAATGTGTGACTAACGTTAGTTAGCCACACTGGCGGTAAGTTAGAACTCAGCTTCAAAACGTACGCTTAATGTGCGTGGTGAACTTAGGGTTTGATTGTCAAAACCGGCAGGCGCAAGAGCCACATATTCGGCGTCTAGCAAATTATCAACTAAGGCATATACACCATAGTTTTGCCACTGGTAGCCAATACGTGTGTTTACTAATAAGTGAGCGTCATTACGTGGCTCTAAACTTGTCGCTAGTCGTTGTGATGTACCGGTATAGCTAGCATTAATATTCGCAATAAAACCTTTTTGATTTGAGTAATCAACACCAAATAAGGCTGTCCATTCAGGAGCACCTTCAAAAGAAAAGCCACTGTAATCTTGTTCTTCACCGTTGAAACTAGCGCTAAACTCATCAAACTCTGTTTTAGAATATCCGATGCCACCATAAAGATTAACAGAAGAAGTTAGCTGATAACTGATCTCTGTTTCGAAACCTTGCACATGTGACTCACCGACATTATGTATTTCACGATCATATTGATTACCCGATAAAAATACAGAGACTTGTTGATCTGTCCAATCAAGGTAAAAAATATTGGCATTAATCACTAACTTGTTATCAAGCCACACCGAGCGAAACGCTAATTCGTAGTTCCATGTATATTCAGGATCATAAGTAAAAACAGTTGCTTGGGCGATGTTTGTACCTACACCGCCAGAGCGGTAGCCTTTTTGAACAGTAAGGCTGGTTGAAATATCTTGGTTGAAACGATATGTCGCACCTAGTTTGGGTAACCATGCATCAAAGCTTGCATCTTCAATAGGTTCATCACCAGAGGCCCCATCAGCCATAGCATAAAGCTGTTGGTTTATACCTGTTATTAACTGAGCAAGTACCGGATCTGCCGCAAAGTCATCAGGTTGAGGTAAGGCATTTTGTGTTCTTTCGGTAATATAGATATCAGCAGCAGTACCATTTTTTTGCTCTTCTTTATCATAACGAAAACCTGCGAATATATTCCAAGATTCGTTTATTCTATAGGTGAAATCAGCGAAAAGTGCTTTAGTTTCAACTTTTTGTGTGAAGTCAGAGAATTGACCAATATAAACAGGATCAGCGGCGCTATAAAATTGTAGTACTTGATCAGCTAAAGTATCAGGTAAAGCCAAGCCACCATATTCAGCAGGCGCGGTAAGTAAGCTACGTACACCAAGTTGTTCAAATGTTAAGCCGCGCTCACCACCACTACTATCAAAAACATCTAAATCTGAATAATAAAAACCAATCAACCCTGATAGCTTGTCACCTTCGTAAATTAAGCGAAATTCTTGTGTTGTAGTTTCATCCGTACGGGTATCAGTCAGTATAGATTGAGGTTGCTGTATACTAGCATCGCCATCCCATTCGTAACCATATTCAGCATCAGAATAGGTCGATATAGAGGTGAAAAACCATTCATCAGAAATATCATAATTCAAGTTTAAAACATATAAATCAGAGTCGATATATTCAAAGGTTGGTGAATCTAAATAAACATAACGATCATCATAAATATTATTAATAGGGTATTGATCATCACCACTTTCAACCATAACCCAATCAGCACCTTTTTCGTTTTCAGTGTGAAGAAAACTTAGCTGAGCCTCAAAATCAGAAAAAGCAGATGGTGTAAAGCGCAACTTTACTCGGTAAGACTTGTTGTTATCAAAATCTGATTCTTCACCTGTGGCTACGTTAGTGTTATAACCGTCAAAATCACGTTTTTCTGCACTAACACGAAATGCTAATTCGTCTTCAATTATACCGCCTCCAAAAGCCACTGCCGCTTCTTGTGTACCGTATTCACCTACACCAATACGAGCCTTAAAGTCATACTCTTGTACTGCATCACGGGTTTTCATCACAACAGCACCAGCGAGTGAATTACGACCTTGTAAAGTAGACTGTGGTCCGCGAAATATTTCAACTTGGCTAATATCCCAAGTTGAAAAGCCGCCTTGTTGCATTACGCGATAAGGCAAAGGAGCACCATCAACATACACACTAGCAAGTCCACCAGTGCCGCCATCAGTTACACCAAAAGCATCAATACCACGAATGTTAAAGCCAGTGCCATCAGTACCAGAAGCATTAGGAGTGCGTGCGATAACATCGTAGAAGTCGTTTAGGTTTTCTTGTTCAATTGTTTGACCAGTAATAACAGCAACACTAGTAGGGGTTTCTTGTAGAGTTCTATCTATTTTTTGACCTTTTACAATGATTTTCTCTATTTGACGCGTATTACTTGAACTTTCTGTATCGTTAGCACTGGCGTTCATTGCAACGCCTGAAATAGCAAAGGTAACAGCACAAGCTAATCGCGCTTTTAAAAAACGAGTGGTCATAAAAGGTGAACTCCAAATACGGCATTAATGTTAATGATAATGGTTGTTATTAATATTATACCTTGAAATTTTTTTACAAAACAACAACAAATGGAATAAATAGATAAATAATTGAGTCTGCAGATATCCGATAGAGCTTAGTCAGTGAGGAGAATAATGGCATATAACCGAGCTTAATTTATGCCTAAAATAGTCAGTGTTATCTATATTAGCTAAAACACTGCCTTTCGTGACCATACTACCTGTTTCAAAAGGGGCATTAATAGTGGTTACTTCACTTTCAACTTCTGATTTTAATGTTAGATCCCAATGGGCTTTCGTTTCACCATGACTACTTACACAGGCCTGATAAGTATTGGTTAGTGCTTGAATAACCGATACTGTGGGGATGCTTGCCTTAATTGTCGTAGGTTTCCGAGCTGCTTGTAGTTGATCAATCTTTTCTCCGTTATAAGCAACAGCTAAACCAATGCAGACAATGGCAATAGCAGTCACAATAACAGGGGCAGACAAAATTTTCATGACGATACTCCAAGACCTAAAGCGAGGCCTAAATTAATACGGTTAATTAAAAGGGTGTAATTGATTTACGCTAATTCATCAGCTGCTAAGTCGTACATTTATATTTCTTGGTTAAGGTAATGAAGGGAGCAGCGTGGAACTTACCGTGGTTATAGTAGGCGTTGTAAATAACGCTTGTCAGATTTGCTTAACGCTACAGTTAAAGCGTGATATGAATATACGATAGAGATTTTAATTTACTCGTATTACTTTGCATTAAAGTTTCTATTGTAGAGTACAATAGCTTTATTGTTTTCACTTACTTGAAATCAAGCTCAAACAGTGGGCTAGGTTTCACTTTGTTATATATTTAATTCACTATTATTACCCTTTTAATGAGGTGTTAGGTTTTAAATTAGCCTGGAGTACTATTTTGTTGATTGATGTTATTTTTCTTTTTATAGCAGGGCTAATTGGTGGAGTTTTAAACTCTATTGCGGGAGGGGGAAGTTTTATTACTTTTCCTGCTCTCGTTTTTGTTGGCGTGCCACCACTTATGGCTAATGCTACTAATACCTTTTCTTCGTGTGCCGGATATTTTAGTGGAGCTTATGCTTTTAGGCACAAATTAAAAGAGCACAAAAAAGAAATGTTGCTCACGATTTTATTTAGCCTATTAGGGGGATCTCTTGGTGCATTTTTATTGTTAAAAACCCCTGAAGCATCATTTGAAAAGGTTATTCCTTGGTTACTTTTATTTGCAACCTTGTTATTTATATTTGGTGGGAGAGCTAATACATTATTGCAGTCTTACTCAGAAAAAAATAAATATGCATTACAGTTTAAATCTATTTTTCTTTCTTTATCATTACTCAGTGTTTGTGTCTATGGCGGATTCTTTAATGCCGGATTAGGTATTGTTGTCTTAAGTTATTTGACTTTATCTGGTCATAAAAACATTAATGTAATGAATGGTTTAAAGTTAGTTGTTTCTTCTGCTGTATCGATTGCTGCCATATTATTATTTGTTTTGAGCGACTCTATTGCGTGGTTAGAAGGCTGTATTGTTCTCGTTGGTACTTTATTAGGCGGATATTATTCGGCTCATATTTCGATGAAGTTAAATCAGCAGTATGTTAGGTGGTTCGTGATATTTATGAGCGCTGTGATTACGGTATATTTTTTCTATGTCACTTATGCGTAGACTTTTATGATATAAGGCCATTAAATTAGTGGTGCGAGGTAAACTTAATAGGTTAAACAGCTAAAATAGTTTATTCAATTTCTCTGTGCTACTCATAGTAGCAAACAGTTTATTAGTCTCTATTGGGACGTATGTGGCAAGGAAGTAGTGAGAATGCCTATTAGTGCAATAACCGAAAATTCGTGGGATGCAATTATGAAAATTCAGGCGGAGGCATACACAGATATTTTGCCTGAAGACGCAAGTATCCTAAAAAGTAAGTGGCTGGCTTCGCCTGAAACATGTGCAGTCTATGTAGATGATGAAGATAAAATATTAGGCTATTTACTTGCTCACCCATGGGAGAGCGAAGTGCCACCTAAGTTATATGAAAAAACGCAAGTAATTAATAGTTCAACTTTATTTCTCCATGACTTGGCTTTGGCGAATGCGGCACAAGGAAAAAAGATCGCTAAACAATTAATTGAAAACTTAATTGTTTATGCCAAATGTCAACATTTTTCAAAAATATCACTTGTTTCAGTGCAAAACTCGAATATGTTCTGGGGGAAATTTGGTTTTGTTTATACCCCTAGTAAGATTATTTGTCCAAGTTACGGTGATGATGCCCAACTAATGGTGTTAGCGCTAAAAATAGAATAAATCATGTAAAATATCTGCATAACGATAGCTGTTCACGCATTCTTTAAACATAAATATTAGCACGTAAGATAACCTATGAATTATAAACTACTATTACTCATTATCGTTTTTTTATGTTCGTTTCACTCATGTAGCAAACAAAGTGAGTCTTTGAAACATCAAATAAATTCATTACTAGCAGCTAAAAATGCAACAGTTGGTGTGTCGATTTTGGCAGGGGATGGCAGTGAATATATTT
The DNA here is from genome assembly GCF_030547765.1 of Colwellia sp. 6_MG-2023. Taxonomy (NCBI): domain Bacteria; kingdom Pseudomonadati; phylum Pseudomonadota; class Gammaproteobacteria; order Alteromonadales; family Colwelliaceae; genus Colwellia; species Colwellia sp. 6_MG-2023. The sequence continues at coordinate 150,999 of NZ_JAUOPP010000004.1, read as the reverse complement.
CAATAAATGGTAATAAGAAGCTACCAATGCAGAGTGTTTTCAAATATCACTTTGCTTTAGCAGTGTTAGATCAAGTGGATAAAAAAACTTAAGCCTATCGGATAGAGTAAGTATTAGCCAAAAAGATTTAGATAATAATTTATGGAGCCCGATTCGTAAAAAATATCCCAATGGTACTAATTTATCCTTAGCTGAAGTATTAAATATACAGTCGCTTATAGTGACAACGTAGGCTGCGATATATTATTTAATATGGTTGGTGGTACGAAGGTTGTGGAAGCGTATATACATCAGCAAGGCATAATGGATGTTGCTATTGAATATGATGAAATAACACAGCAATTAGTTTGGAACCGAATGTATGAGAATTGGACAACGGCTAATGCAGCTATTACTTTATTAAAGTTATTTTATGAGAATAAAGATAATTTACTTTCTCAAGGCAGTCATCAATTCTTATGGGATACCATGAAAAGCTCAGCTACCGGTAAAGATAAAATTAAAGGTTCATTACCTAAAGGTACGATTGTTGCGCATAAAACCGGTAGCTCTGGTAGCAATAAATTGGGATTAACGGGGGCCGATAATGATATTGGCATAGTTTTTTTGCCTGATGGTCGACATTTTTATATCGGGATTTTAGTCAGTAACTCGACAGAAACAAGCGAGGTTAATAAAAAAATAATTGCAGATATTAGTAAAATAGCTTGGGATTATTTTAAAAACTAGTTTCGTTATGCTTGCTGTTCATAAGTCATAAGTCATAAGTCATAAGTGTATCAAAGTCGATTTACTTCAGGCGTATTATGTAGAGACTTTTACTGTGAACTATATCTGCAATAAGGTATTAGTAAACATGACCTACTGCCATTTTATAATATCAGTGTATACTTGATTAGGTACTTATATTACACAGCACCTTTATTTTTATATCAGTGACACCATTCTAATATTTATGGCATTTTCACATAAATATTAGAATGTAAGTCGTCAATATTATAGGTTTTCTAAAACTTCACGTTGTTCGGCTACTTCAATTCTTATGTCAAAATCACGAGGTAAATCGCTATTATCATAATCAAAAGTTGTTGCTTCTACTGATTGTGTATCTTGTAAAGTGTTTTGATTTTTCATTATCATAATCTCTCTTTATTTAACGTTATGTAATATTATTACGTCATTTAGTGTTTTAATGCAAGTTTTCATCATTTAAATGATCGTATTATTATATTTTGTAGTTTTATTACTTTATTTTGAGGTTTAGGGGATTAAGTTATGCTCGTCTTTATTTATGACTCTCTTTGTTATTTATCGATAGCTAGCCAATTAAGATTGACGACAAGGCAAGATGTTTTTTGTTAATAATTTGTAAAAATTTAGAGGTAATGTTGAATATTTATTTTGCTCGAATACGCTAATCAATATACCATTAACATAATATTCGCTCAGATTAAGTGGTCAAAATCACTTTAGGGAAATTTATGATTAAGTTTAGTCAAAAGTTATGCATTATTGTTAGTGTATTGGCATTAGCATCGTGTTCAACTGCTTATTACTCTGCCATGGAAAAAGTTGGTATTCACAAGCGTGATATCATGGTTGATCGTGTTGGAGAAGCCAAAGAATCACAACAAGAAGCACAAGAACAGTTTAAGTCAGCATTGGCTGAAATGACGGCGCTAATTAATTTTGATGGTGGCGATCTTGAAGAGCAATACAACGAAATTCAAGAACAGTATGAAGATTCGAAAGAGGCTGCTGATCTTGTTAGCTTACGTATTGCTAAAATAGAAGATGTTTCTGAAGCCTTATTTGAAGAGTGGCAAGATGAAATAGAAGAAATTTCAAGTGCTAACCTTAAAAGACAAAGTGCATCAAAACTAAAGGATACACAAAGACGTTATAAAACATTGATTAAATCGATGCATAAAGCAGAAAGTAAAATGGCACCAGTTTTGTCTGCCTTAAAGGACAATAGCCTATTTTTAAAACATAATTTAAATGCAAAAGCAGTTGGTGCACTACAAGGTGAAATAGTGTCAATTCAAAAAGATGTTGCTGTGCTAATTAAAGATATGAATGCTGCGATAGAACAATCGCAAAAATTTATTGATATGTTGGAGGAGTAATTTTGTCAATTGAAAGGTTAGAAACAAAACAGCGTATGAGTCGTATTGTTAAACATAACGGTACGATTTATTTATGTGGCCAAGTTGCTGCTGATGCCAGTAAGAATATTACTGAACAAACGCAAACCATGTTAGCTAAGGTTGATGAATTATTGTTGCAAGCAGGCAGTGATAGAAAGCACATTTTATCAGCCACTATTTATGTTAAAGATATGAGCTACTTTGCTGAGATGAATGCTGTTTGGGATGCTTGGGTTCCAGAAGGTTATGCACCAGCGCGTGCATGTGTTGCGGCTAAAATGGCTCGTGACGCTTTATTGGTGGAAATTTCAGTGGTCGCTGCTGAAATATAAAAACTTTTCTTTCTATATTGTAGAAATTTAATAGCTAAAAAGACAATAAAAAACCGCATTTAAAAATGCGGTTTTAGATGGTTCTGTTTAGTGACTTATCAAGTCAGTCGAGATTAAGCCTTTTTCTCTTCAATATATTCATTAACGAGTTGAGTAAGTACGTTTAATGGTACTGGCCCATTACGTAAAATTACCTCGTGATATTCTCTTATATCAAATTTGTCGCCTAAGGCTTTTTTAGCACCTTCACGTAAGGTTAATATCTTTAACATACCAATTTTATAAGCTGTTGCTTGGGATGGCATAACAACATGTCGTTCAACCATTTTAACTGCGTCAGATTTAGCGTTAGGCGTATTAGTTACATAATATGCAATGCCTTCATCTCTGGTCCATTTTTTTGTGTGAATACCCGTATCAACCACTAATCTACATGCACGCCATAGTTCCATAGCTAAACGACCAAAGTCAGAGTATGGGTCTTGGTATAAGCCAATTTCTTTAGGGATCATTTCTGAATATAATCCCCAGCCTTCGGTATGAGCAGTATAGCGTCCAAACTTTCTGAACATAGGAATGCCAGTTAATTCTTGTTTGATCGCGATTTGCATATGATGTCCAGGAATACCTTCATGGTACGCTAAAGCCGCCATTTGATAGGTTGGCATAGCTTCCATGTCGTAAAGGTTTGCATAATAAACACCTGGGCGAGATCCATCAGGTGCGGGTTGTTGATAAAATGCTTTACCCGCAGACTTTTCTCTAAAGGCTTCAACGGCTTTAACTTTTAATTCCGCTTTAGGTTTACTTAAAAACAAGCTGTCTAGGCGGCCTTTCATATCGTCAATTAAAGCAACTGCCTCATCTAAATATTGCTGACGTCCTGCTTCGTCTCCAGCGTAATAAAATTGCTTGCTGTTTCTCATAAAATCAAAAAATTCGGCCAAATCACCTTCAAAGCCAACCTTTTCCATAATCAAACGCATTTCATTATGGATTCGATCCACCTCATTTAGCCCTATTTGATGAATTTCTTCAGAAGTGAGATCTGTAGTAGTTGTGCGTTTTAAAGCATTATTATAAAAATCTTCACCATTTGGAAACTTCCAAGCACCGTCACGATCATCGGCTTTCTTTTCTAATTCCGTTAAGTAACTAATTAATTGTTCATAGCCATATTTTAATTCGTTGTTCAATGCGGATTTAATGTCAGTTAATAATGAGTTTTTTTCTGCATCAGTAATTGCTAGTTTGTTAATTTTGCTAGTGAAATCGGCTAAAAGCGTACTGTCTTTACCGTCAGAAAATGGTGCACCTATTAATATATTATTAGCATCACGAATGACATGTTCAAAAACAAATTTAGGGGCAATTATTCCTTTGTCTTCTCTTAATTTAAGTTGGGTAACAAGCTGTATTATTAACTTTTTAGCGCCTTTTACACGGGCTATATAATCTTGTGCTTCTTTTACATTACTAATTGAATGTTGGTTAATTAAAAACGCAGGAATTTGTGAGTGAGTGCCAAACATTTGATTAACAGGGTAATTATGAAAGCGCCATTGGTAATCATTGATGCTGTTTTCTAATTTCTGAACGTAAAGGCGATAGCTGATCAACGTTTGAGGATCTAATTTATCGGTATCAATCGTTTTAATTTTTTCTAAGTCTGCTTTATCAAAAGCTAACTCGATTGCGCTGTTTTCTTCAGATAGGTCATTCCATTTATCGTAATCTTTTTTAATACCAAGATATGTCTGCATAACTGGGTTACGGTCAATGCTTGCCTTGAAAATACTATCAAATAGTTGGTTGGCTTTTTCTGATTCGGATATGACTACATTAGCACTGTTTTGTTCAACTGAAGTGCTTGCGTTATTTGTTAGTGGTTGTGAACAAGCACTTAATAAGGCACTCGATATAGCAATAACGAGCAAAGATTTTTTTAATAGCATTTGATGGCTCTTTTATTAGAAATTATTTTAATCAGTTTGCCTATGTTTTAATGATGAATGCAATGAATTATCGATAGATTGGCTTATATTTACGATTAAACAGTAAGGGGTTTTGTTAAATTTAATCAAATTAATATGGCGAGAGATCAATTATTTTAGCACTGCTGGTTGGTAAAGGCGCTTGTTAAAGTAATACAGTCAAAGTACGCTTTATGTCATACTGGTTAAATACTTAGTGCTTTATGTTTTTAACGTTAAAAATAATGATAGGGCTATAATTTTTTTAGTAAATTATTTATATTGGAATGTTAATCATGAACGGAATTAATCAAAATTCATCGCTAGAAACACTTAAAACAATATTTGGTTTTGAGCAGTTTCGTTTAGGTCAAAAGCAAACAATTGAACAATTGTTAGCTGGGCAGTCAACGTTATCAATATTTCCTACCGGCTCAGGTAAAAGTTTGTGTTATCAATTAACCGCATTGCACCTGCCTAATTTAACGCTTGTTGTGTCGCCATTGTTAGCCTTGATGAAAGACCAGTTAGCCTTTTTAGCGAGTAAAGGTATTACGGCAGCAAGTATTGATTCAACGTTAAAAGGTAGTCAAACACAAGACGTTATGGCTGCGGTGCGTAATGGTGAAATTAAAATATTAATGGTGTCAGTCGAGCGTTTTAAGAATGAGCGTTTTAGGCAGTTTATTCAATCGGTACCGGTTTCAATGTTAGTGGTAGATGAAGCGCATTGTATTTCAGAGTGGGGTCATAACTTTAGACCAGATTATTTAAAATTACCTAGTTACCGTAAAGAATTGAATATTCCATTAACATTATTGTTAACCGCAACAGCGACAAAAAAAGTAAAGTTAGATATGGCTGATAAATTTGCCATTAATGAGCATCATATTGTACAAACTGGTTTTTATCGTCATAACCTCAATTTAGTGGTATTGCCGGTTAGTAGCGCTAATAAAAATAAAGTCTTAGTGGAGCAAATACAACAATACTCTAATGGTGGTCAAAATAGCGGTATTGTGTACGTTACGTTACAACACTCTGCTGAACAGGTTGCGGCTTATTTACAGCAATCAGGTATTAACGCTTGCGCTTATCATGCGGGGTTTGACAGCGAAAATCGTAGCCAAATACAAGCTGATTTTATGGCGGGAAATCTACAGGTTATTGTTGCGACTATTGCCTTTGGTATGGGAATTGATAAAAGTGATATTCGTTTTGTCTTTCATTACGATTTACCTAAATCAATTGAGAATTACTCTCAAGAAATAGGTCGAGCAGGGCGTGATGGTGAGCTGTCACACTGTGTGACTTTGGCAAATTTAGATGGTTTAAATACTGTAGAAAATTTTGTTTATGGTGATACGCCTGAGCTTGGTGGTATCGAGTCTATTATTGATAATATTAAAGTTGAGACTCAAAGTACCCAATATGAAAGTAAGTGGGAATTACAATTACTACCACTGTCTAATACCAGTAATATTAAACAATTACCGTTAAAAACGTTATTGGTTCAGTTGGAAATTGCTGGTGTCATTGAGCCTATGTATGCCTATTTTGCAGATTTCAAAATTAAGCTTTTACAGCCCCTAGAGCAGATATTATCGGGTTTTAATGAACAAAGACGTCATTTTTTATCAACAGTATTTAAAGCCACAGCGTTTAAAAAAGTGTGGGGCAGTTTAAACTTTGATACCTTATTGCAAGACCAATCAATTGATCGAAATCGTGTTGTTGCGGCGTTAGAGTACTTACAAGAGCAACAATTAATTGTATTAGAAACCTCACGAATGACAGAGGTTTTTAAGGTTAATAGTCATGAACTTAATGATCCTAAGTTAGCAACAAACCTGTATAATTATTTTCTCGATAAAGAGCAAAAAGAAATTCAGCGTATTGCTGCTCTTGTACGATTTTTTCAACTTGATAAGTGCTTAAGCTATAATTTAAGTTGTTATTTTGATGATAAAAAAGCACCCGTAAGCTGTGGGCATTGCAGCGTATGTGCAGGAAATGTCGCTCAACTTGAACATTCAGTACAGGCGCAATGGCCAAGTGATGAAGTGTTAATGGCAGATGCTGTGGCATTGAAAAGTCATTTAGCAAACAAAATTACGGTGCCATTAACGTTAGAAAGTTACTGTCGCTTTTTTGCCGGTATGAGTGTACCTATTTTTGGACGTAATAAAGTTAGACAGTTATCAGGTTTTGCTTCTTGTGAGCAACAACGTTATCAAGCAATACGAGATAAATTATCACAATTGGGAGCTTTCTAAGCTATATGTTGTTTAGAAAAATGAACAGTTGGTTATCTTTCTATTTTATTTACCTGAGTACAACAATTAATGTTTATCACCCTAAAAAATTCAGTGCCAATGAGTGTTTGGTTTATGTTGCTATCAGCATTAGGTTTTTCCTTAATGGCAGCTTGTGTCAAAGAGGTTAGCACTTTAGGTATTCCTGTTTTTGAAATTGTCGCTGCAAGGGCAGCTGTTTCAGCAGTGATTAGCTATGTTGATGTTAAACGCAAAAATATTCCGCTGTGGGGTAATAATAAGCCGTTGTTAATTGCTCGAGGTACCGTTGGTACTTTCGCTTTGATGTTTGTGTATTATGCGGTAACTACTTTACCGTTAGCCGAAGCAACGTTATTACAATACTTACATCCTGTCTTTACCGCTATTTTGGCGTTATGGTTTTTAAAAGAAACGATACAACGCTCAACTGTCGCTTGTATTTTAATCAGCTTACTTGGTTTGTTGATCATCATTTATCCCAACTTAGCTCAGGAAAGTTTAGTTCAGGAAAGTTTAGCGCAACCTAACTTACTCTTAAACCCTCGCATACAATACTCATGGTTAAGCATTAGTGCCGGTGTTTTGGGGGCTTTTGGGAGTGCCGTTGCTTATATTTTGGTTAAGAAATTAACGGTAACTGAGGATAGTTCAGTAATCATATTCTACTTTCCTCTCGTCGCTTTTCCTGTGTCGATGCTTATGCTGGGTAGTGATTTTGTGATACCTAGCTTAACAGCAACAATATTATTGATTTTAGTGGGAATATTCACACAAGTAGGTCAAGTAGGACTAACAAAAGCATTACACTGTGCTGATGCTAATAAAGCAACAGCTTATTCTTACGTACAAGTACTGTTTTCAGTATTTATAGGTTGGGCGTACTTTAGTGAAATACCTATGACGACCACCATTGTTGGTGGGGGATTAATCATGGTAGGAGCATTAATCAACGTATTGTGGAAACGATAATGAGTAGTAAAAACTTTCATTAATACGTATTTATTTTTTATCGTGGGCTAGCAGTAGCTGCTTATGTTCAGCATTATCTGTTTGTTGTAAATACAGTGATATTTCTTTGTGAGCTTGTCGAAAATGTTTATATAGGTGAGATTTTAGTTCTTTTTTTACCTGCTTAACTTCAATGCCCTTTATTACACAAAATAGCGCTAATGCGTAAACGGTTTCTAACTCGGGTAGTGCTGATTGTCGGTTTAGGTTACGGTTGTTACATGAGCCGCAACCCCCTTTAAACTGATAAGCTGTATTAGCAAAAATAACACCAAACCCCATAAAACAAGCCACTAAGTCAATGGTTTGTGGCAATACTTCTTTACCGCCAGGGGCATAGGTGTTTGTTGAGTTGTTAGCGTCATAATGAGTAGCATTATGTTGATGCACCAAAATACTTGCTTGTATTTGTACTAAATAAGCAATTAAATCTTGAGGTTGATTAAGTTGACTAGCATGAAAAGCAATGTCGATAGTTGGTGTTGTGTCATTTATGCTGCTTACTTTACAGCTAATGTGACAGTTTTCACCACGAAGTCTTGAAGCAAATAATAGTTGTGGCATGGGTTTTTGAATAAAGCGCTCAGCAGACACCAGTTTTATTGGCCAAGCGGTCATTCCAGCATACTTCATCGTATTTGAAAAAATTGTATTAGCCATTTCTTCTACGCTGCTTGAACTACCGGGATAGAAGGTATTGTTCGGCAATACTAATTTACTGTCATTTGTAAAAAACTCACCATCGAGTTCAGTAATACACCAAGCAAAGGTATCAAAAATCCATGCTTTGCTTGTTTCATCAATAACGGGTTTTGTTTTAAAAAAAGTGGATAACATTAATAATTGCCTTTAGTTATTGCTGCATATATTCAGTTGCTAATTTTTAGATTTTTTCATTAGCATCAGTATTATAAACAAGGTTTAAAAATAGTTAACTAAAGATTATTTTTTTGGGTTTGGCAGATTCAATCTCGAAGTGTATAACGATTAAGCAGCTATAGCTACCATGTACTTAGTCATTAATTGATCTGGAGTTTTAGATTGATAAATTCAATTACTTGGGGTGTCATCTTGAGTACTTCGATGTATCAATTCTACGCTGTTACACTAGCTTTTAGGTTTGCTTAATATAGTGATCTTCTTGAGGGGTGTGTTTTGGATTTTTACGATGAATCAATTGTATTATATTTCGCTATCTTGAGGGTTTTCTTATTATGGTGACCGTGTAGTCCGGTATTTCGAGATAGCTCGCTATTAATCGTTGATTGACTAACACTGAGTAGCGCTGCAATTTGATTTTGACTTATAACACTTTTATTTAAGGCATAAATCTGGCATCGTTCTTCATCGGTCAGTTATTTATTTATATGTTTTCATTGGTGCATTTCTTGCCGGAGAAAAAGCGATTAGCATATACTCAGCTGACCAATTTTTCGGCCTATTCAAGTGATGCACTTATTATTTGAATCCAAGTTTGAGTAAAACCTCTAATTATGTAAATATTATGTACTTGATAATATTTACATAATTGTTATTAACATCCATTTTCCGAAGTTAATCGTATTACAGCACAACAATGTTTAGTTCTTAGATAAGTATAAATAAGCAAATACAGAAAATTGACAGGTAGTTAGTTTTTCAATCTGTAGTTTATTAAATGGGGACTTATGCGTATTAAGGAGTACTAATGCAAGAACATGGTTCTTTTAAAATAGAAGTAATTGATCAAACATTAATTATTAAATGCTTTGATGCTTGGAATGTTGAAACAGTGATAAGGCTTTGTCGAGAATACAAAGAACATGTTGAAGGCATAAAAGACAAACCTTGGGCGTGTTTAGTTGACTTAAGCCAATGGGAGTTGTCTACGCCAGATATGTGGGATGAAATTAATAAATTAAATGAATGGGGAAATATTAATAATCAAAAATATGAAGCGGTTATTTGTAGTATGTCTCTTCAACAAATGTTGATGGAAGAGAGCCATACGGTATTAACTAATGTTGAAACAAAATTTTGTGACAATATGGAACAAGCATATAATTGGCTAAATAGTGTTGGTGTATTAAAATTTTAGCCAAAAATAAACTAAGCGAAATGTTACCATACACCAAATAAATACAGGTGCCTGACACTTAATGGTAAAGTCTAATGCTTATGGTGACTAAGAAAGTTAGATTGGTACTATCCGCGGCTTTTTAATCGTTAAGTATTATCAATATGATTATGGAAAATAAGACAAATATTATATCCCCTTGTGTAGGCCAATGTGGCTTAGATGAAAATGATATGTGTATAGGTTGTTGTAGATCCAAGTTGGAAATTACAAATTGGATGAGGAAATCTGACGAGGAAAAATTAGCAATAGTTGATAGGTGTAAAAAGGATGTTGCGCTAAATTTGCAAAATCGTTGATAACCTAATTTGTATAAACTCTTACTATTGATAATGATCTGGCAAGACCACCTTCCCATTGTAACTTACTACTTTATTGACAGGACTAACAGCCAAAAGGATTAACGTGATTTCGAAATTACCTCGTTGGGTAGAATATGGTTCATTTATACTTGCACTGGTTGCAGGGCTTGTTAACTCAATTGGGTTGTTAGGCTTTAAGCACCAATCAGTTTCTCATTTGTCAGGTACCGCGACACTTTTTGGTACTGGCATGATTAATTCAGATTTCGCTGATGTTAGCCATTTAGCGTTAGTATTACTGAGCTTTCTTTTAGGCTCTGTTATTTCCGGATACTTTATACGCAGCGGCTCGTTAAAGTTGGGGCGTAATTACAGTGGCTTGCTGCTGTTAGAATCTACTTTTTTGTTTAGCTCTATTTATTTTTTATCAGACAATTACTCTCTCGGTCACTATTTAGCTTCTGCAGCTTGTGGATTACAGAATGCGTTAGCAACGACCTATAGTGGTGCTGTGATCAGAACAACCCATGTTACTGGTATATTTACCGATTTAGGCATCATGATCGGCTCTAAGTTAAGAGGAGAATATTTTGATAAGAGAAAGGGGTTATTGTTTTTATTAATCATTCTTGGATTTATTGTTGGTGGCTGTTGTGGCGCTTATCTTTTTAGTTTTTTCCACTTTTATGCGCTTATTGTTCCCGCCAGTATTTGTTTGTTGCTCGCATTGTCTTATTCTATTTATAATGCTAAATCCATTCTAACAAAGAATAATAAATGATGAGAGCAGTATTAAGAAAAAAAATAATAGATATTTGCGATAAAAAAATCGCCAGTAAAGGTGATAATGTTGGGTTATCATTTTATGCTTTTTTTGCTAATAAAAATGATAATCCAGCACTTTTAATGGAAGCGGCAACTTGGTGGATTCAAACACATCAGTTAGATCACTTTGAGAAGGCGCATAAAATAAAAACTATGGTTGAAAATAATATCTAATTGCTATTATTTTAAATAACTTTTCTTAGCAAAGAACAATGAGCACTAATATTCAACAAGTAAACCTTCAGCTTTAGCGAAGGCTTACTTGCTTTATTAAACTCACTAAAACTTTCCAGACTCTCGTTGCACTAAAAATGCTTTAATTTCATCTCTAGAGCTTAGGATATGTTGTTTTAATTTTGCGACAGCCTTGTCTATATCGCGTGCCTGACAAAAAGCTAATAATTCAGCGTGTTCAGGACCTGCTTTAGATATACCACCAGCCCACAGCAAGTGCATGCGTATATATCGATCTGCATTTTTATTTAGAATGTTAACTAAATCAGAAGTTTGCGGTCGTTTAGCGCCGGAATACAAACAATTATGAAAACTTGAATTTAACTCACTCCAGGTATTTGCAGCATTTTCTTTACCTAAAGCGCTATCCAATTTAATTAATAACTCATTGGCCTCTATTAAAGCTTCATCCGTGATATCCACTAAAGAGGCAGCAAGTAAGTCGCCTTCAATCATTGCTCTTAATTCGAATAATTCATCGACTTGATCAAGGTTCAAGCTAGTAGCACTTGCACCTTTATGAGGCTCAAATGAGACTAAACCTTCAGCTTCAAGCTGTAATAATGCTTCTCTAACAGGGATGCGGCTAACGTTTAATTCGTCTGCTAAAGCGGCTTGACGCAGTGGTTGGCCAGCAATTATTTCCCCACTAAGTATTTTTTCGCGTAAAACTTCTACAACGAGTTGGGTACGAGTTTTGTATTCAATTGCCATTATTTTATGCCATTGTTTGCTGTTATTGTTATTAGGTTTGAAGGGGATTCTATTTTATCCAATTCATTATAAAGATATTATCAACGAAAAAAAGAGTCATGGAGAAATCTTTAACTTGACGAAGGTTTATTGAAGGAAGTTATCTTATTATTTTATTTAAATGATTCCTCATTAATTTATATATTAATATCTAGCAGAGTCTAGTGATTGATAATTTAACTTGTTACTACTGTATTTATTTCATTGGCTAGTAATAAAAAATTTTGATGATACGCAAATATCATGGTGCTGTATATTTATACAGTTAAATTGTCAGGGTATTATGAATTTATTTGAATCATTTTTAGCAGAGCCTATCAATATTCTACCTCAAGATGGTGTGGTTAATTTCTACGGCGAAATAATGACGCAAGCAGAGGCTGACTTTTATTTTGAACACTTATTGAGTGAAGTCGACTGGCGCTGCGATCAAGCTATTATTCTTGGAAAATTAATCGAAACTAAGCGAAAAGTGGCTTGGTACGGTAATTCAGGTCAAAAAGAGCCTTTTAGTTATACCTACTCAAATACAACTAAATATTCGTTACCTTGGACAGATAACCTTTATTACCTAAAAGGAGTTGTCGAGCAAAAAACAAATGAAACTTATAATACTTGTTTAGTTAATTTATATCATAGCGGTGCTGAAGGAATGGCTTGGCATAGTGATGGGGAGCAAGATCTTAAAGATAATGGCGCAATTGCTTCGTTAAGTTTTGGTGCCGAACGGAAGTTTTCTTTTAAGCATAAACATAATAAAGAAGTCGTCTCATTACAGTTAAAGCCAGCTAGTTTATTAGTAATGAAAGATGAAACTCAAAAGCATTGGTTACACCGGTTACCACCAACTAAAAAAGTGCACGAACCAAGAATTAATTTAACCTTTAGAACAATACAGCAATGAATATACGCTAACACTATGCTATTGATTATTTTCAATATTGTTACCGCGGTAGGTTGGATTACTTATTTTAATAATTCTGCGATTTTTCAAATTAGCGCGACTAATATCTTCGGCGTAATATTTATCTAATATTGTTTTAATTTCTCCATTAGCTATTAACTTACGTAATCCTATTTCTAGGCGTCGAGCAATACGAGGCTCTTGTGGTGATATATAAATATGAGTGGCCATTGGGAGGTATAGCGCTAGAGTTGGCTCTACAACAATATTCTTTAAATCGGGCTGGCGGCTTTCAAGTTCATCATAAGCTTCGTAGATCGCTCTAGGAATATAATCAAATCGAGAGCGTTTTAACATTTGAAATAAACCTTCAAAATTATGTGTTGTTGTTACTTTTAATCCATGACTTTCAAATACCTTTGTTGTTGCCCAATGGTGCTGAAGCCCAGCATTAAGTTGACTTAAGTCGTCGAGGTTCTTAACTTTGCTAAAAAGAGCAAGCTGTGACTGATGAATGAGTAATAATCGGTAGTTAAGTAGGCCTTGCCTAATAGGAATTTTAATCGTGATTACTTCGTTACCCCATGCTTCACCACTTGGTCCTATATAAGCATTAATATTTTGGTTTCTTTTAAGCGATATAAAGGCTCTTTTAGGCGTCATACTCATTTCAATCGGCTCAAATATAAAAGGGCCAAATTCTTCAGCTGTTATTTGAAGAGCGCGAATAATCACCTCGTTTTTATGCTTGGATCTTTTATCATCTACTAATAATGGCTTGAGCAATTTTATAGTATCAACTGCCACGACACTTGGAAGAAAGCAAAATAATAGGAAAGTAAATAACTTTATTGGGTTAATTAATTTGATAGTTTTCTCCTTTATATTCACGATAATTCAAGGGAATATAAATTCATAACACTGTATTACTTAGCTGCTATATATACGTATTTTTACCTACATGTAGAAAGTATAGCTCTATTATGGCAAATACGTTTAATCGTTAAGATCTATTCAGTCGTTAGTCTTTTAATCGTTTTATCAAATATGTGTTGTCGCTAGGATAAATACTCGTCCATTTATCCGGTTTTATGTTTTAACAAAGCTTTGTCTATACTTATGTATTAATGACGAATGAAGCTTTAGTTAGCTATTTTTTATTATATTTTACGTTGAGTGATGGCTGAAATTATTTATTGTGTTTATTTTCACTATATTTTATTTAATAGTACAATATTTACGCGTATAGTAACTGGTCGGATGTTTCTTTTATGACTTATAATGGAGTTAATAAGTATGTATTTTAAATTGAACAGTTTAAAAATCGCCCATAAAGTTGTTATTGGTTTTGTTGTAATACTATTGTTATTGTTTTTTTCTAGTATTAGTTCTATTGGTATTTTAAGTGATATTAAACAAGCATCAGCCAAGGTAGATGACTTTGCTTTACCTATACAGAAGTCTGCTAATACAGTACAAAAGCAGTTATTAAAGCAAGCAAAATCGTCCTCTTTTATTCCAACCTTAACGACTATTAATAAAATAGAGCAATTAAAAAAAGCATTTGCAGAACAGGGGCTTTTGCTTATTGAGCAGAAAAAAGCAATTGAAGAAATGCTTTATATGTTTCCTAATATCGATCGATTAGATCGCTTTAATAGCGCTTATGAGCAGTACTCTAATGCTGTTTCTGCAATGTTTACCCATAAATTATCTGTTATACAGCAAACGGAGTACTTTATTGAGCAGCAAAAAAAACTTGATGATGTTCTTTATGAAGCTGGCGCTGTATTGGGCGATTTAACTTACTTAGATGACCCTGATAACCAAGAAAAAATCGATAGAATTTCTGGCTCAGCCAGCCAGGTTGAGGGCTTTGTTTTTAACCTAACCGATGCAACTAAAACTATTTTAGCAATTAATACGCTCGAAGAAGTTGAGGAGTCTCAAGAGGCAATTGATTTTGCGATAAGTAATATTGAACAATATTCCAAATTCTTAATAGACTTAGGTAAAACATATAATACCAATGGTGTTATTGAAACCTTTATTGACGAGTTTGAAAAATCTAAAAAAATGCTTAAAGGTAAAGACAATCTATTTGAGTTAAAAAGAATACAACTGCAAGAAAAAAATGCGTTAAATCATGCTTTTAATAATTCAGAATTACATATTAATAATTCTATTAATGCGATAGATATATTCTTACAAACTGTAGATAAAAACTTAACACAGTTACAAATGGGGATTGTGGATAATGTTGATCAAGGCAACCTAGAAACTATCACCATTTTTGTGGTGTTATTTATTGCAGGTATTGTTGTTGCTGTGACAACTATTAGATCGATGATTTCACCGTTAAAGAAAATCAATATCGTGTTGTCTCAAATTGCTAAAGGAGACTTATCTAGAGAATTAACCGTTGCTTCTGATGATGAATTTGGTGAACTGTCTAAAAATGTGAATATTGTCGTTGCCGATTTGCGCAAACTCATTGGTAATATTTCCGAAAATACTCATGTATTAAATGATGCGGCAGAACAATCGAACCAACGCATAGAGGAAGTAACAGACTCTTTAGCCATTCAAAAGCAAACGATAGAGCAGGTCGCAGTACAAACATCTGAGTTAGGGCAAAGTGCAGATCACATCTTATCAAAAGCAAATAATGCAGAAGAAGATATGACCAATGCATTGCAACAGAGTAATGCGTTAGAGAAAACCGCAAAGACAACCAATGAACGAATGCAAAATTTAGCACTTATGTTGGATCGCACTACTGATGTTATGTCGGTCTTACAACAAGAGTCCGCTAATATTAGTAGTATTTTAGATACTATTCATAGCATTTCTGATCAAACAAACTTATTAGCATTAAATGCTGCTATTGAAGCGGCTAGAGCAGGAAACGCAGGTCGAGGTTTTGCCGTTGTTGCCGACGAAGTGCGCTTACTTGCAAGTAGAACTCAAGCATCAGCTACAGAAATTCAAAGTATGATTGAATCCTTACAACATCAAACTGAAAAAGCAGCATCAGACATTAGCCAAGGCAAAGATGAGGCGAATAACTGTCAAAGTTATACTAATGAGCTATTACAAACATTGTTATTAATTACCGAGGCAATAAAGAACATACATGAAATGAGTAGGGATATTTCCCAATCAGCGACTCAACAAAATGCGTTAAGTAATAACATAAGCCATAGTATTCAAGAAGTGTTGGGCTTAAGCCGACAAAGTAGTGATAAGTCAATGTCAACCTTAACTTATGGTAACCAAGTTGCTGAATTAGCTGAAAAATTAGAAAGTTCTATCGATACGTTTAAAATGTCATAATTGCTTTTAATATTAATTGTTGGTATCAATCTTATTGTTTAATATTAAGAATTTAATCTCATTATTGTGTAGGTTTAACTTAATTAACTGATAGGTAATGAGCTTTATGGTAGTTTATTAACAAATTTATTACTGAGATATGAAATGAAATTATTCACAACACTTACTTCTATCGTTTTCTTAGTTGGTGTATCACTTTCACCAACAACTTTTGCAAATAACGACCGAAAGCTAGTTATTGATGAACACCAAATAACGCAACATAGCACTAAGATAAATGGTCAAAAAATCAAATATAGTGCAACTACTGGTACTCAACCAGTATGGGATGAAGAGGGTAATCCTACTGCAAGCCTTTTTTATACTTACTATCAACGCACCGATATTAAAAATAATAGCAAACGTCCGTTATTAATCTCATTTAATGGTGGCCCAGGTTCAGCTTCCGTGTGGATGCATGTTGCTTATACTGGTCCCAAAGTACTGAATGTCGATGATGAAGGTTACCCACTGCAACCTTATGGCGTTAAAACTAATCCTTATTCTATTTTAGATGTAGCTGATATTGTTTTTGTCAACCCAGTGAATACTGGTTATTCAAGAGTTCTACCTGATAAAGACGGTAAAATGCCGAGTAAAGAAGAACAAAAAGCCATGTTTTTTGGCGTTAATGCTGATGTTAAATATTTAGCTGAGTGGGTTAATACTTTTGTTACTCGTAATAATCGCTGGCGTTCTCCAAAATATTTAATTGGCGAAAGCTATGGTACGACGAGAGTTTCTGGTTTGGCTTTAGCACTTCAACAACAGCAATGGATGTATGTGAATGGTGTTATTTTAGTCTCACCAACAGATATTGGTATTAAACGTGAAGGCCCGGTGAAATCAGCTAATCGTTTACCTTATTTTGCAGCTGCAGCTTGGTATCACAATGCTTTACCAGCACAATATCAAGCCAAAGACTTAGATGAATTATTACCTGAAGTAGAGCAATTTACGATAAATGAATATATGCCAGCGTTAGCAAAGGGTGGTTTTATTTCAAGTGATGAAAAACGCAAGATCGCAAAATGGGTGTCTATGTACTCAGGTTTGTCTGTTGATGCGATAATAGCAAATAATTTAGATGTAAATAATAACTTTTTTTGGAAAGAGTTATTGCGCGATAGAAAGCAAACGATTGGTCGTTTAGATTCACGTTATTTAGGAATTGATAAAAAAGTTGCCGGCTCTCGTCCAGATTATAACGCAGAGTTAACATCGTGGTTGCATAGCTTTACGCCAGCGATTAATTATTATTTACGTGAAGAGCTAAATTACAAAACAGATGTTAAATATAATATGTTTGGTAATGTACATCCATGGGATCGTAGTAATAACAATACGGGTGAAAATTTACGTTTAGCCATGGCACAAAACCCGTATTTAAATGTGATGATTCAATCAGGTTACTTTGATGGCGCAACTAATTACTTCGATGCAAAGTATACTATGTGGCAATTAGATCCTAGCGGACAAATGCGTGATCGTTTATCGTTTAAAGGTTATAGAAGTGGTCACATGATGTACCTTCGTCATGAAGATCTAAAGCAATCAAACCAAGATGTTCGTCAATTTATTCAGCAAACATTACCAGCAGAAGGTGAAGCTGCGAAGTATTAATATCATGTTGGTTGTTAGTTGATGTTAACTCAGGCATTTGAACTGAAGTTAGTTAACTAATCCAAAAAAGTTAGGCATTATTTTAGGGGCATTATTGCCCCTTTTTTTTAAACTAAATTCATATAAACAGTTTATTCTTATATCACCTGCTTCTATGTAAAAAGTAGACTAATGCGCTAAAGAATTGTTTTAGTTGATAGAAATAACGTGATTGAAAGATTATTTATTTTCATGATCTTTTATGTCATTTCTATTTACATTTTTTATGTTTTTCATACTTGCAAGCACTCTAAAAATCCTTTTAAATTGATTGTCGATTGGTTATTTATCGAGCACTTTAAATAAGGTTTTTATTAATGAGCTAACTAAGCATTATTGATGAATATCATGATAGATGAAACCTTGTTTATGATAGATAGTAACAATGAGTAGTAAACTCGACTTGTCATCACTGCTTTTTCAGTGACAATTTAAAAGATACTTTTTACGAGGTGTTAAATAATGAAAAGACAGAAAAGAGATCGGTTAGGAAGAGCGCATTCAAATGGTTACCAAGCTGGTTTAAGTGGTAAGTCAAAGGAGCATTGCCCTTATCAATGTATTGATGCTAAATCTGAGTGGCTAGGAGGATGGCGTGAAGCAGTAACCGATAGAAATATGGGCTTATTCAGATGATAGTTGACGCCAATAGCTCTACTTAAGTCTAGGTAAACAGCCTTAATTATGCTTAAGATGCTGAATATACTTTGTACAATGATTGATATCATCACGTGTTGATATCAATCATTAACGTCAATATTTACATCAACATGTATATTGATACTACCTATAGCTTAATACCTACCTATTTCCACACACATTGCAGCTTTGTTGTTTTTTCATATTAAATTGTTGCCACTGATTTGTTAAACCATCATATAAGTTTAACTGATTAATTTGAGTGTTATTTTCATTGCCGTCAGCTGTTAATATCTTTATTGCTTGTAAGGCTTGCATACCACCAATAATGGCAAGTACTGGGCCTAATATACCAAGTGTTTGGCAATTATTCGTTGGTGCTTTTATTGATGCTGGAAATAAGCAATGATAGCAAGCGCTGTCTTTATTTCGAGGGTCAACAAGTAGTTGTTGACCGTCAAACCCTGTTGCGGCACCTATTACTAAAGGCACAGTATGTGTGACACAAGCTTGATTAATTAAATAACGTGTTTGAATGTTATCCGAGCAATCTAAAACTAAATCGACTTGTGGAACATAATAATCGCACAATTCTTGGTCTAACATTTCGTCAATGGCTTCAATATTACTATCCGGAAATTGTGTACTAAGTTTCTCTGCGGCAACATCTGCTTTGTTTTGATTAATATCTTGTTCGTCGAACTGTATTTGGCGTGGTAAGTTGCTCAGCTCTATATTATCACCATCAGCAAGATATAAGGTGCCAACACCAGCAGCAGCTAAATAGAGGCTAACAGGATTACCTAATCCGCCTACACCAACAATGAGTACTTTGGCATTTCGCAGTGCTACTTGCCCTTGCTCACCAATTTTATCCATCATTATTTGTCGTGAATACTTAAGTTGCTCTTGCCTTGTTAACACTGTGTTACCTTTAAATTTTTAAGTGAAAGCGAATAATTTATTTGTTTATGTTTTGATATTGTAACGTCAATAAAGGTAAGTGCGCACAGCACTGGCTTTAAATTGTAAATATACTTGTTGATTAATATTAAGTGCCAGCCTTTGTTGTGAAAAAGTACTGATATTAATAAAGAACTCTTGTTCTATTTTACCTTTTACTGATATTGCAGTAATTAACACTTTGTTTTTCATGATATCAATTGAGGATATTTTGACAAAAAGGTGGTTCACGATGGATGAATTAATGGGCTCGGTTAATGAAATACTAATATCGCTGGCTAAAATAAAGCAACGCAGTGTTTCTTTGGTAAAGCTCTCATCAAGTGCAGGTAAATAGATATTTTCAACATCATTTAATGCTAATATTGCGAGACCTTGACCATTGTCCAAGGTTGTTATTGGTAAAGATAAACTGGTTTGTTGATGAATAATGTCATCGGCATCGCTGGTTACATCTGAATAGTTTAATTGATGGATCATGGTATGAATCGCATCATAACCAATTACCTTTCCTTGCGATAACACCAGTAATTTATCACACACTTGTTGAAGTTCATCAAGTGAGTGACTGACATAAAACATGGGTAACTGAAGCTCATCTTGAACTTTAAGCATTAAGCTTAATAAACTCGCTTTTGCTTTTCTATCAAGAGCGCTAAGTGGCTCATCAAGTAATAATAATATTGGTTCAGCTAGAATAGCACGAGCAAGTGCTACTCGTTGTTTTTGCCCACCAGAAAGTTCATGAATAGATTTATGGCGAAGGTTATCTAACGCTGTTAACTTAATGATTTCATCAAAGTTCAATCGATTATTCTTACAACGCTTAGTTGCAAACTTTAAATTATCGACCACATTTAAATGTGGAAACAAACGTGAGTCCTGAAAGACTAAGCCAATATTTCGTTGTTCTGCTTTGATGAATATGTTGCTGTCACTATTAATTAAGTCGATATTATTCAAAGTAATTGAACCGGTAATTTTTTTTTCTAAACCAGCAATAGCACGCAAAAGAGTTGATTTTCCTGAGCCAGAATGGCCAAAAACACCGGTAATACCTTCCAGTGATAGTCCCTGCTGAACCGTTAGTTGGAATGGTTCAAAACCATGTTGTTCAAAGCCAAGTTGAATATCGAGAAATAAAGGGTATGTCGTTTTTAATAAAGCATCGGTCATCTCTTCGCCTTATTCATTGTTTTTTTTCTTGGGTTATTCAATAGATAAATTGAGGCTAACAACACCATAGAGCAAATTAATAAACTAATTGCTAGCACATGAGCTCTAGCATAATCAAAGGCTTC
The DNA here is from genome assembly GCF_030547765.1 of Colwellia sp. 6_MG-2023. Classification (NCBI taxonomy): domain Bacteria; kingdom Pseudomonadati; phylum Pseudomonadota; class Gammaproteobacteria; order Alteromonadales; family Colwelliaceae; genus Colwellia; species Colwellia sp. 6_MG-2023. Next base: position 130,165 of record NZ_JAUOPP010000004.1, on the reverse strand, counting down.
AACATGATCAAAAAGGGCAATAGACAATACTCTGGTTTCACCAGGAATGTTACCACCAATCATGAGTATTACACCAAACTCACCTACGGTATGAGCAAAGCCTAAACTGGCAGCAGTAATAAAACTTGCCTTGGTTATAGGTAACACAATATTAAAAAATCTATCCATAGGGCCAGCGCCTAGCATTGCTCCAGCTTCTAGCAAAGGGTCGCCTAGTTGCTCAAACGCTTTTTGTAGGGGCTGCACTACAAAAGGCATAGAGTAGAGCACAGAGCCAATAACAATAGCTGAAAAACTAAAGGCGAGTTGTTGTCCTGTTGCTTGTTGCCAAAGCTGCCCAGGTAAATGTTGTGGTGAAAATGCAATAAGTAAATAAAAGCCGAGCACCGTTGGCGGTAACACTAAAGGTAAGGCGACAATTGCTTCAAGAATAACTTTAAAACGACTGCGCATTTTAGCTAAATACCAGGCTAGAGGGGTACCAAGAATTAGTAAAATTAAGGTTGTTAAGGCCGCCATTTTCAACGTGGTTAATAAGGCCAGTACATCAGAATTTATCATGCTACGGTTGCTCTATCGCCGCATAGCCAAAATTAACAATCTTTTTTTGCACACTGGGTGACAGTAGGTATTCACTTAATTTTTTTGCGTTATCGACATTTTTACTGTTTTTTAGGATGACAAGTTGCTGCTCTATTGGCTGATGATAATCTGAAGGGATAACAGCGCCAGCTAAGTTATTTAATACCAGTTGGCTATTGGCTATTAAACCGTTGCTTACTGCTTGTGTACGAATCTGTGCAAAAGTTTGGTTGATATTGATGCCAACAACAAGCTTGTTTTGGTATGGTTGCCATAGCCCTAAGTGCGCTAAAGTCTCTTTAGCAGCTTTGCCATAAGGAGCGGTATCTGGGTTTGCAATAGCAAAGCGTTGGTTTTCTTTTTGAGATAAATACTGCAAATATTCTAAACTTGCTGTTGAATTCATTGAGAATAGCGCTAATTGACCTAATGCATATGTTTTTCGGCTCTTTGCAATGATCAAATTTTGCTGTTCAAGTTTTGCTGGTCTAATGCTATCAGCAGCGAGAAAAATATCAAAAGGCGCACCATGCTGAATTTGTATAAACATAGCACCAGTTGCACCACTAATAATTTGAGTCTTGATACCGGTTTGTTGATGAAAATCTATTAAAAGTTCTTTTAATGGGGTAGTAAAGTTGGAAGCAACGGCAATGCGGAGCGGATGATTATTAGTATTGGTTTGCTCTGCTTTATTCGCACTCAGGGCTTGGTTACTCAGGATGATGCTAATGCTGAGTATAACTAGGACTATTTTATTAGTAAGCGATTGAGTAAATGAATACAGTTTCATTGATTAGTTATCCTTTACCAAACGGCTGCTTTACTTTGATCACTTGATTTAGCGTCTAACCACTTAACACCATCTTTATTAGCTTCTTTTTTCCAAAAAGGTGCCTGTACTTTTAAGTAATCCATAATAAATTCATTGGCAGCGAATGCATCTTTGCGATGTTGGCTAGTTACTCCAACAAACACAATTTGCTCACCAATAAATAGCTCTCCAATACGATGAATTACTTTTACACGTCCAATGTCCCAGCGCTCTTTTGCTTGATGAATAATGGCTAATAATGATTTTTCAGTCATCACTGGATAATGCTCTAGGGTTAAACTAGTAACACTTTTACCTTCGTTTTGATTACGGACACGACCAGTAAAAGTCACCACAGCGCCATCAGTCGCATTATTTTTTTCAAGTAAGGCAACTTCATCTGCTAGGCTAAAATCTTCGGTTTGTATTGATATTTCGGAGTAATTAGTTGCTGTCATCTTATAACTTGCTCTGCTATATAACTAAATAAGGTCATTATTGATAAATGGTTGAGTTATCCACCGGTAACAGGTGGGAAAAAAGCCACTTCATCGCCAGTGTTAACTATGTGTTCATCATTAACCATGTCGTGATTCACGGCAGACAGTAATGAATCGTTAGTAAAAACTTGTTGCCATTGCTCATCTGTACTCGCCAGTTGTTTTTTTATATCGGCGACCGTAGTTAATCCTTGGCTATTTATTGATAACTCACTGCAATTAAGCTGCTCACGTAAAGCGGCAAAAAAAACGATTTTTATCATGATGTTCTCTCTTTTTATAAAAGTAAGTAAATGATCACTTACGAATAAGATCTCATTTTAAAAGCTACTTTGAATAATTTTTCTATAAAGCCTGCCAATGTCCTGACTTACCACCTTCTTTAGTTAATACTTTAATATTGCCAATTTCCATTGCAGGATCAGCTGCTTTACACATATCAAATAAAGTTAAACAAGCAACTGATACCGCCGTTAATGCTTCCATTTCAACACCGGTTTGCCCCGTTAAACGACAAAGGCTTGTGACCTGCACTTGTGAATTATCTTCATCTAAACTGAAATCAACTTGTACTTTACTTAGCATCAATGGATGACATAAAGGAATTAAATCACTACACTTTTTGGCTGCTTGAATACCGGCAATACGAGCAACGGCAAACACATCGCCTTTTTTATGTTTACCGGTGGTAATTAATTCAAAAGTCGCGCGATTCATACTTATAACACCTTGCGCTGTAGCGGTACGTGAGGTCATCGCTTTTTCGGTCACATCAACCATATTAGCTTCACCTTGTTGATTGAGATGGCTAAGTGTTGGCGATGATGATGTTGTTGAACTACTCATTAGTTACGTGTCTCGCATTGGTCAGCGCTAATATTTAAATGAGGCACAAAGTTACACGGCTTATGGCTAGCATCTAATTGTTCTTTGATTACCTTATCCCAGGCAGTTTTACATGCGTTAGTTGAACCTGGTACACATAAAATGACAGTTTTATTTGCCATACCACCTAAAGCGCGCGATTGAATTGTTGATGTACCTATTTCACCTAATGAAACATGGCGAAATACTTCACCAAAACCTTCAATATTTTTATCAAATAATGGCATTAATGCTTCAGGTGTATTATCTCGATCGGTAAATCCAGTACCACCGGTAGAAATAATGACGTTAATACTATCATCAGCAATCCATTTAGAAACTTGAGCTCGCAGTTGGTATATATCATCAATAACAATCGCTTTATCTACTAGTGTATGGCCTGCAGTTGTGAGTCGTTCGACTAATGCTTGACCAGAAGTATCATTGTCTTCTGTGCGAGTATCTGAAACAGTTAATACTGCAATATTTAAGGGAATGAAAGTTGTGCCGCCATGTGCTGACATAAGTTATCCTTTTACGCTATCTGTTTAAATTAATTGGTTAAAAGTTAAGCTGCTGCTTTGCTTGTTGCCATTGTTCGGGCGTATTTGTATTAAATAAAACAGCTTTATCATTAATCGGTATTGCTTGATGTGGAATGTTTTTTAACAAAGCTTTGATTGAAGGGCCTTTTATCGCCTCTCCGTTATTAAGCTGTATATGTTCATTTGTTAAGTTATCTGCAAACGTGTGTGATAAAAATAATTCAACATAAGCGCTGTTCGGTAAGTAGAGAGGGATGTTATGACCTTCGAAGTATGTTGCTTTTTGGCTTAATTCACCTTTAACACGTAAGTCAGTTAAGGCTTTTGCGGTCATAAAAGGTAAATCAACAGGCAGTATTAATAATGACTTCGCATTTGGGTACTTGGTCAAGACACTGAAAATTCCTCCAACAGGTCCACACCGCTTTACTTGATCGGGGATATCATAATGATCACCACTAACAACAATGTTATTAATACCTGAATTAGTCAGTGTTTGCTTAGAAAAGGCAAGCATAGACTGCGGTGAATTATTTCCTCTAACTAACTTGGCTTTATCATTGCCCATACGAGTAGATAAACCACCAGCAAGTACGACTCCTAAGCATTCATGATTTAATAGTGTCGTGTCTATCGGTGCAGTGTTTACAATGTTATTCATACTAACCACCTAACATGGCTAAATGTTTTGTGCCGCCAGTAAGTTTATCATGTAGGAAGTGAGTTGCCTTTTTATCACCTAATAAAGACAATATTTGTGCTTGTAATGGTTCAATATCATCACATTGTAATTGTTCGCGTAAAGATAAACCGTTTTCGCTGAATAGGCACAAATGTAATTTTCCTGATGAACTCACTCGTAAGCGGTTACAACTGCTACAGAAATCTTTGGAGTAAGGCATAATTAGCCCAATACGCCCTTGATAGTCAGGATGATAAAACTCTTGTGCAGGCCCTGCAGATCTGTCTTGCAGCACGGGTAACCAGCCATCAAGAATTAAGTTTTGCTTTATGCGAGAACCTTGCACATGCTGTGCATCAAAAAAGGCTTTATTATCGCCCGTTTGCATTAATTCTATGAAACGTAGGGTGACCGGGGTATCTTTTAGCCAATCTAAATAGCTTTGAATATCGTAGCCACTGTATTCGCGCATTAATACTGTATTCACTTTAACCGTAGGGCGTCCATCAGCTAAAGCCATATCGATACCTTTTAAAATAGTATCGAGTTTGTCATGCCCTGTAATAGCATGAAACTTACGAGGATCTAAACTATCAATACTGATGTTGATAGCGTCAATGCCGGCATCTAACCAATGCGGTAAATGTTCAGGCAATTTAAAACCATTGCTAGTGATAGCAACTTTTTTAATACCTTGAGTTTGTTTACAAGCATGAATGATCTCAGGAAGATCTTTACGAAGTGCCGGCTCACCACCGGTGATCCGAATTTTTTCTGTACCTAAGCTAGCAAAGGCAGAAGTTAAACGTTTTATTTCTGCAAGAGAAAGAAAGTCACGCGGTTGATCACACTGATAACCGTCAGGCAGGCAGTATGTGCATTTGAAATTACAAACGTCCGTAATCGATAGGCGTAGATAATAAAACCTACGGCCAAAATTGTCTTTTAACATATCACCTTTCCAAATGTAGGGAGGCTAACGCGTTTCCTTGTTAACCCTGGCAGTAAATTGCTATCAATAAATTATCTAATGAAAACAATTACTACGGCTTTAAATAACATAGCCTACTTTTATAAAGTATGGAGTTAGCTATTTAAGCTCGGTGTAAAATAATTATATAGTCTTATGACTCAAGAAAAAGTATACCATTTAATAGCCTGCATAATAGCACTTTTTGACTTCCTGTCTTAATCTGTCTATAGACAATAAAAAGCCCAATTACTTTTGTCACTAATTAGGTAATAATAGTGGCAATATGCTCTTTTAATTATTGATAAATAATTAAAAGATGTTTCAAGGTATTCAAAAAATAAAAAATTAAGTGAGATTGTCATGTCTGATTGTTGTTCAGCTCCTGGTTTATTACCATTTGAGGATGCGTTAGAAAATTTATTGTCACAAATAACGCCGGTGACCGAAACGTTAACTTTACCAATTTCACAGGCACTTAATTATGTTTTAGCTCAAGAAATTGCTAGTCCACTAAATGTTCCTAATCATGATAATTCAGCAATGGATGGTTATGCTTTTGCTATTGAGAGTTTTCAAACCAGTAAAGTATTAACCTTAATAGGGCGCTCTATGGCAGGATCGCCTTTTGAAGGTGAATGTAAATTAGGGGAGTGCATTCGTATTATGACTGGCGCAAAAATGCCTGAGAGTTGTGATAGTGTTGAAATGCAAGAAAATGTGCAAGTGGATGACAACAATATTACCTTTCTTAATGAAAAATCATTTGGCTCTCATGTGCGTAAGGCTGGTGAGGATATTAAATTAGGTCAGCCTGTTTTTAGCCCAGGGCATAAACTATCGGCCATAGATATTGGTATTTTGTCTTCATTGGGTATTAGTGAAGTTCAGGTTTACCGCCGAGTAAAGGTTGCGCTAATTTCGACCGGAGATGAGCTAAAGCTCCCTGGGCAAATATTAGCGTCAGGTGATATTTACGAGAGTAATAGCTTCGTTTTACGTGGCATGTTAGAAAAATTACATATTGAAGTGATTGACTTTGGCATTATTGAAGATGATTTCGATTTAATCAAGGCGGCTTTTGTTAGTGCCGATAAGCAGGCTGATGCGGTTATTTCATCTGGTGGTGTTTCCGTAGGAGAAGCAGACTATACTAAAACGGTGCTTGATGATTTGGGGGAAATTGGTTTTTGGAAAATTGCCATGAAACCGGGGAAACCGTTTGCTTTTGGCAAGTTACCCAACAGTATTTTTTTTGGTTTACCAGGAAATCCAGTCTCAGCGTTAGTTACTTTTCATCAATTAGCAATGCTTGGTTTAACTAAAATGCAAAATGCAGAACCGCTAAAGCGTACTTATTTAAAGGTGAAATGTGTTAAGGATTTGAAAAAATCACCTGGTCGTATGGATTTTCAGCGAGGTGTGCTTAGTGTTAATGACCAAGGCGATAATGTTGTTGAATCAACTGGTTCACAAGGCTCCGGTATTTTATCAAGTTTAGTACAAGCAAATTGTTTTATCGTGTTACCCGCTGAGCAGGGCAAAGTTAAGGCGGGAGAAGTAGTAACGGTACAGTTATTTGACCAATTTATAACGTAAATCAATTACGTACAATGCCCTATAGTTTGTTATGTAGAGAAAATATAAAAACCTAGTTATTAAGGTTTAGTGATCATTATTATTGTGTGTGCATGGGGAAATAGAAATGAAATATGAACTTAGTTTTTGTTCAATAAATATTCTTAATGAAAATATAGCGGAAGTCATTGTGAATAAATCCGTTGAAATATCGATAGAAATGGTAGAAGAATATGATGAGTTTTTATCAACACACTTTTCGAGTAATTTTGGTTTGCTTATTAATAAAATTAATCATTATGATTACTCCTTTGAAGCAAAATTAAGCATTGCATCCCATGAAAATTTAAAAGTTATAGCGGTTATTAACTATAGCGATGAAAGTGAAGCCTTAACCCAAAAAATGAACGATCTAAGAGCTGTAGATCGTTGGAATTTAAAAAATTTCTCAGGTATAAACTTAGGTTGGCAAGATGGTTTTGATTGGTTAACAAAAGAGTTATCAATGATTAGTTGATAACTCTTTTGTAGCTTTATAGGTATTACCAAATAGCTAAGTTATTACAGTTGAGCAAAACACTTAGCGGCAGCTTCTAAGGTTTTTTCAATAATATCATCGGTATGTGCCATTGATAAAAAACCAGCTTCAAAAGCTGATGGTGCTAAATAAACACCATGTTCAAGCATCAAATGGAAGAAACGGTTAAATTTATCCTGGTCACATGCCATGACTTGCTCAAAGCAAGTGATAGGGGTTTCATCACTGGTAAAAAAGAAACCAAACATCGCACCAACATAGTTAATATTTAAATCAATGCCATTTCTGTCTGCAGCAGCTTTTAAGCCCATTGCTAATTTCTCGGTAGCATCGCTTAATTGCTGATGCTTATTACCTTGTGATAATTCTGTTAATGCAGCTAAACCTGCCGCCATAGCGATAGGGTTACCAGAGAGAGTACCTGCTTGATATACTGGGCCAGTGGGGGCAATGTAATCCATTATTTCTTTTTTACCACCAAAAGCACCAACAGGCATACCACCACCAATAACCTTACCTAATGTAGTTAGGTCAGGCTTAATGTTGTAATGTGCTTGCGCACCACCTAAAGCAACACGGAATCCGGTCATTACTTCATCAAAAATAAGGACAGAATTATACTGATCACAAACCGCACGTAAGCCTTCTAAGAAACCTTGTACAGGAGGGATACAGTTCATGTTGCCCGCAACAGGCTCAACAATAATACAAGCAATTTGATCCGGATATTTAGCAAATATTTCCTTAACTTCTGATAAGTTATTATAGCTAACCGTTAAGGTGTGTTTAGCAAAGTCTTCAGGAATACCTGGAGAGTTAGGTACACCTAATGTTAAAGCACCAGAGCCTGCCTTTACTAATAATGAATCGGCATGGCCATGATAACAACCTTCAAACTTTAATATTTTATCACGGCCAGTAAAACCTCGAGCTAAGCGAATAGCGCTCATCGTTGCTTCAGTACCTGAGCTAACCATACGTAAAGACTCCATCGAAGGAACTAACTCACGTACTTTTTCTGCCATGGTGATTTCTAATTCTGTTGGCGCACCAAAACTTAAACCATTTTGGGCGGTAGTAATAACAGCATCTAAAATAGCTGGGTGGTTGTGACCTAAAATCATAGGTCCCCAAGAGCCAACATAATCAATGTAAGCATTATCGTCAGCATCATAAATATAAGCGCCTTCTGCACGTTTTATAAACGAAGGTGTGCCACCAACGCTGCTGAATGCACGTACTGGTGAATTAACTCCACCTGGAATAACACTTTTGGCTTTAGCAAATAATTGCTCAGAATTACTTGTTGAAAGGTTTGTTGTTCCACTCATAGTAAAAACCCTTTTTGGTTTGTTGGTTAATGGATGGCCTTGCATGGACAAGATGCCATTCATAAAATTTGTTAATTAGCGTTTATTTGTGTGCCAGTTTACGCTTTTTTCATATTGCGTTAGTTGATCCTCAACACCTAAAGTTAACGCAAATAGTGCCATTCTTACTAAAACACCATTTTGTGCTTGTCTAAAAATCGCTAGGCTGTCTAAATCATTTAAATCAATGTCGAGTTCATTGGCCTCGGGGCGAGAATCTCTTGGTAGAGGGTGCATAATAACCGTATTTTCACGGCAATACTTTTGATAAACGCTTTTGTTTAAACTGAAATGTCCACGATATAAATCGGCTTCATCTTTACTGGCAAAGCGCTCTTGTTGAATACGAGTTTGGTAAATAACGTCGCAAGATAAATTGCCTGCCATGGTGTCGGTAATCACCACTTGATGACCTGCATTTTCTAAAGCAGAAACAACACTGTCCGGCATTTGTAGTGCAGTTGGAGATACCATAGTGACTTTAACGTTATTGTAAAGACTGAGTAGTTTCGATAAAGAATGTACTGTGCGACCGTGTTTTAAGTCACCCATCAACACTATATCAAGGTTATCTAAACCTTTTTGATAATGCATCATTTCAGACTGTATGGTGAATAAGTCCAATAATGCTTGTGTTGGGTGCTCATTAGCCCCATCACCACCATTAATTACCGGAACAGTACTACCTTGTGCAAACTGCTCAACAGAATGCATTTGTGGGTGGCGCATGGCAATAACATCGCTATAACCACTTATAACTTGAGCGGTATCAAGCAATGATTCACCTTTACTTAATGATGAATTTTCTTGGCCGACAGTTTCACGAACAAAGCCGCCTAGTAAGTTAAAAGCCGTACCAAAGCTAACACGTGTTCGGGTGCTTGCTTCAAAAAAAAGATTGCTTAAAATAGCGCCATCAAGCACAGTGCAACGCTTTTGGCGCGCAGCATAAGGTGCCATTTGTGCTGATACGTCGAGTATCTTTGCAATTGCGTCACGATCAAATTGGGATACTGAAAGTATGTGATTACCTTGGAATTTCATCATTTTGAGAAGTCTAGCCGTTAATTAATGAATCACGAAAAATTTGCAGAAATATAGCATAAATTGACAAAACTTAGAATGTTATATCAAGCTATTTCGCTTTAATTGTTTTAGATAATACTACCCATAAAACGGTTTAACATACGCCAAAATGATGACAGCTAGCAACATGAATACAGGTATCTCGTTAAATATTCGATAAAACTTGCCTGGTCGCGTATTTTTATCTTGCTGGAAGGTATTTACCAATTTAAAGCAATAACCGTGATAAATCACCAGAAGAATAACGAAAGTAAGTTTTATATGCAGCCACTTGGCAGCAGCAAACCAATGAGCGCCGTAGGTATAAATTAATATTAAGCCAAGCACTATCGTTAATATGGCAAAAGGCGTGACAAAGTAAAGTAAACGTTTCTCCATTCCTTTTAGTTGTTGTGATACTGACTCAGTGGTTGTTTCTGCATGATTTACAAATAGTCGAGGTAAGTAAAATATACCGGAAAACCAAGCGACCATAAAAAAAACATGTAAGGCTTTAAACCAGAGAATATTGCTCGCTAAAAATTCATTCATGAATCATTCTTCCTTTCAAATACTGATTCTTTTTCATCAACATATGGTGGTAATACCCCGGCAATTAATTTGCCGTGAACTAGGTATTGTCTAATTTGTTCAAAGGTTACCATACCAATCATATTATTTATATTTTCTTGGTAAATATAGACGCCACCACAGCGCTTTTTAACCAGTAGTAAATAAGCTTCAGCTAAGGTTGCTTGATGCGATAAAGGAATCAGTTGATGTAATGTCATTTTCTCTGATACTTGATATTCAGACGTATGGTGTTCTGATTGCGCATCGTCATGTAACGGGATGGTCACTAATGGTATATCCTCGTTAAACTCAGCCCAATGATAATTAACTTCGTCAATCACTTGTTTGTTCTTCATTACCTTTTTAACGGTTTTATTAACTACAGGCGTTTTATTATCAACAGTTAACATAATGCCGGCGATAGCCTTGATAGAAGCTTGCTGGGTATATTCTATTTTTTTTATCATCAAACCGAGCACGCCAATTTTTTGTAAGGTTTTTTCAATAGGCGGTTTACGATAAAGTAAACCTTGAATATCAAGCTGCATAGTAAATACTGAGCGATTTTTAAATAATTGGCCAGAAATAATACTAGAGATAGTAATAACTATCATGGCAGGTAAAATTATTTCTAATTGACCAGATAATTCAACTACTGCTAGTAATGCAGCTATCGGCGCATTTAAGCTGGCTGCCATAAATCCCGCCATTCCCATTAAAATAAAGTCATTACCGATATGTTCGCCAGGTAAAAATTGTGTTACTAGCGCACCACCTAATGCTCCTGTAATCGCGCCAATGCTAATAATTGGTCCAATAACGCCACCAGGAATGCCTAAACCTAATGCAAATGTAGTCATTAAGAATTTAGCTAATAAAAGACTGATTAATAACCCTACTTGCCAGTCATTGGTAAATGAAATATCAATAGCGCCAATACCAACACCCATAGCACCAGGGACAAAATAACCTAAAGCGCCAGTGATTACCGCAGCTAAAAGCAGTCTTGGTACAATATGATATTTATTACTATGTTTTATTACGCCAATTAAGGTTTTGTTAAAGGCGGCTGCTAGTGTTCCTAGTAAAACACCTAGAATGATCAAAGGAATATAATGTTGTGGTATTAACTCTATTTTATGAAAATATTCAAAGTCTTGAGATACATCAAAAACACTTCGAGTTACTAATGAACCGACTAAAGACGCCAACATCACAGGGATAAATATATGAACTTTATACTCCCTCATAATGACTTCCATTACAAAGAGTACTGCGGCAATAGGGGTGTTAAATGTTGCTGAAATACCCGCAGCAATACCACAAGCACATAAAATACGAATACTGTTATAAGGTAGCTTCAATACGCTTCCTACATAACTACTGGCCGCAGCGCCTAGATGTACAGCGGGTCCTTCACGTCCAACAGAAAAACCTGATGCAAGCGCTACAGCGCTGCCAAAAAATTGATTCAGTGTATTTTTAAAAGGGATAACACCATGGGCAACCTTTAGTCGATGTAGCACAAATGGGATACCTGTTCTTAAGTATTTATACCCCGTTAGCCAACCAAAAAGTAGAATGATAATTGCACCTATAATGGGTAAGTCAAAACGACTTACCCCATCTAAGGTGATATAATTATCGCGCTTAACCAAATAGAGCTGTTGGATTTGCTCTGTGGTTAAGGTAAATAAAATCACTAAGAGTGCTGACGCAAAACCTCCGACAATGGCAAGTATACAAATTTGCCATGAAGTCTTGGGTAACGCTAAGTTTTTTCTGATTGTGCTAATATAGCTCATGGTTAAAAAGTGGGCTTCTTTGTTTTGTAGATAGCATTTATCGATATCGTTTTAGTAAATAAATTACCAATAAGTTTAATTCTTTAAGGTTATTGTACGTTACAAATGAATTGCTTAGCAAAAATAAATCTAACCATTGTTACTAAGTAGAGAAGGCCTGTTAAATCGGCATTTATATCCTGATTTTCAAGCGAGAATATTAGAAAAAATCTCACCTAGCAGAGTTATATCAACAAGCAGTAAGCCAAATTGAAGCTGCTAATATTTTAGAGGCTGAACAGGCCGTTAAGCCATTAGTATGTTATCAACAAGTGATGGTGTCACAATAAAACCGATAGCGTAATTATTGATAAGGTAAAAATAACAGCAAATAATAAACCTAGATAAGTTAACATTTGCAGGTATTTCCACGAAAATAAGGAAAAATATTATTTAGTTTTAAATATTTTCACGTTATCGAAGGAATGTTTGCATTGCCATAAAAATTTATTTCTGAGAAAATACAACTGTTTGCCATGTTAGCAAAAGCCAAGTGGCAAAAATATCATAAGCTTGATAAAACACTCTCTTGGCGCATACAATAATAAAGCAATAATACTTGACTAAATTAGTCAAGCTTAAGATAATAGATACACTATAAACTTTCTTGCAAGAGAGTGAGAAAGTAGCATAATAGACTTAGTATTATTACCTTGGTTTACAGTCCCCTTTTAAAATAAAAGTAGAGTTTCATGTCTGATCCTATCTCAACACCAGAATTACCTATTAAATTTACCGATTCGGCAGCGAGTAAAGTACTATCGTTAATTACAGAAGAAGAAAACCCAGAACTTAAGCTAAGAGTTTATGTTACTGGTGGTGGTTGTTCTGGTTTTCAATACGGCTTTACCTTCGATGAAAAAATAAACGAAGGTGATATGACTATAGAAAAACAAGGTGTCACTATGGTTATTGATCCAATGAGTTTACAATACTTGGTTGATGGTGAAGTTGATTACCTAGAAAGTTTAGAAGGTAGCCGTTTTGTTGTGAATAACCCAAATGCATCAACTACCTGTGGCTGTGGTTCGTCTTTCTCTATTTAAGCCAATCTACATTATAGCGATAAGTCTATGCTTATAGACTTATCAAAGAATTACCCCTGTTTTCTTATGCATATATAATTGCTCATCAGCTTGTTTTAGTAACTCTTCCATTGTTTTTATTCCATCACTAGCGGCAGCTCCACAGCTAATGGTAATAGGTAAATGCAAACCTTGATAAGGCATCGGGTTATTTTGGAAAAATTCAGTTAACCGCTTACATGCTAATAATGCTTCCTTGTATGGCTGGCTTGCTAAAGTAATCACAAACTCATCTCCTGCATATCTAAAGCATTTATCATTTTCACGTATTAATTCTTTTAATTGTGTCGCGACATAAGTGAGTACTTTATCACCACAATCATGTCCATAAGTATCATTGATTTCTTTGAATTTATTACAATCGATAAACAATATTGAGAAAGGAACATTATATCGACGTTGACGTGTTAACTCTTCATTGATTGAATCTTCCATAAGCCGACGGTTGGCAAGCCCCGTTAGTCTATCGTAATGAGCCATATATTCTAGCTGCTCTCTAATCAATGCATTAGATAAACATAAACTTACTTTTACTGCGAGTTGTTCTAAATGCAAAGTGCCTAAGTTCGGTCGAAAGCGTGTTTTTTCATTGTCAGTAAAAACTAAACTGCCAAATAACTTATCTTCAATGATTAAAGGCACTAAAGCGATCGATTTTGTTTGTTCGGCCAGGTTTATAGGGAGTATTTTTTTTATAAGAAGTAGATCATTAGTAAGCAGTGGTTTTCGTTTAGGGTGTAATTGTTGCAATAAATCAATCGCAATATTTTTGCTGTTTTCTTTATGCCAACTTGATTGCATATTACCGCTAAGTAAATAGCTGATTGGTGTTGGTTCGGCCAATAACAAGCAAATACCACTTAAGTCAAACTTATCTTTTATCGACGCTAACAGCTCAAATAAAAGCTCTTGGCTTGTTTTGCAACGTAATATTTGCGCTTCAATTTCAAAAAGTTTTTGGGCTATATCTGCATTAATACGTGAATTTTCAATTAGACTCGCTAATTTGCGCTCTAATGCTATTTTTGTGTCAGACATATCCGTAATACCTGTTAGTACAAATGATGAAGTTAAGGATGCGATCATCAATGAACTTGCATATTAACTTTTTAATTACGTTTAACTTTTCAGTTAAGCGTATTGATTTTAAGCTTGATAGACTATAAAAATCAACCTTCCATTAATAGCATGGTAATTATAGTGTTCATATCAAGATCAAAGTCCTCAGCCCTGACGCCTTTAACAATGAAATCATCCGTTTTTGCTAAGTCAATATCTTGGGTATTCAGGTATTGATTTAACTTTACACTATAGAAAGATTTTACTTTAGGTTTTGTTAAATCATTGCAATTACGTTGCTCGACTACAGCAAGCTTTTTAGATTCTAATTGTACAAGTGTTCCCGTAGGGAACACACCAATACATCGAATAAATTGTTCGACTAACTCACCATCAAGATGATTGTTTTTAGCCAGTTCACGCAAAATATTGAATGATTTGATGTGGGAGAAACCATCTTTATAGCAACGGTTTGCGGTTAATGCATCAAAGATGTCGCAAATTGCAATCATGCGGCCATATTTGTGAATATTTTTGCCCTCAACTTGAAATGGGTAACCTTCACCATTTAATTTCTCATGGTGTAACGCTGCAACGTCTAAACTTAGTTTACTAATGCCTGGGGTTTTCTTGATGATGTCAATAGAGTGGTTGGCATGTGTTTTCATGATAGTAAACTCTTCATCAGTTAACTTACCTGGCTTATTTAATATTTCGTCAGGAATTTTTATTTTACCAATATCATGTAAAAAAGCGCCAATGCTAAGATGATGGACAACTTTTTTATTCATTTTTAAGTGGTGAGCAAAAATAGTCATGTAAACCGAGACGGCAACAGAGTGCTCTAGTAAGTATTCGTCTTTTTCGCGAATATTTACCATGCAGGCTAAAGAGTCTGGACTATTGAAAATGGCATCGACCGACTTATTAGTAACATCAACAACTGATTGTAAATCAACTGTTGTACCATTTAAGGCCGCAGCAAATAGTTTTTTTTGAATGTCTTTCGACTCATTAAATATTTCGACAGCTTGTTTTGCTTCTGCGCTGATTTCAGCCCTAGTTTTGCTGGGAGGAGGCAGGGTTTTGCTATCATCGATAAATACAGATATAACCTGTTTACTTCTTAAATTATTAATTACATTAATGCTTTTTATATGTCCAGGCGCGCTTAATGTAAATGTTCCATTTTGCTTGGCAATATCCGTGACAAAGTGACCAACATTTAACTCACTAAGTTGTATTTCTATAATCATTTAGTTCTAAGCCAATTCATTACACTAAAGAAGGTTTTTTATTCTTTTTCTGATACTAGCTAGTTTTTTACTATTTCACAATTCATATGTTGTTATAAATTAATACCCAAACGTGTTAAAAGTTAAATTAATGAACGTTATCTGCTATTTTAATTGTTAATTCTTATGCAAATAACTATTTAGTTTTGTCGTCTCTTGCCGATAACTTTAAGGTGAGTGTTTCTTGCCTACTATTTTAGGATTATAATATGCGTGTACTTCTTCTTTTTATTTTTATGTGCTTTTTAACACCGCTGGCACACGGAGAAAATTTAACAGCTGTACAAATTTATACTGATGATCAACTGTTAGATCTTATTAAAGAAAATAAACATTTAGGGCAAGTGGTTTTAGATGAGTGTCAATTAGTGCAAGACATTGAAGCAAGAGCGGTAATATCTAAAATGCCTTCTTATCAGTTTTTGTGGGGGGATATGCTAGCTTATGGTGTATGCGTAAAAAAAGATATTGAGTTAGGTCTACATTTTATGCGTTTAGCTGCAAATCAAGGTTTAATTGAAGGTCTTGAACAAATGGGGCGCTATTATCATATCGGAAGATTTATGCAGAAGGATATCGATCAAGCAATTAGTTTTCTAAAAGCAGCCGCTTCTATGAATAATCTTGCTGCTCAAATGCGTTTAGCTGGTATCTACAACCAAGGTTATGGTAGCTCATTAGATTACCCTGAATTATATTCTCAACTTCACCATGCAATTACTGACGATAAAGCTGTTTATAAGAAAATAACCCAACTAAAAAAACAATTAGCGACGAAAATGCCTGATAAGGTAGTTAATGCTGCCAAAAAAGCTGACTACACAAATTAGCAATAATATTTTAGGTGAACTTAAAAAATTAAAAACACCTAGTTACATCAACTTTTTACTTTCTATCTTGTGATTGTAAAGTTTATGGTATACTCACCTACAATTAATTTCTATTCTATTTATAACAAGTAATCCATTATTGTGACCCTAAACGATCCCCATGCTAAACGTGAAGCAAAAAAATACGAAAAGCCAGTGGCTTCACGTGAGCTGCTATTATCTATCATTGAAAAATGCTCACCGCCACCTACCTTTAATACCTTAGCTAAAACATTAAATTACCAAGAAGATCATCTGCTGGTAGGTTTGAAGCGACGACTTCGAGCAATGGAAAATAGCGGACAGTTAATTTTTAATAAGTTTAAACAGTACGCTATTCCGGCAAAAAATAGCTTGTTAACAGGGCAGGTGTTAAGCCATCGTGATGGTTTCGGTTTCCTTGTCGTCGATGATGCAGATCTAAAATCAACGTCACCAGACAAGCGTGGCAAAGACTTTTATATTTCGTCTTATGAAATGCAACGAGTATTTCACGGTGATATTGTTCAAGCTATATTGGTTGACCGTACTGATAGAAAAGGTAAGAAAGAAGTTAAAATTCTAGATGTTATTGAACCTAGAAAAGCACCAATTGTAGGTCGTTTTAATGTTCAGCAGCATATTTGCAGTGTTGTGCCTGAAGATAGCAAGATAAAACAAGAAATATTAATTGATCCAAAAGCCCGGTTAGGGGCTCGTCATGGTCAAATGGTAGTAGTTGAATTAGCACAAAGGCCGACAAAACGCTCAAAAGCGATTGGTAATGTTATTGAAGTTTTAGGTGACCATATGGCGCCTGGTATGGAAATAGAAATAGCGTTACGCGCCCATGATTTACCCCATCAATTTTCTCATACAGTAGAAGCTGAAGTCGCTACCATTGCTGATGAAGTTGAAGAGTCAGCGAAATTACCGCGTAAAGATTTACGAGAATTACCACTGGTTACTATCGATGGTGAAGATGCACGAGATTTCGATGATGCTGTTTATTGTCAACCTGAAAAATCTGGTGGTTGGCGTTTATGGGTTGCTATAGCTGATGTTAGTTATTATGTTCGCCATGGCAGTGCGTTAGATGATGAAGCTATTTCGCGTGGTAATTCAGTATACTTTCCTAGCCAAGTTATTCCTATGCTACCGGAAAAATTATCAAATGGTTTGTGTTCTTTAAACCCAGACGTTGATCGACTTTGCATGGTCTGTGAAATGACCGTAAGTAGTGATGGTGAGCTTTCAGATAGCCAATTTTATCCTGCAGTCATGCGTTCACATGCACGTTTTACTTACAGTAAAGTTGCCGCAATACTTGATGCCAAAGATAATGACGATGTAGAAGCAATGGAAGGCCGAGACCTTCGAGAACAGTATTCTGCATTGGTACCGGATTTAGAAAATTTAAAAAGTATGTACTTAGCATTAAGTGATGCGCGCACTAAACGTGGTGCCATTGCTTTTGAAACAGAAGAGTCATTATTTCTGTTTAATAAAGATAAAAAAATTGAAAGTGTTGTACCACTTATTCGCAACGATGCGCATAAAATTATTGAAGAATGTATGATTTTAGCCAATGTTTCTACGGCTAAATTTATTGAAAAACATAATAAACCGGGCTTATTTCGAGTACATGATAAACCGAGTGAAGAGAAATATAATAATTTTGTCAGTTATTTATCTGAACTCGGCATTACTATACCTAAAAGAGATCAACCTGAACCAAGAGACTATTGTGATATTTTGACTAAAGTTGCAGAACGACCTGATCAAGAGCTCATTCAAACCATGTTACTTCGCTCAATGAGACAAGCAGTTTATCAGAGTGATAATTTAGGTCATTTTGGTTTAGCTTTAGCGTCTTATAGTCATTTTACTTCACCTATTAGGCGTTACCCTGACTTAGTTGTGCACAGAGTAATTAAAAGCATTTTACTTAAAGAAGCACAAGATCAAGCAACAAAAGAAGCTAATGCAGGCGCTTATGATTATAAGCTTGCAGAAGTTATTGAGCTAGGTGAACATTGCTCTATGACTGAACGTAGAGCTGATGAAGCAACACGTGACGTAAGTGATTGGCTTAAATGTGAGTTTATGCAAGATCATGTTGGTGATAGTTTTAATGGTGTAATTAGCACGGTAACTAATTTTGGTATGTTTGTTCGTTTACATGAATTACATATTGAAGGTTTAGTTCATATCACCTCTTTAGGTCAAGACTACTATCATTATGATGATGTACGCATGTGCTTAACTGGTGAAAAATCAGGTGTTAAATACCGTGTTGGTGATGTAGTTACAGTACAAGTGGCAGCAGTAAATTTAGATGAAAAGAAAATCGATCTTGCTATGGAAGGTAGTAGCGCAGTAAAAAAAGGTGCGCTAAAAGCTAAAGGTAAGCGTAAACCTAGTGCTAAAAGCACCAAAAAACCTTCAACTGACACGAAAGTTAAATCGAAAGTTAAGTCCAAAGCTAAAAAGCGCAGCGAGCGTAAAAAACGTCCAGGTAAAAATGCTCGTAAGAACGCAGTAAAGAAATAAATACCATTAAGCTGTCTATTAAGCGACAGCTAAATGAAATTAAGGTAAAGAAATGGCAAAGAATGAAGAAATAGTATTTGGTATTCATGCAGTGAATGCATTGTTAAAGCATGCACCAGAGCGCTTTATTGAAATGTGGTTATTAAAAGGGCGTGATGATGAGCGTCTGCTGCCTATCACCAATTTAGCACGTAAATATGGTATTGCCACGCAATTGGTTCAAAGGCGTGTGCTAGACGAGAAAAGCGTTGGTGAACAACATCAAGGTGTTATTGCTCGTGTAAAACCGGGTAAAGTACTCACTGAAAATGATTTAGATGATATTATTAGCGCCACAGAAAAGCGTGAGATACCACCATTTTTACTCATTTTAGATGGTGTAACTGATCCTCATAACTTAGGCGCTTGTTTACGAAATGCTGATGCTGCAGGTGTGCAAGCAATTGTTGTTCCTAAAGATAACGCCGCTAAAATAACCTCTACAGTACGTAAAGTTGCTGTAGGCGCAGCAGAGACCGTGCCTTTAATTCAAGTCACAAACTTATCTCGCACGATGAAACATTTACAGCAAATGGGGATATGGATAGTTGGTACCGCTGGTGAAACTGACACTTGTCTTTATGATGTGAAATTATCGGGTCCTATGGCACTTGTTATGGGCGCTGAAGGTAAAGGTATGCGTAGATTAACGCGCGAGAACTGCGATCAGTTAGTCAAGCTGCCAATGGCTGGTAGTGTTTCAAGTTTAAATGTATCTGTTGCTACAGGTATTTGTTTATTTGAAATGGTTAGACAACGTTCATCTTAAAAATTATCTCTTTTTGAAATTTAACTCAATTTATTGAATCTAACGGAATAGCTCCAAGGATTAATTATATGAAAAAACTCTTTATTATTATTTTATTACTGATCATTGCTGGCTTAATTTCGCCAAAATTTATTGGTAGTGTCGTAGAATCTGAGCATCAATCAGTAGTTAATAAGCTCAACGACAATCAGGCTATTACTGTTAATTCAACAAGCATTACCCGATCATGGTTTACTGGAAAAGCTGAAACTGAAATAACAATTTCTTTGCAAGATGAAGGCTTAGAAAATATCAGTTTTATTGTTGAAGAAAACTTAGCATTTGGCCCAGTAATTTTTACTGATGAAGGAGTCGAGTTTGCGTTAAGTTATTCACAAGCAAGCATTAATTTTAAAGAGTTATTAATAGACGAAGAAATTGAAACGTTTATCAATGATAAAATTCATTTTAGTGGTTTATTAACGTTTTCTAAAGATGTCGTTGCTAACATTGTTGTTGATGAAGTATCCAAAGAAATTGATGGTAATAAAGTGACCTCAGCCAAAGCGTTTGGACATTTTACTTTAGAAGATAGTAAACGACTTTATGGTGATTTTAACTGGTCAGGCTTAACAGCAAAAACCAGTGACGAAAGCTTTACCTTAGGTAAGCTTCAATTTTCACTCGATCAAACACTGATTACAGGTGATTATTTCCAAGGTACAGCGATTTCTACTGGTAAATTCGACTTTTCATTGGACTCAATTGCTGCGAAAGATACCGATAATAATGCGGTGTTTTCACTTGATGACATACTTATTAACGCGGTATCAGCATTAAACGATGATTTAATGACAGTAACCATGAAATATAGGGCTGGTAAAGTAGAATTTGAAGGTCAAAAATTAGAAGATGCAAATTTAACCTTACTTGTTAGCGATTTAAATATTATTGCTATGCAAGAAATTAACACTATTTTGGCTGAAATATCTGTTGATGGTGCTGGCATGTTTACTCCTGATGTCATGCAAAGGCTGACGACATTAATTGACAAATTATTAGTTGATAAACCTGTTATTGAAGTTGAAGATTTTAGTGTGAAAACTCAACAAGGTGATATTGCATCGTCTATGCACATTAGTATCGATGAAAATTTGTTTGATACTACAAATATCATGTCGATTATACCGGCGATAAAAGTCGATGCTAAAGGTAAAGCGCCTATGCCATTTTTTGATGAGCTAGGGGTTGCTCCTATGGTTGATTTGTATATAGAAGAAGGCTACGTTGTGTTAAAAGAAGATGAGCTGAGTTTTATTGTCAACTTTGCACAAGGGAGTTTAAAAATTAACGATAGAGTTATTCCTATGTAATCATGGCTATATGAAAAGTTAGTCAATCAACCTTAGCTAACGTTCATCAAGTTATCCTAATATAGCTAAGCTTATTATTACTCGCTGTGCTCAATAGCTTTCTCTAAAACCATTACTGGCATTAAGCGGTAATGGTTTTTTTATGGCAAACTTTAGCGTTATTCATTAATTTAACTGGAATAATTCACTCCAATGCCAATTTGGTGCAATAGGTTGTAGAGAGGTATAACTAAGATAACAACGTTGTGTAATGTTATGTAAAGTAGATAGAAACTCATAGCATAATTGAATTAGAATAGAAAAATAATTAATAATATTAAGATTTTTGTTTATGGGTTACCGTCTAAAACCTCTATACATCTCAATAATGAGTATGATGCTATTTTCGTGTAGTGCTACTTACCATGTAGATGAAGAGCTTCGTCAATCCAATGCTCCTGCGCAATGGTCGGCTAATTTATTAACAACCGACGTAGCAGATAATTGGTTTGAACAATTACAAAATGAGCAAGTACATCAGCTTGTTGATATTGCAATAAATAACAACTTTCAATTAAAGCAGCAGGCATTGGCCATCGCTATTCTTGAGCAAGATTTGATTATAGCGGGCAGTGAACTCTGGCCCTCATTAGATTTGTCATTAAAAAATAGTCGCAGTAAGTCTGTATCAGATGATAGTACAAGCACTTATAATACAAGTGCCTCTTTAGATCTGGATTTACAGTATGAACTTGATCTTTGGGGAAAACTATCCGCAGCTAATCGACAAGCTAATTTAGAATTAATGGCTCAAAAGGCAATATTTGAACAAGCTAAACAACAGCTGGTTGCCGATGTTATTACTGCATGGTTTTCGGTAATAGAAGCCAATAAATTATTAGCACTTTATCAGCAACGTAGTCAGGATATTCAGCAGAATCTATTGATTATTGAATCTGGTTATCAACAAGGACTAAACAGCGCATTAGACGTTTATTTAACGCGAAATGAGGTGAATAGTGAACTCTCTAGAACATCAGAGCAGCGAACTCAACAAACACTCGCTATACGTAAATTAGAACAGTTGTTAGGGCAGTATCCTGAAGGTGCATTGTTTGTTGATGCTGAATTACCTTCGCTTGATTCAGATGTTCCTGTTGGTTTACCAAGTGATTTAGTCTCAAGAAAGCCAGAATTAGTCGCTAGCTGGTACCAGTTACTTGCTAAAGATTCTGCGTTAGCTTATGCGCACAAACAACGCTTTCCAAGTATTAGCCTTACAGCCTCATTATCTGATAATCAAACGAATATTTCTGATTTGTTATCCACCTCTTCTTTGGGATGGTCATTGCTTGGTAACTTAGCTATGCCATTGTTTAATGCTGGCAGGTTGGAAGCTAATGAAGAGAAAACCCGTTTAGATTTAAAGCAAACAGAGCAAGAATATTTATCAACTTTATATGATGCGTTTGCAGATGTTGAAAATGCAATAACCTATGAGGCGAGCTTAAAAGAACGCTACCAAATGATGATTAAAGCACAAGAAAATGCGATTGCAGCACAGCGATTATCTTTTGAACAGTATCAAAGTGGTTTAGTGGAATATATTACTGTGCTTGATGCACAGAGTCGATCTTACGATGCCCAAAGTGCGGTAATTCAACTTAAAAATCAATTAATTGCTAATCGAATAAATCTTCATGTTGCCCTTGGTGGTAATTTTGCGCAAGCACCTTCGACAGAAGCACAAGAGCAGGAAAAATAGGCATGACTAAACTAAGTAACGAATCAACAAGTCAATCAATGAATAAGCAAAATAAGCAATCAACAATTAAAAAAATAATTATTCCTGTAGTGATTATTGTAGCTACCTATTTCCTTTATCAAATGATTATGGATAATCCGCCAGAAACTAATCGAGGTAAAGGTGGTCCTGTCGCTAAAATTAGCGTTGAAACAATAGCGTTAAAGCCACAACAATACTCTGTTGTTGTTAATAGTTTTGGTACAGTACAGCCCAGAACGAGCAGTGTACTCGTCGCTCAGGTCTCGGGTGAAATAAATGAAATTAGTCAACAGTTTAGGGATGGTGGTTTTTTTGAAAAAGGAGATGTGCTCGTACAGCTTGATGATAGAGATCACCGTGCGGAAGTAAAAATCACCCAATCAAGCCTATTGTCAGCAAAACAAGCGTTACTAGAAGAAGAGGCGAGAGCAAAACAAGCGTTGATTGACTGGGAACGTTTAGGTAACGGCGCACAACCGAACACGCTAGTTTTACGTGAGCCACAATTAGCTGCTGCACAAGCTGAAGTATTATCGGCTCAAGCTAATTTAGAAAAAGCAGAACTATTATTAGAGCGTACTAAAATAGTGGCTCCATTTGCAGGACGCGTATTAAAAAAACAGGTTGATTTAGGGCGTGTTGTTACTAGCAATACTGAGCTAGCAGATATTTATGCTATTGATTATGTAGAAATAAGATTGCCTATTAATAACAAAGATCTTAGTTTTATTGATTTGCCTGAAGAATATCGCTCTTCTAATAATAAACAACAAGGCCCTAGTGTTAGCATTACGTCAGACTTAATTGGGAAGCAGTATTGGCAAGGAGAAATTGTTCGCACCGAAGGTGCTATTGATGACAACTCTCAGCAGCTTTATATTGTCGCACAGATTGACGATCCATATGGCGTTGATAATAAAAGTGAAGTAGCGCCTATCAAAATTGGCCAGTATGTTAATGCCGAGATTGCTGGTAAAACAATAGAGCAAGCGTTAGTTATTCCTAATAGCTCAATTTACCAAGGCAGTTATGTTTATATTGCCGAAAATATAAATGATAAAACAGTATTACAAAGAAAAGAAATTACCATTCGTTGGCAAAATGATGAAGATGCAATTATTGAATCAGGTTTGTCTGCGGGAGATGTGCTGGTGTTAACACCGCTTGGACAGGTTAGCTCTGGAACTCCTGTTGAAATTGCTGGCGCAACACCACCAAAGAGAAAGGGGGTAAATAAACAAAAGAGAAATGCTAACCGAGGTACTGAAGACAGAAAACCTCGTGATAAAAAGAACAGAAATAAGGAGGGCAAACAATGATAGCTTGGTTTGCTCGTAACCACGTTGCCGCTAATTTATTAATGGTAACCATTTTATTTCTTGGTTTATTTAGTTTGTCAGCCAAAATACCCCTTGAAGTCTTTCCTACTTTTGCAATGGATCAAATTTCAATTAGTGTTTCGCTTCGTGGCTCAACCCCTGAAGATGCCGAGCAAGGTGTTGCGATTCGTATTGAAGAAGCTGTACAAGATTTAGAAGGTATTGAGCGAATTACTAGTCGTTCTTCCGAAGGTTCGTCATCTGTCACCGTTGAAATTGACTCAGCCTATGACGCAAGAGAGATGCTAGCAGATATTAAAGCACGGGTTGATGCAATTAATACTTTTCCTGTAGATGCTGAAAAACCGATAGTTTCCTTAGCTGAGCGAAAAAGAGAAGTTATTTCTGTCACTATTGCTAGTATTTATGGTGAGAAAGAAATAAAAGAATTTGCTGAGAAAATCCGTGATGATTTATTACAAATTTCTGGCGTTACTCAACTTGAGTTGAGTGGTGTTAGAGATTACGAAATAGCAATAGAGATAGCACAAGACAAGTTACGTCAATACAATTTGAGTTTAAGTGACGTTTCTTCGGCTGTTAGTAACTCAAGTAGCGATATATCTGCAGGAAATATAAAAACTAAAGGTGGTGATATTCTTATTCGCTCTAAAGGGCAAGCCTACCGAAAAGATGAATATGCTCGTATAGTCATTAAAACGAACAGTGACGGCTCAATGTTAACACTTAATGATATTGCTACCATTAAAGATGATTTTGAAGAAACGCCTGTCAGAACACGTTTTAATGGTAAACGTGCCGCTTTTATTGATGTCTACCGTATTGGTCAACAAAGCGCGACAGATGTTGCTGATAAAATTAAAAATTACATAGAAAGTCGTCAAGAAAACCTCCCTTATGGATATGAATTAAGTTATTGGGATGATAATTCTGAAATTGTAAAAGCACGTATTTCAACGTTAACAACAAACGCAATGCAGGGGTTAATTTTAGTTTTTGCGTTGTTGTCGTTATTTTTACGACCTTCTATTGCTATTTGGGTATGTGTGGGTATTCCAGTGTCCTTTATGGGCGCCTTTATTGTTATGCCGTTTATGGGCATAACCCTAAATATTATGAGCTTATTTGCCTTTATTTTAGTATTGGGGATTGTGGTAGATGATGCCATTGTGACAGGGGAGAATATCTATACCCACCTGCAAACCTCCTCATCAGGAACTGAAGCAGCTATTCGCGGAACACAAGAGGTCGCCACACCGGTTACTTTTGGTATATTAACAACGGTTGCTGCCTTTCTACCTCTTGCTTTTATTGAAGGGAATCGAGGGCCTATCTTTGCTCAAATTCCAGTGGTGGTTATTCCAGTACTAATTTTTTCATTAATTGAATCAAAGTTTGTTTTACCTTCACATTTAAAGGGAATCAAATTACGTCATGAGCAAGCTGAACCAGGTAGATTTGAACGTTTTCAGCGTGGTTTTGCTGATGGTTTTGAGCGGGTTATATTACGTTATTATCAACCAATATTAGCCGTTGCATTAAGGTATAAGTTAACCACATTAAGCTTATTTGTAGGTGTGTTTTTTATTATTCTTGCTTTGGTTATGAGTGGCTGGACTAAATTTATATTCTTTCCACGCATTCCAAGTGAAACTGTTCGTATGAATTTAACGCTTCCGGTTGGAACTCCTTTTGATGTGACCAATAAGTTTGTTATTGATATTGCTGATAAAGCTGAAGACTTACAAGATAAGTACCGCGACGAAGAAACTGGTAAAAGTGTTATTCTCAATATATTAGCGACAACCGGAGGCCGTGGAAGTGTCTCTAATGCAGGAAGTGTGCGTTTTGAAATTACACCTCCAGAAGAAAGAGATTCCGATATTACCTCGAGTGAATTGGTTAAAGAGTGGCGAGAACTTATTGGGGTAATTCCGGGGGCAGAAAGTCTTACTTTTAGAGCGGAAACCGGTCGTTCATCTAGTCCAATCGATGTACAATTAACGGGAAGTTCACTAGTAACATTGCAAGAAGTTGCCGATAAAGTTAAAACTCGTTTAGGCACTTACCCTACCGTGTTTGAAATTGAAGATAGTTTGTCTGACGGTAAAGAAGAGTTACGTATAGAGCTAACGAAGCAAGGAAAAGCGGTTGGTCTAACGCGTGTTGCTATTTCACAGCAAGTGCGTAGCGCCTTTTTTGGCGCAGAAGTGCAACGTATACAGCGTGGTCGTGACGATGTTCGAGTTATGGTGCGTTTACCAGCAGAAGAACGTAGCACAATTGCAAACTTAGAAAATATATTAATCAAGACTCCGCAGGGGGGCAATGTACCATTATCGCATGTTGCGACCTTAATTCCCGGACAAAGTCCGTCAACAATTAACCGTATTGACTTATATCGAACCGTTAATGTTACGGCTGATGTTGAAAAAACAAATACCAATATGACTGTGCTGCAAGCCGATTTAAAAACTTATTTAGATGAGCTTATTAGCCAATACCCAGGTGTTAAGCATTCATTAGAAGGTGAAGCAAAAGAGCAGCGAGAATCTTTTAGCTCTTTAGGGTGGGCACTTGTTTTTGTGTTTTTCATTATTTATGTGTTGTTGGCTATTCCATTTAAATCCTATTTACAGCCTTTAATTGTCATGAGTATTATCCCATTTGGCATGATTGGTGCGGTAGTAGGGCATTGGATTATGGGCATGGATCTAAGCATTATGAGCTTATTAGGCTTACTCGCTTTAGTTGGTGTTGTTGTTAATGACTCATTAGTATTGGTAGATTTCATTAATAAAAAGCGCGAAGAAACAAATGATTTAATGAGTGCAGTTTTAATGGCTGGTGCATCACGTTTTAGACCGGTAATGCTAACCAGTTTAACGACTTTCATAGGTTTGATGCCGCTGCTTTTTGAGAAATCAACACAAGCACAATTTTTAATTCCAATGGCGGTTTCATTAGGTTTTGGCATTTTATTCGCTACTTTTATCACATTATTATTAATACCGGTGAACTATATGTTGGTTGAGCGCCTTAAAAACTATAGGAATCAATAGCTTCTGTTGAAATGTCGTTAGGATGTTAAGTAGAAAGATTAAGTCGTATTTTTACTTGCTTTAAATGCTTGTTTTCTCTACACTACGCATCCTTAATTCAGCCTGAACTTTTTGTTCCTTGCCTCAACTGGTGTTTGGCTGAGCCAGAAAATGAGGCTACAACCCATAAGGAGCTCGTAATGCGTCATTACGAAATCGTATTTATGGTTCACCCTGATCAGAGTGAACAAGTGCCTGGTATGATCCAGCGCTACACAGACTTGATCAACGCTGCTGAAGGTAAAGTTAACCGTCTAGAAGACTGGGGCCGTCGCCAATTAGCATACCCAATCAATAAATTACACAAAGCACACTATGTTCTTATGAACATTGAAGCGCCACAGTCAGTTATTGATGAACTAGAAACAGCTTTCCGTTATAACGATGTTGTTATTCGTAACATGATTATGCGTACTAAAGACGCGGTAACTGAAGCATCGCCAATGGCTGCTGCTAAAGAAGACCGTCGCGAAGTTAAGAAAGATTTTTCTGCGCCAGCTGAAGGTACTGAAGCTTCTACAGAAGAAGCATCTGCACCAGCTGAAGCTTCTACAGAAGAAGCTGCTAGCGAAGAATAAGTAATTTGTGATGCTCTCGCAAGAGAATAGCCTAGTGTTGACTGGCACTGTAGTGAAAACTCCAAAACAGTCAACAAGCCCAGCAGGTATTACTCATAGCCAGTTTTCAATGGACCACAAGTCTATTCAAAATGAAGCGGGTATGAACCGACAAGCTTTTGTCAGAATACAAGTTGTAGCTACGGGTGAATTATCACACTTAACTCGTGAATTAGTTGCTGGGGATAATGTAAGAGTGACGGGGTTTATTAACCGTCATGAGTCAAGAAACGGTAACCCGTTACTTGTATTACATTCCCAGCATATAGAAATGATTAATTAGTGTTTTGTTTTTACAGTTAATGTTCAAATAAAACCAATTCGGAGAATATTATGTCTCGTTTTTTTAGACGTCGTAAGTTTTGTCGCTTCACAGCGGAAGGCGCAACATCTGTAGATTATAAAGATATTGCAACGTTAAAAAACTATATCACTGAAAGTGGTAAAATTGTTCCTAGCCGTATCACTGGTACTGCTGCTAAATACCAACGTCAACTAACTCGCGCTATCAAACGTGCTCGTTACTTGTCATTGTTACCATACACTGACTTACACAAGTAAGCTAATAAGGGGTTTATTATGGAAGTAATTCTTCTAGACAAAATCGCCAAATTAGGCGGCCTTGGTGACAAGGTATCTGTTAAATCAGGTTATGCACGTAACTACTTATTACCTCAAGGTAAAGCAGTATTCGCATCAGATGCTAACATCGAGCACTTTGAAGCACGTCGTGCTGAATTAGAAGCTAAGTTAGCTGAAGTTTTAGCAACAGCTGAAGCTCGTGCAGTTAAACTTAGTGAATTGGCTGAAGTAACTATCGCATCTAAAGCAGGTGAAGAAGGTAAGTTATTCGGTTCAATCGGTACTCGTGATATCGCTGATGCGATCACAGAAGCTGGCGTTGAAGTTACGAAAGCTGAAGTACGTTTACCATTAGGTGCAATCCGTGAAACTGGCGAATTCGAAATCGCTATTCACTTGCACAACGATGTTGATACTAGCGTTAAAGTGATTGTTATCGCTCAAGCTTAATTGCTTAAATTAACGTAGGTTAGAATTTATTCTAGCAAGTACTACATTATTAAATACCGCAATATCTTTGATACTGCGGTATTTTTTTGTCTTTTTTCTTACCCTTTTTAAAATTCCCTCATCCTGAACTTGATTCAGGACCACAAGCGCTATGCTGCCAGCCTCATGAGATTCCGTATTAAGTGATCTGAGGAACGACGTTTTTGTTTATATTGTTTTGTATTAAATGGTCTTCATATGGGCTGCTTTTTTACCCTGAAAAACCTTGTAGTCCAATGGTATTTTTTCGTGTTATTACGACAGATAAAAAGAAATAATTTTCAGCGGCAGATGAATCTCGGGTATAATGATCGCTTCTTAGTTTTTACAGTGAAAAGTATTTAGCACTATGAGTATGCTCGGACGTATCCCTCGACAATTTATTGATGACTTATTAGCGCGTACTGATATTGTTGAATTGGTTGATGGCCGTGTACCTTTAAAAAAAGCGGGAAAGAATTATCAAGCCTGCTGCCCTTTTCACAACGAAAAATCGCCTTCCTTTACGGTAAGCCAAGACAAGCAGTTTTATCATTGTTTCGGCTGTGGTGCACACGGTAATGCTATTTCATTTTTAATGGAATTTGACCGTTTAGACTTTGTTGATGCTATTGAAGAACTCGCTAGCCATTGCGGTGTAGAAGTTGTTCGTGAAGAAAATAATGCGAGTCCGGCCGAGCAACGTCAACAACAAAAAGTTTATCAACAAAAACAAGATGATTACGAGTTAATGAATCAAATTAGTCGTTTTTATCAACAACAATTAAAAGCAGCAACAGATAAAGAAACCGCTATTAACTACTTAAAAGGCCGAGGCTTAAGTGGTGAAGTCGTTAAGCGTTTTGGTATTGGTTATATTAGTGATGCCTGGGATGGCATGATGAAGGTTTTTTCTCCGCAAGGTAAAGCTAATCAACAGCTAATTGATTTAGGTATGGCAATACAGGGTGATAAAAACCGTCCATATGACAGATTTCGTGGCCGTATTATGTTTCCTATTCGTGATAAACGCGGCCGAGTAATTGCTTTTGGTGGTCGGGTTTTAGGTGATGAAAAACCTAAATATTTAAACTCACCAGAAACACGTGTTTATCATAAAGGCCAAGAGCTCTATGGTTTATATGAAGCGAAACAAGCCAATAAGAACCTTGAACGACTCGTTGTTGTTGAAGGCTATATGGATGTTGTGGCATTAGCACAGCATGGCGTTGATTATGCTGTGGCCTCATTAGGCACATCAACTACACCAGAGCAATTACAAACCTTATTTCGTACCGTAAAAGAAGTGATTTGTTGCTACGATGGGGATCGAGCAGGTCGTGATGCTGCATGGCGAGCGATGGAAAATGCGTTACCATTAATTCGTGATGGTTTTTCATTAAAATTTGTTTTTGTACCCGATGGTGAAGATCCTGATTCATTGATCCGTAAAAAAGGACAAAAAGTATTTGAAGGTATTTTAGATGAAGCGATGCCTTTATCTAAATTTTTAGTTGAACAATTAATGAGTCAAGTTGAAATGAACTCATTAGAAGGTAGGGCTGCGTTAGTTGATTCTTTTCAACCTTACCTAATGAAAATGCCAGATAGTGTACTAAAAGATGCAATTATTAATGATATTGCAAATAATTTTGGTACAGGTAGTGAACAGTTTTTAGCTAAAATAGCTAAAAATATCAACAAACAAGAAAAAATTAAAAAACCGCAGGGCACTACAAAAACAACACCGGTTAGATTAGCTATTGCATTACTACTTGAGCATCCCCATATTGTAAACGAGCTAGGAGATATTTCAGCATTAGCGCCATTACAAGTTCCTGGGATAGAGTTATTGACCCAATTACTGAAATTATGCCAACAAAATCCTGAAATAAAAACGGCACAGTTATTAGAGTATTTTCGAGGTACAGAAACAGGTAATCAGTTAGCAAAATTAATGTGTTGGCAACATCATGTTACTGCTGAAACTGCTGCTGATGTTTTTCTTGATAGTATTGAAAAACTATTGAATGATTTTGTTGAAAAACGTACTGAATTTTTATTACAAAAAGCACGTGTTAAACAAATAACATTACAAGAAAGACAAGAGTTACAAGCGATACTTAACGCCTAGCTACACATAACGGGTTTTAGTAACTATACTTTAGTTGATTTGAATTGTTATTTAAAAATAAGTAGAGACTTAATACATGAATTCAATGGTGGAAATCGAGTGAAAAACTCGCTATAATCTCCCGCCTAATTTATTTGTGCAATTTTTACTACCCCATTTTTACAATATTGTTTTTTAACAGTAATATATACCAGACATAGGTGGACACTCGTCAATGGAACAAGCTCCTCAATCTAGATTGAAAGATTTAATAACCAAAGGTAAAGAGCAAGGTTATTTAACGTTTGCGCAAGTTAACGATCATCTACCACAAGATATTATCGATTCAGACCAAGTCGAAGATATTGTTAGCATGATTAACGACATGGGAATTCAAGTTTTTGAAAATGCCCCTGATGCAGATACGTTAATGATGAGCGAAGCTAATACCGATGAAGATGCTGCAGAAGCCGCAGCACAGGCATTAGCAACCGTAGAAAGTGAAATTGGCCGTACAACTGACCCTGTTCGCATGTACATGCGAGAAATGGGTACAGTAGAATTACTGACACGTAAAGGCGAAATTGTTATTGCCAAGCGTATCGAAGAAGGTATTAAAGAAGTACAACATAGTGTTTCTGAATATCCACCTGCGATCAATTATTTATTGGAAATGTGGGATAACTTTGAAGCGGAAGAAGTACGTTTAACAGACATTATTGTCGGCTTTTTAGACCCTGATGCCGAAGACGAAGAAGTTGCCGCAGCAGCTACACATGTTGGATCTGAATTATCAAAAGAAGATTTAGATGATGAAGATAAAGACGACAGTGATGTTGATGATGAAGATGAGGATGAAGAAGATACTGGTCCTGATCCTGAATTAGCACGTGAAAAATTTATGGCTCTGCGTGATGTGTACGAAGTAGCCAATAAGATTATTGAGAAAAAAGGTCGTGGTCACAAAGATGCGCAAGAAGCAATTGATGACGTCGCCGAAGTATTTAAAGAATTCCGTCTAATACCTAAATTATTTGATAGATTAGTGAAGAACATGCGTAGTGTCATGGACCGATTACGTGTTCAGGAGCGCTTAATCATGAAGCACTGTGTTGTAGGCGCGGGTATGCCTAAAACAACTTTTATCAAAATCTTCCCAGGTAATGAAACATCAAAAGATTGGTTTGAAGAACAAAAAGCAGCAGGGCATAGCTACTCAGCTAAGCTTTCTGATATTGAACATGACGTTGAACGTTGTATCTACAAACTGAATCAAATTGAAGAAGAAACACACCTAAATATACATGGTATTAAAGATATCAACCGCCGTATGTCAATTGGTGAAGCGAAAGCACGCCGAGCGAAGAAGGAAATGGTTGAAGCCAACTTGCGTTTGGTTATCTCTATTGCTAAAAAATACACAAACCGTGGCTTACAATTCTTAGATTTAATCCAAGAAGGTAACATTGGTTTGATGAAAGCCGTTGATAAGTTTGAATACCGTCGTGGTTATAAGTTCTCAACTTATGCAACTTGGTGGATTCGTCAAGCAATTACCCGTTCAATTGCCGACCAAGCGAGAACAATTCGTATACCAGTACATATGATTGAAACGATCAACAAATTAAATCGTGTTTCTCGCCAAATGTTACAAGAAATGGGACGTGAGCCAACACCTGAAGAATTAGCTGAACGCATGATCATGCCTGAAGATAAAATTCGTAAGGTATTGAAAATAGCTAAAGAGCCAATTTCAATGGAAACGCCAATTGGTGATGATGAAGATTCGCATTTAGGTGACTTTATTGAAGATGGTAGTGGTGAATTACCTGTTGATTCTGCTACGTCAGAGAACCTTAAAGGCGCTACCCATGAAGTACTTGCCGGTTTAACAGCTCGTGAAGCTAAAGTACTTAGAATGCGTTTCGGTATTGATATGAACACTGATCACACCTTAGAAGAGGTTGGTAAGCAGTTTGATGTAACACGTGAACGTATTCGTCAAATTGAAGCGAAAGCATTACGTAAATTACGCCATCCTTCGCGCTCAGAGCAGTTAAAAAGCTTCTTAGATGGTGAGTAAGCAGTATTGCTGTTTAGCATCAAATAACTGAGTTTGAATGATAAGAAAAAGAGTATGTTAGCCTAGCTAGCATACTCTTTTTTTGTTTTTAACTGTTGTTAGCCAAGTAAAAGTAAAATAGTATTCAATGATATGATTTTGTTAAACTCTTGCTTCTCTAGCTAAATGGAACTGATTGAATTAATATTAATTCAATGAGTATAAATATTGAAAAGAATATAAGGTTAATAATAATCAAATAAGCAATTTGACTATTAATACAACAATCAAACCAATTTTATTTGTTTTTTACTATTCAGATGGTGACATTAAAATAAAAAATGCTTATACTGCTCGCGCTTAATTGGACTGTTTACCTTTAATTGTTCAGTTAAGTATATACATCTTATGTATATGGCCCCTTAGCTCAGTTGGTTAGAGCGCCCGACTCATAATCGGTAGGTCCAGTGTTCAAATCACTGAGGGGCCACCACTTTTCCTCAATGCCTTCAGTGAAATTACCCACTAACATAAATATTACTTTCTCACATTATAGTTATTTTTTTAAGCTAATTAGCTGCTCTCACTTTATTCTTCTGCTTATTAACTAAGAAGAAAACTCTGCTAAACCTTCTAGAATTGGGCATTTAGCATTATCATCACCATCACACTTATCTGCTAATTCTTGCAGCACTGTTTTCATTTTCTCTAGCGCTAAGATCTTTTCATTAATATCTTGTAAATGATTTTGTGCGAGTTGTTTTACCTGACGACTTTCTCTATCACTGTCTAACCAGAATTTCAGTAGTGATTGAATTTCTGCCATGGAAAACCCTAAGTTTCTCGAACGTCGGATAAAACCCAATTGTTGTAATTGGGTTTGATTATATAATCGATAACCGGCCTCAGTACGGCTGGCTTTTTTTAACACGCCGATGTCTTCATAGTAGCGAATCATTTTAGCCGATATGCCTGTTAAGCTAGCAGCTTTACCTATGGTGACCAGTGTATCCATGTTATTTCTCCTTCATTGACCAACGTTGTAATAGCAAAGCATTACTCACTACAAATAAGCTACTAAATGCCATTGCGGCACCCGCAATAATAGGGTCGAGGTAACCAAAAGCAGCAAGTGGTATTCCTATTGCGTTGAAGATAAAGGCCCAAAAAAGGTTTTGTTTTATTTTACGGTAAGTGAGCCTTGAAATAGTTAGTGCTGTGGCTACTAAGCTTGGTTTACTACGCATTAAAGTAATAGCTGAGGCGCTAACGGCAACATCGGTACCCGACGCCATTGCTATTCCTAAATCAGCTTGTGCAAGGGCAGGAGCATCGTTAATACCATCACCTACCATAGCTACTTGGTAACCTTGCTCTTGATATTGACGAATATATTTAGCTTTATCTGCTGGAAGTACTTCAGCTTTGAAATCGTCCAACTGTAATTTTGTCGCAACCCATGTTGCACTAGCTTGACTGTCGCCAGTAAGAATAGCGACCCTTATGCCTTCTTGTTGCAACGTTTTTACCGCTAATAGCGCATCAGACTTCAGTTCATCATTAAAACAAAACAGGGCAAGTAATTTTATTTCATCTGCTTGCTGGCTAGCCAACCAAGAAACAGAGGCTCCAGGTATTTTTATTTGCTCAGTTGGTAGATTTATTCCCAACTCTTGCATCCAGTGACTACTGCCCATCATTAATGAATTATTGCCAATATTACCTTTTGCTCCATAACCGGCAACAACTTGAAACTCTTCTATTGTTACTGGTTGAATTTCTTGATTTAAAGCTTTGTCTACCACGGCTTTACCTAAAGGGTGTTCACTATTTATTTGTAGGGAATAAGCTAATTGTAATACTTCTGCTTCCGTGCCATTGATAACAGTCACTTCATTTAAAACAGGTTTACCTTGAGTTAAGGTACCTGTTTTATCAAAGACGACGAGGTCGATATTTTTTGCCTGTTCTAGTGCAATGGCATCTTTAACTAATACACCGAATCTGGCAGCAGTTCCTGTGCCTGCCATAATAGCAGCAGGGGTTGCCAAGCCAAGAGCACACGGGCAAGCAATAACTAGAACGGCCACCGCATTGAGAATAGCGCTGGTCCAGTCATCAAATATTATTCCCGTCACCAATAGCGTAGTGATGGCAACCAGTAAAACTACGGGGATGAAAATACTACTGACTTTATCAACGATGGCTTGTACGGGCGCTTTTGCTCCTTGGGCTTGTTCAACGAGTTGAATAATTTTAGATAACGTTGATTCGGTACCAACATTGGTGGTACGAATTTCAAGAATACCGTCTAAGTTCAGAGATCCACCTGTAACAATATCGCCTTCTTTTTTACTAACAGGGACAGATTCACCACTAATTAAGGCTTCATCTAAGTGACTTTTTCCTTGTAGAATTTCTCCATCCACAGGTACTCTTTCACCTGGAATTACTTTTACTGTTTCACCTGACAGTACTGATGACACTGAGACTTTTTGCCATTTACTTAAACGTAGTACTGTTGCCTCAACAGGCTTCAAGTTCTCTAACGATCTTAAGGCATCTGTAGTACGACGTTTTGCCTTGTGTTCTAAATATTTACCTAACAGAACCAAGGTGATGACCGCACTACTACTTTCAAAATATAAGTGAGGCATGCCTTGATCACTATTAAAGGTCCACCATAAGTACAAAGATAATCCATAAGCGGCACTTGTACCGATAGATACTAGAAGATCCATATTACCCATTCTTGCTTTGAGTGCTCCCCAGCCAGCGCGATAAAAACGAGCACCAAAATAGAATTGAACAGGTGTCGCTAGTAGCCATTGCCAAAAAGACGGTAACATCCACTCTTGACCAAATAGCATACCTAACATAGGGAATACCAATGGTAAGGTTAGTAAGCCTGCACCTAATACAGGCCACCAAGCTTTACTATAAAAAGGCTCACTTTTATTGGTTTGGTTTAACTTACTGTCAGTATTTAATGGGATAAAGAGATAACCGGCTTGTGTTACGGCTTGTTCTAATTGCTCGTCGGTTACAAAAGATAGTATGTTTACTTGCGCTTGCTCTGTCGCGAGATTGACTGACGCGCTAACTACGCCGGCTACTTTACCTAAGGCTTGTTCGACTCTAGTAACACAAGAAGCACAAGTCATTTTACCAATTCCAAATTGCTTTAGCGTTAATGGCACTTGATAACCAGCCTCGGTAACTGCCGTCACTAAATCATGATAACTGGCACTGCCTTGAATAATGGCTGTTTCAGTTGCTAGGTTAACGGTAACTTCCGTTACTCCGCTCACCTTGTGTAGCGCCTTTTCAACACGGCCTACACATGATGCACAGGACATACCGTTAATTGTGAGTTGTATTGTCGTATTCATAAGCCTCTCACTTAAATTGTGTATTGAGTTGTAAACTAACACTAGGTTAAACCTTACCATGGTTGTAAGGTCAACTGTTTTTATTTAATTGATATCTCAAAAACTTAACAATGTCATTACAACAATTTTAGCGCTTTGTGAAATAAGCTGTGGCCTTCTATTATCTACTTTCACTCGCTTTGAATTTTTGAGACTATAGTGAGAACTGTATATCTATAAATGGCATTAATAAGTTGAGTAGCACTAAAAAAAATAAAGGTGATAACGAAAAGAAGGGCTTATTCAAAAAAATTAGCACACCACCTCATTATGAATCTTATAGTTGGGGAGCCAAGCATAGTTTAATTGCTAAAGTAGTTTACTGGTGTATATATGTATTCCGCTTTACTTCGCTGTTACAGCTGCTCAAAGCATTACAACGCAATAAGTCTTCTAAAATAAATGATAGTAAAGAGCGAGTAGATATACATGCGCGCGATACCGAGTATTACTTATTAGCGGTATTTTCTTTTTCCGCTATTTTATATTTTTTAAAAAGTATGGCCTGGATTAACCTTGGCATATTCCAACCTATGTTTGCGCTAGAGGGATTGCCCAATCTCATTTTAACTGTTTATCTTTGCTACTTTTTATTTGAATCAATTGTTTGGGTATTCTATTACTTATTGTTTAGAATTTTGATTGAAAAGCATCTTTCTATTTTTAATGAAGCTGAATACTTTATTACCTTGCCCTTAGTACTCGCCACTCAGTTCTTTTTAATCGCTAGCATTATTGATGTTAATGTCAGTGAAGTGATTGCGACAATTTTGAACTTCCCGGCAATAACAAATGATATTTCTGCGAACTTTAAATTAACGCTGTCACTATTAGGCTATATGTATACGGTACTGATCATAGCGAATATTATTAACCTTATACCAGCCATTCCCGTTAGACGCAGACCAAATATTACAATAATAGGGGCGGGGGATGTTGTGCAAAAAAGAATGTTACCAGCCTTAAAAGATCGTGGTTTTTACTCAAACAAACAAATAGCAATAGCAAGCGATACTATTTGTCCGCAGTTTAAACAGGCATTAAATGCTCAAGGCATTCGATATTTTGATGCCTCAGAAGCAGGGGAAGGCGGTAACACAACAAAAAAAATTGTCGACTATATTAAAAAGAGTTCATCTTATGCTGTTATCGCAACACCAACTGCTGAGCACATTACGTATATAGATGCTTTAAGCAAAGAGGGGATTGTTTTTGGTGTTGAAAAACCTATTGTAGGAAGTGAGTTAGAGCTAATGGCGCTAGCCGATAACGTTGATACAATAATGAGTAAAGGTTTCTTGTTTAGTTATTATTGGCTCGAAAAAGCGATAGCTCTTAATTACTTTCTATCGTTAAATCCTAACTATAATCGGTTCGTCAATATTTCAATCGTAAATGTAAATAATGAACCGCTTAATGAAAAAGTTGCACCAAGCACCTTAGCTTATATTCAAGGCTTGTTAGGTGAAGTAAAAAAAATAGACATTACTTTTCTTGAAGACATTGATAAACGTGATTGGGCACTAAAAAAAGAGACCGGTGGTTTTTATTACGAAACATTAGTACATCCGATCACTTTGCTTGCCAACATTCTAAAAACAGACGTTAACTTATCCGAATTAAAATCTGAATGGTATTTATTAGAAGATATACCTGAAATTGTGAAATGTTCAGCCGATGAATTAGGTGCTAGCTTAGTGCGTTTATCAGGTACTAGCTGTAATTGTGAAATCGATATACTGGCGGGAAAATTTACTCATAATAAAAAGCGATGTATGGATATAACGTATGAACATGGCTCAATCAATATGAACCTAGATACACTTGTTTGTACGATAGAGCTGACAGGTGAGAAAAAATACTCGAAAACTAAAATCGAAGTAAAATCTGAGTTTGGTGGTAGTTTCTTAGATACTTCTAAGGGATCACAATTTACTGAATTAAAGAATATAAAATACTCAGTGCAAATGACATTGTTTGATTTATTTATTAGCAATTCTGGGGATTGGGGTCACAAGCGTTTTGATGACTATCCGAATCAAGTTCATGTATTGAAAACAATGGCGTCTTTTTTAAAAGACGATAAAAATTATTTTTATAAACCAACACTAATCAACAAAACAGTAATGGCAAATACTATCGCCAGTTTTAATCATCAAGAGAAGGTATAAGTTATTGCTATCACTGTATCCCGCTATTGAACCTTTTCATCATTATTACTTAAATGTGGCCAATATTGAATTAGGCGATGAAGAGGCAGCTGTTGAGCATCAGCTTTATGTTGAACAATGTGGAAATCCAACAGGTATTCCTGTGCTTTTTTTACACGGTGGCCCAGGCTCGGGTTGTAGAGCATCCCATCGATGTTTCTTTGATCCTAAGCTGTATCATATTATTTTGTTTGATCAACGAGGTTGTGGGCGCTCTCGACCTTATGGCGCTTTAGCACACAATACAACCGCTAACCTTATTCAAGATATAGAAGCGATACGCCAACACCTTAATATTGACCAGTGGTTAATTTTTGGTGGCTCTTGGGGCACGACACTTGGCTTACATTATGCGAAAAACTTTTCGCAATACGTATCTGGTTTAATACTACGTGGTGTTTTTTTGGGGCGCGCTGAAGATATTGGTTGGGTGTATAGCGCAAATGGTGCGGCTAAAATATTTCCTGATGCATGGAGTCATTTGGTGAAAGGTTTACCTTTAGAACAAGTAACAGAGCCTTTGTCAATGATATATCAGCAACTCACCAGTGATAATATTCAGACTTCAAACCGTATTTTTAGCAAATTAGAATACTGGGAAGCAAACCTTATCTATTGGCAAAACGTAGTTGATTTCAAAGAAAATAAAATAGCTGAAGACGACAAAGTCCCTTCAATTATTCAGTTATATTATTCAATAAACAAGTGCTTTATTAGTGATGAACCTTTACTTGAAAATATAAAAAGCATACGACATATACCGACAAAAATTATTCATGGTCGTTATGATATGGTATGTCCTCTGACGCAGGCGTGGCAATTAAAGCAACACTGGCCTGAAGCTGAATTATCAATTATTGAAATGGCCGGTCATGTTGCAAATGAAGCGAAAATCATTGATGCTTTAGTACAGGCAACTGACGATTTTGCAGCAAACAAATAAGGTTGTAAAAAGCACAATGGAAATTACATGTAGAAATATATACATATATAACAGCATAATTAACGGTATTTTCTAGTTTATGATATGTAGCTTTCAAGTGAATTTAACTCATTGTTTTTAAATGTTATTTAAAGGATATGTAAAATTAAACAATCGATTTAAAAGTTACATTATGGAACAACTCATCCGTCATACGGTTTCATTTCCTTCTAAAGTATGATGTTTAATAAATGAAAATTAAATATAGTAAAAGGGTGCTTATGAATGCAATGTAAGCAAGAACATAAATTAATATCATCAACCAGCGAGGAATATATTATGTGGACTAAACCTAACTTTGAAGAAATGCGTTTAGGATTTGAAGTAACGCTTTACATCAGTAATCGTTAATTTGAGCAAGACGAATAAATTAATACAAAAAATTACCTCAGTATACTTTTGCTTAAAACCTGAGGTAATTAGTTATCACTAGTTAATTTCTAACTTCCCCTTTGTCTTGATTTCGAGGCACATATGAAAATTTTAGTTCTAGGCTCTGCTGCTGGCGGCGGGTTTCCTCAATGGAATTGTCACTGCGCAAATTGTAAAGGCTTACGCGATGGCAGCATTAAAGCAACGGCGCGTACACAATCATCTATTGCAGTTAGCCAAAATGGCAAAGACTGGGTATTGATCAATGCATCACCAGATATCCGTGAACAAATAAATCAATCTCCACAACTTTGGCCTGAAGAAGGCAGTCGTGGTACTAACATTCGTGCCGCAATATTAACTGACAGCCAAATAGACCACACCACAGGTTTGTTAACGTTGCGCGAAGGGTTACCGCTTGATGTTTACTGTAGTGATGTTGTTTATGAAGACTTATCAACGGCTTTTCCATTATTTAATTTGCTAGAGCATTGGCACGGTGGACTCAGCTTTAACAAAATTGATACTGAACAACGTGCACCATTTGGTGTTACCGGCGTTGAAGGCATCGAATTCCTTCCCGTTATTATTGAGTCAAATGCTCCACCTTATTCGCGTTATAGAGATAAAGTGGTTGACGGTAATAATATTGGTTTAAAAATTATTGATAAAAGTACCGGTAAATATTTATTCTACTTACCGGGAATTGTTGAAAGTACCGCTGAAGTTGAACGTATACTTTCAGAAGCTAGCTGTGTGCTTATTGATGGTACGCTATGGCTTGATGATGAAATGATTGCGCAAGGTGTTGGCACTAAATTAGGGTCAGAAATGGGACATATGCCAGTCAATGGTGATTATGGTACCGTCGCTTTATTGAATAAATTTACAATAGATCGAAAAATCCTAATACATATCAACAACACAAACCCTATTTTAAATGAAGAATCTCCTCAACATCAGTTTGTTTTAGACAATGGTGTAGAAATTGCCACAGATGGCATGGAAATAACGATTTAATTACACTTAAAGGATCCTTTTTATGCAAGCTTGGACCAGAGAGCAGTTTGAACAAAAACTTAAAGATAAAGGTCAGCTCTATCATATTAACCATCCTTTTCATATTGCGATGCACGAAGGTAAATGTAGTAAAGAAGAAATTCAAGGCTGGGTAGCAAATCGCTTTTATTATCAATTGAATATACCAATTAAAGATGCGGCAATTATGGCTAATTGCCGAGATATGGAAACTAGACGCTTATGGGTGCAACGTATTCTTGATCATGACGGCTGTATTGGTGATGAAGCCCTAGGAGGAATTGAAGCTTGGTTACGTTTAGGTGAAGCTGTTGGCTTAGACCGACAGGATTTATTAGATGAAAAATTTGTATTGCCAGGTGTTCGTTTCGCGGTCGATGCTTATGTGAATTTTGCTCGCAGCGCTAATTGGCAACAAGCTGCTTGTTCATCATTAACCGAAATGTTTGCACCTAAAATACATCAAAGCCGCCTTGATAGTTGGCCTCAAAATTACCCATGGATAAAACCTGACGGTTTACGTTATTTCCAAATGCGTTTATCGCAAGCGCGTCGTGATGTTAGTCATGGTTTACAAATAACCTTAGATTACTTTACTACCCGTGAAGCACAAGAAGAAGCGCTAAATATTCTGCAATTCAAACTGGATATTCTGTGGAGTATGCTAGATTCAATGAGTTTAGCTTATCAACAAGGCAGAGCTCCTTATCAAGACATACTTGGTCAAGAGGCAATTAATAACCCTATTTATCATAAAGGTATATTTAAGTGAGCACATTAACGATTACACCAACCATGACACCGTCCCTTAATAGAATGTTCCGTTTCCAATGGGAAAAAGCACAAGATTGCTTCGTGTTATTATTTCCAGAAGGTATGGTTAAGCTTAACGGTGGTGCTGGCGAAATTATGCAGCTTATTGATGGGCAAAAAAATGTACAGGAAATTACCGATGTATTACATGCTAAATTTCCTGATGCGGGTAATTTAGCTACCGACGTGAATGAGTTTATCACTACCGCAATTGAGAAGAAGTGGCTTTATCATGACTAGCCAAGCAGTAACTGAGGCATTAAAAAAAGACACCAAGACACTTGTTGGGCCTCCGCTTTGGTTACTGGCGGAATTAACCTATGATTGTCCATTGCATTGCCCTTACTGTTCAAATCCAACCCAATTAAGCGAAACTAAAAATGAGTTAACCACAGAGCAGTGGCAGAAAGTATTTAGTGAAGCAAGGGATATGGGAGCAGTACAGCTTGGCTTTTCTGGCGGTGAGCCATTGCTACGCAAAGACTTAGAAGCTTTAGTAAAGCAGGCGAGGGATTTAGGTTTTTACACTAACTTAATTACCTCTGGTATTGGGTTAACTGAAAAGCGCATCGCAAAACTAAAAGAAGCAGGCTTAGATCATATACAAATTAGTTTTCAAGGTGCTGATCCTGAATTAAACGATGCCATTGCCGGTCGTGGTAATGCCTACCAGCAAAAGTTTAATATGGCTAAATCGGTTAAAGCTCAAGGCTATCCTATGGTGCTTAACTTTGTTTTATCGAAACAAAATCTTGATCAAATTGAAGCTATTATGCGTTTAAGTTGTGAGCTAGAAGCTGATTATGTTGAGCTAGCCACTGCACAATATTATGGTTGGGCGTATGAAAACCGTGATCATTTATTACCTTCTCGAGAGCAATTAGTTGAAGCAGAACGTATTGTAAATGAATTCAGAGATCAGCAAGGTGGTAGGGGACCGCACTTTATTTTTGTAACGCCTGACTATTTTGAAACTCGTCCAAAAGCGTGTATGAATGGTTGGGGATCAACCTTTTTAACCGTTACGCCTGACGGATCTGCGCTACCTTGTCATAGTGCAAAAATGTTGCCTCTGACTTTTCCAAATGTCAAAGATAAGTCTATCAACGATATATGGCAACAAGATTTTTCTTTTGATTATTTTCGTGGTGATGATTGGATGCCGCAACCATGTAAAGGGTGTGATGAAAAAGAGAAAGACTTTGGCGGGTGTCGTTGTCAGGCATTCATGATGACTGGTGATATGCATAAAACCGATCCTGTTTGTAGTAAATCGGAAGATCACCATTTAATTCAAGAGGCGATTGCCAGTGCAACTAGCCCATCAAACCCGATCGTTATGCGTGTAAATCAAAAAGCGATGAAGCATGCTGAAAATACACAATTAAATATTACACGTATAAAAATATGATGTTAGAAACGCTATTATCAGAAGATATTTATCGCCACAAAAACGGTTTAAAACATATAAATATTGTAGATAATAGCGGTTTTAGTGCGCTTTTTGTTGTAAATACCCCAATATTTGATAACAGCGGGGTTGCTCATGGCGTAGAGCATTTTGTGTTTCGTGGTAGTAAAGCTTTCCCTAAACCGGAAACTTTATTTCAATTACTCTCGTTAACCGATGTTAAAATCAATGCCTCGACATTAGCTCAAACCACTCATTTTCACTGTCAAAGTCAATGCCGACATACGTTTAAGTTGGCTATAAATTATTTATTAAATGGTTTATTCAATCCCGTGTTTACCGATACTGATTTACAGTATGAAATTCATGATGGCGATGAAAAAGGGGTTATCTATCGAGAGTTATTAGGCGTAGAACAAGCAGAAAAAGGCAATAATAAAAACAGTGCTAAAAAAGACAAAAGCAGTGAGATTAGTTATGGGGGGATAAGTACGTCAATTGGTGAATTATCAATTAACGATTTAACTCATTTTCATCAACGTTTTTATCAAGCAGACAATATTACCTTAGTTACTGCGAACGCCGATGTTAAAGAAATTGCAAATATAGTCGCATCATTACCTAAGCCGTCTAGTGAATTAAACAAGGTAGCAATAGCATTAGAGGAATACAGTACCAATGCACATAATATTGATGCTAATGAGCAAGATAGCACCAAGTATTCTCCTGAGATTAACAAACTTATTACTCTGTATCACTCATGGTTGCAGGATCCTTATTATCAAGAAATTGACGATTACAATGAAGTGGAGAG
Source organism: Colwellia sp. 6_MG-2023 (assembly GCF_030547765.1). Classification (NCBI taxonomy): domain Bacteria; kingdom Pseudomonadati; phylum Pseudomonadota; class Gammaproteobacteria; order Alteromonadales; family Colwelliaceae; genus Colwellia; species Colwellia sp. 6_MG-2023. The sequence continues at coordinate 86,121 of NZ_JAUOPP010000004.1, read as the reverse complement.
CTCGAGTAAGCAAGTATTGATCAACAGTGATACTTCACTAACATCAGCGAGTCGCCATTTAATACCGGCACTTGCTATGCTATCTAGTAAGTTAGTAGCACAGAGGGATAAGACTTTTTTAGTTAATAGTGATGAAAAAGAATTCACTCATAAAACTGTGCTACCAAAGCTCTTTTCAAATTTATACCAAGAAGCAAAAATTCAATTAGAGAGTACGGTATTAAATCAGTCATCTGAGCACGTGTATGTAAATGATCAAAATAACGGATTATGGCTAGCAAAGATTAATGCAGAAGGTAAAATACTGGCTAATATTACCAGTTATATTATTAGCGCCTACCCCAAATTTTTAGCGCATCGTTACGAAGGTAATTGCTATGCGACCCAAGCATTAGTGATTAATAACTCTAAATACTTAGCAATATATAGTGCCTTTGATGTAAACCCGGATACATATTTAGACAATATCGCTCAATGTTTACTGAGCCTCAGTCAAGATGATGCTTTTATTAGTATGAGCTTAGCACTTGCTAAAATTAAATATTGTCGGCTTTATCACGTTCAATATGACCAAGTGATGAGCATCACCTCTACTCAAATAGCTACTTATCTAAAAAATCACATCACGTAGTTAAATCTTGTCTTAGCGCATAACGATAAAATTTACCCTGTAGTAGAAATACCTTATTATTCAGCTGAAAAGCCAAATTTATTAAAACTGTAGAGGTAGTTATGTCGGAAAAAGTAATTCAGTTTGAACTGGAAAAGCACAACAAAAATAGTGTTCGTTATAAAGAAGTGCCAGAAAATGGGATGCCACCTGTTTTAGGATCAATCTACGTACAAAAATGGTTTGTGGGTGATAGTAAAAAAATTGAAGTGACCATTAAAACTGTAGATTAATTGTGAGTTGTTCACTTTTAGCAGTTAACTGTTAGTAGTTAAGTAGCAGTTAAGCCTTGTGAATACAAATTCTTAGCTCAATTGTTAAATTATTTTCGTGATTTATTTCATTCAGGAATTTTTCCTATATGAAGTCTCTCTTATGGTGACTAATATAATATCTTTATAATAATAAAGAGAATGAAACAAGATGACTCTCAAACCAACATTAATCAGTACGGCTATACTGTCGTCGTTATTATTAGTACCTTATACGACATATGCAGAAGATACTGCGACTGCTGAAATGGATAAATTGACAGTTACTGGCATTTTACCGGACAGACTTGAAGCTGTTGCAGGTTCATTTGATATTATTGATAAAGAATACCTTGAGTCACGCCGTCCATTATCCATCAATGAACAATTAAGAACCTTGCCAGGCATAATGGTAGTTCCTGATGGCAGCATGAGTTTTGATTTAAATATTGGTATTCGTGGCCAGAATCCTCGTCGAAGTGCGAAAGCGATGGTAATGGAAGATGGCATGCCACTTCAACTTGCGCCTTACACCGACCCTGTTAACCATTATGCGACACCTTCAACATCTGTTGTTCGAGTAGAGGTTGTTAAAGGTGCAGGACAAATTTTATATGGTCCGCAAACATTAGGTGGGGCTGTAAACTTTGTTACTAAAACTGCACCTCGTAATGGTGAAATTGAAGGCTCATTAACCTCTACCTTTGGTAATCAAGCCCTCCGAGGATTACATGCAAATGTTGGCTTTGGTAATGAAACCGGTGGCTTTATGTTGGATTTCTCACAAAGTAAGGGCGACGGTATTTTTGATGATAGCGGGTATGATGTTAAAGATTATCGCTTTAAAGGCGAATTAAAAATTACTGACGATCAAACAGTTGGCTTAAAAATAGTTCATACCAATGATCGTCGTAACCAAACTGAAAACTACCTAACTCAGGATGAATATGCGCGCGATCCTTATTCTCATCCAACGGTAGAGTTAGATCTGTGGGAACAAAGTCGTGATGTTATACAACTAACTCATAAAATTGAGGTTAATGATAAATTTACGATACAGTCTCAAGCTTATTACACTGATACTTTCCGTAATGGTTTACGTGCTAGTAATAGCGGTAGAGAGGTTAATGGTGAGTGGGAATCACGATTACGTAACTGTGATGCTGTGGGGGATATAAATGATGATGGTAATGTAACCGTATCGGATATTGGTGACACCGATATTAATGTTTGTGGTGGTCGTCATGCTCCGCGCCAATATTATACATGGGGAGCAGAAAGCAAAGCCGATTTTGAACATGACTTATTTGGCTTTGAAAATGATGCAATCTTTGGGCTTAGATACCATCAAGAGCAAGCGCATCGTGAGCAGGTGTATGCTGTTAATACCGCGCAACGCTTAGATTATGAATTGGCATTACTTGAAGGCGAAGATCGCGAAGGAACCACGCTTGATGCCTATGCATTATCTTATTTTGCCCAAAACACTACTTATATCGATAACTGGTCAATAACAGCGGGCTTTCGTGTTGAAGATGTACGTACCAGAGACAGTGATGACTTTTCTTCGAATCGTGTTTCAGACAGTTATACTGAGTTTCTTCCAAGCTTTGGCGTCGCTTGGAATGGTATAACGAAGACAACAATTTTTGCGGGTGTTCATCAAGGTATTTCACCATCACGTGCTGATCGAGAGCTTGATGCATCAGGTGCCCGTGCTGTACCTGAAGAAAGTACTTTGTTCGAATTAGGTATGAGAAGTAATTACGTTAAAGGTATTGTTATCTCTGGTGCTTTATTTCATAACGATATTGAAAATACTATCGTGGATAATGGTGCAACATTTGATAATAGCGGTAAAAGTGAACAACAAGGTATTGAACTAGCGACTCGAATTAATTTTGGTGAGATTTATAACTGGAACAATAATGTCTATCTATCCGGTTCATACACTAACTTATGGACTGCAGAATATACCAAAGCCTCAGATCCTGCTAATGATGGTAATCGTATGCAATATGCGCCAGAAAATTTGGCGAACCTTGACTTAGGTTATGAACATGTTAGTGGTGTTGAAGCACGTATTGGAGTACAGCATGTGAGTAGGCAATTTGCTGATGATGAAAATACACGCATTGAATCAGGAAATGGTATTGAGGGTATAATTCCTAGTTATACCATCTGGAATGCCACGGTTAATTACTATATTCCTAATACCGGTGTAACCTTGTTTGCTAGTGTAGAAAATTTGTTTGATAAAGAATATTTGGTGAGCCGAAATGAGGGTAAATTGGCTGGCCGTGAACGTCTATTTTTTGGTGGTATCACCTTCAATTTTTAGACGTAGTACTCTCTTTTGGTTAAAGTGGGGAATATAAGTACGGCAGAACATCGCCGTGCTTATATAACTCACCTAATATCTCATCTAACACCTAACTCGCATACCGCACATAATATATTAATCTATCCATTCATGTATGCTATTAAAGCTTACAATACTCGGAAAATTACTTGAAAGTACAATAGCGACATTTTTAATATATCTATTTTGTTAAGTGTCGAGCTACTTAGAATCTACCCTGATAGAGTTTTATTTTCTCTATTTTCAATCAATGTATTCTGATATTAATGTAAGTAGTTATATTATGTTGATAGTCTATAAGTTGTGTTTATAAGGCTTTTAATTGGTTTGTGTAGAAAATAGTTTAGTCAACTTGCTATCAGTAAGGATGCTTGAATGTAATCATTATAGTGTTTAGTATTTGTGACTACTTATTTAAAAGGAAAAATACATGATTGGAATAATACTGTTTTCAATAGTTCTACTTTACTTTATCTATCGTGGCTATTGTCTTGGTTTAGGCTTAGTTATTGCTCGCATCGCGAGTTTAATTGGCGGTTATTTTATTGCGCTAAGTTTTGCAACCAAGGGGGCAGCACTGATCAGCGAAAAAACAGAGCTTCAAGGGCTAGTTGCTTACTTTGTTGCAGGCGTTGCAATATTTGTTATCAGTTGGATAGTCATTTCAATCACACTTAAAATACTCCTTAGCATTCTTGGTAAACTAACGGATGGAAAGTCAGAATTACCTTGGTTTGGTGCAATCGCTAATGGTTTGATAGGTGCTGGAGTCGGATTAGCCTTGGTTTGGTTCGTTAATATAGCGAATACAGCATTGAATAATGGCGAATTACCACAAAATAACCTAATCAATAATTTATCACAACAGTTTATGGGAGGGACTATTGATAGTGTGCTGGCTCAACAATTTCCAAAGACGCCGCAATTGGTTGGTGTCGCTTCATACGTTTTGAAAAATCCTGCTCGAGGGATACAAGATGGTTTATTTCTCGCTAATGATCCTGATGTTAAAACATTAGTGAACAGCAAGAAGATTAGCCGTATGGTAGAAGAAAGAGATGTGCTCGGTTTAATGACTGCGCATGAAATCAATACTGTTCTTGATAAAAAAACGGTACAGCGTATTTTAGCTGAAACGAATGTGTTGGGCGATGTTGATGTTACCGATAAAACAGCGGTAAAAATGAGACTTACTGAAGAGGTTATGACCACGTTGATTCGTGTCGAAGTTGTAAAACAGAACCCTCGTTTTAAACAACTTAGCAGTGATCCTGAGCTTACTCGCATGTTAAATAATGGTGATGTTGTTGGCTTGATGGCTAGCCCTAAGGCGAAAGAACTCGCACAAATTATTATGGACTCTGGCATTATCAAATAGAGCGCTATGATAAAAATATTAGTGAGAGTTTGTATTTTTTCTCTATTTATCAACTAGTATATGCCAGTAATACATATGAGGTTAATAGGCTTTAGTCACTGTAATGCACTAAAGCAAGCTTCAGGAGTTGATGATGAGAAGTCGTTGATGAAGGCTAGCATCATCGACTTTACTCTTTTTCTAGCGCTTGTTCTTTTAATTTTGCTTGCGCAATACGCCACTTTTGTAATTCAGCATAATAATGATCCCAAACACAAGGATTACAGGCTCCACCGCCACAACAATCATCATCTTGTGGTGCTGTAGGTTTTTCTAGTTGTTTTGTCATTTTTTACTCGTTGTTCATATTAATATCTTAATGATATATATTCAGTTTATGGTAAACATTTTACCGTAAGTTGCTAGGAAAAAAAAAGCTCTGCAAATGCAGAGCTTTAATTATTCAGTATTCAAAAAAATATTTAAACAAACTCAGAAAGTTTCTTTTCTAAATAGTGAATGTTGGCCCCACCATTTACAAAACCTTGATCATTTAATATATCTTGATGCAAAGTGATATTTGTTTTAATACCGTCTATTACAAGCTCTGAAAGTGCGTTACGCATACGTGCAATTGCTACGTCACGATTATCACCCCAAGTGATTAGTTTACCAATCATAGAGTCATAATGAGGAGGTACTGAGTAGTCAGCATAGATATGAGAATCCCAGCGAACACCTAAACCACCTGGTGGGTGAAAACGCGTAATTTTACCCGGAGAAGGGATAAAAGTACGAGGATCTTCAGCATTAATACGACACTCAATTGAATGACCTGAAATTTTAATATCTTCTTGCGTGTAAGATAATGGTTGTCCAGCAGCTACACGTAGTTGCTCTTTAATTAAATCTACACCTGTGATCATCTCGGTTACAGGATGTTCAACTTGAATACGTGTGTTCATTTCAATGAAATAGAACTCACCGTTTTCATATAAGAACTCGAAAGTACCAGCACCACGATAATTAATTTCAATACAAGCATTACAACAACGTTCGCCGATTTTTGCGCGCATTTCTGGTGTTATACCAGGGGCAGGTGCTTCTTCAACTACTTTTTGATGACGACGTTGCATTGAACAATCACGTTCACCTAAGTGAATAGCTGAACCTTGTCCGTCAGCCATGATTTGAATTTCAACATGACGTGGGTTTTCAAGGAATTTTTCCATGTAAACCATATCATTTTTAAAAATGGTACCAGCTTCTTTCTTTGTTAATGCAATAGATTCGATTAACTCTTCTTCGGTACGCACAACGCGCATACCACGACCACCACCACCACCAGCAGCTTTAACAATTACTGGATAACCAATGCGCTTAGCATGGGCTTTGTTTACTGCATCGTCATCATTTAATGGACCGTCAGAACCAGGTACGCAAGGCACACCTGCAACTTTCATCGCTTTGATTGCAGCAACTTTATCACCCATAATTCGGATGCTTTCAGCTTTTGGGCCGATAAAGGCAAAACCTGATTTTTCAACCTGTTCAGCAAAGTCAGCATTTTCAGCTAAAAAACCGTAACCAGGATGAATAGCAACAGCATTAGTTACTTCTGCTGCGGTTATGATCGCAGGAATATTAAGGTAACTATCGGGAGCTGGAGCCTTACCAATACAGATGGTTTCATCTGCTAATAAGACGTGCTTCAAGTTTTTATCCGCAGTGGAATGTACAGCAACAGTTTTAATACCAAGCTCTTTACAAGCTCGTAATATTCTTAAGGCAATTTCGCCACGGTTGGCGATAACAACTTTATCTAACATGGAATGACCCTTTTTGGTTGGGCTTATTCAATGATGAATAGCGGTTGATCAAATTCAATAGCATCTTCATTGTCTGCTAGTATTTCTTTGATAACACCTGATTTATCAGCTTCGATTTGATTCATCATCTTCATTGCTTCAATAATACATAATGTATCACCAGCGTTAACATGTTGGCCTACTTCGGCAAAAGCAGGTGAATCTGGAGATGCTGAAGCGTAGAAAGTACCAACCATTGGAGAGCGAACAACATGGCCAGACAATACTGGTGCTGCTGCCTCATTTGCAGGTGTTGCTACTGGTGCTGCAGCAGCTGGTGCTGTAATCGGTGCTGCTTGCATTACTGGTGCTGGAGCAGCTGTTACGGGAGCGCCGCGACATATACGAACCGATTCTTCTCCCTCAGAGATTTCTAATTCATTGATGCCTGACTCTTCTACTAACTCAATAAGTTTTTTGATCTTACGAATATCCATTACGTTACCTTATTTCAATTTGCTTTAATTAATATTAAGTTAGTTATTATAACTAACTATTATTTTGTTATTTACTACAGCTAACAACAGCTATTTAACGTTTTCTCAACCAAGCTTCTGCGGATTGTAGTGCGTAACTATAGCCATTTGCACCTAAGCCACAAATCACCCCGGTTGCTACATCAGACAAATACGAATGATGTCTAAATTTTTCTCTTGCATGCACATTAGATAAGTGTACTTCGATAAAAGGTATATCTACTGACAATAAAGCATCACGAATAGCGACACTTGTATGTGTAAATGCTGCAGGGTTTATAATAATAAAATCTACTTTTTTATAAGCTTTATGTATTGCTTCTATAAGTAAGTGTTCAGCGTTAGATTGTAAGTGAGAAAGTTTAATTTCTTTCGCTAGTGCTTGTTTTGCTAATGCGTCAATTATTTCGTCTAATGTTTGTGCACCATAAATTTCAGGCTCACGTTTACCTAACATATTTAAATTAGGTCCATTTAACACCAAAATCTCAAACTTAGTACTCATCTTCGCTAAAAACACCTTAAAGTTGATATTAGCCACAATAATTACATAAATTGATAATATTGTGAATAAAAAAACGTTTTTTTTATTATTGACGATTATTATAGTGTTTTCGCAGAATATAGCAGCAAATTACTGGTCTTATCTCTTTGCTGATATAAAAAATGGTTATTTTTATAATTGTTTACTACACTGATAGGATAAATAGTGATAATTAAAACACTGTTTTTAAAGGGATAGTTAAAATAATTAGGTAAGACAAATAATACTTTGCGATTTTTATTTATTATTAGCAATAACAAAGTATTCCTTGTGTTAAACATGTGGTTTCTGATATCTTAGTGATGTATTTTGGATTTTATTTAGCATTTTCAAATAACTATAAGTTTTTATAGTTATTGCCAATTACCGTGATTATTAAATCCCCCGCTTAATAGTTGGTAAATACCTAACAAATGTTTATTTTGAATGTTGTTAGGTATAGAAGGAATGTATTATCAAAACACCTTACTTTTTATGCTTGTTTCTCTTGTTAGGTTGTATTAGTGCAACTGCCTCGGCTGTTGAAGTTATTATACATCCTTCAGTTAGTGAAACTACATTAACCACTTCGCAATTACGACGTATTTATACGATGCGGCAAGTGCAATGGAACGACGCACAAAGAATCACTGTTTTTGTTCTGCCTCGTCAGCATGCTATGCATTTACGTTTTAGTAAAGAGCGTCTACAAATGTTCCCTTATCAACTCGATCGTATATGGAATAAATTAACGTATTCAGGGCTAGGGGTCGCACCGATTACAGTTAACACGCCAGAAGAGCTTCTAGAAGGAGTTAGAACGACACCTGGGGCAATTGGTTATATTAAAAAAACTCAAGGAGTGGAGGGGGTGAATGTTGTTAAAATTACAAACTAAAATGGTAAACTTACCTATCGAAAGATTCTGTTTCGGTCTATTAATAACGCTATGTGTATTGATATATTCGAAAAAGCTTTCTGCTCAAGATTTTCAATATCACGGCTTTGTCGCCCAAGGAGTGATCAATGTTGATGGCAGTGACTTCGTTGATGATGAGGGGGCTGTATCACCTAAACTAACAGAAGTAGGTGTAAATGCCTCTTATCGCTTAAATGATAAGCTGAGATTAGCGGGACAAGTTGTTTATTTAAATGGCGGTAATCGATATGCAGAAGGTGTTCGTGTTGATTATGCTTTATTAGACTGGACGGCATATGAAAGTACATCATGGAAAGCTAATATATTTTTAGGACGATTTAAAAATAACCACTGGCTTTATTCTAGCACTAGGGATATTCCTTTTGCGCGCCCCAGTATTATTTTACCGCAATCAGTTTATTATGATGGCTTTAGAGATATCGCTGTAGGATCTGATGGTGTCGCTATAAAAATTAGTCATAGTGATGATGAACTGGGTAACTTTGATTTTAATCTGAGTTATGGATCCTCTCAATTAAGTGATAAACAAGGAGAACTTCTGCTCAGTGAATATGCACAAGGTAAAGCAAAACAAGAGGATGAAACCCAAATTAGCGTTTATTGGCAACCGCCATTTTCACTTTGGCGATTTGGTATATCGTATTTGAACTCTGACTTTAGTTATAAGGCTAATAATACCGCAGACTTGTTCTTCGATGGGGGATTCTCTTTTGACTTTTATACGATGAATTTTTTGTATGAAGGGGAAAGTTTGGAGTTCAGCGGGGAAGTATATCAATCAAAATTTCTTACTAAAGCTTTTTATCAGCCAAATTATTATAAAGCGCCTGTTGCTCAAGGTATGTATTTACAAACTCGATATAATGTAAGTGAAGAGTTAACGTTATTGGCACGATATGAAATGTTTTATAATGACAAAGACGATAAACATGGCAAAATGTTAGCGTTACAGTCTAGTGGGACTATTCCTGAATATTTTGGTTATCACAAAGATACAACTGTTGGTCTATCATATGATTTCTCAAGCAACTTACGATTACGCTTGGAATATCATTGGGTTCAGGGAACAGGAAGATTGACACCTGTTGTTCTACCTAATCCAAGCTTAAATAATAATAAAAACTGGCAGCTTTATGCTGTACAACTGATGTACTGGTTTTAATTGGGACATTATTGATGATGAAAAAGTTTATTAGTGTTCCAACGAAATTATTAATTTTAATCGTATCAACATTATTAATACTAGCGGTTGGGTTTTCAGCATTATCGTTATCTCGGCTGCAAGATGATTATAAACAGTTCCATCAAGATACTTTAGCTCAAGGTAAAGTACAGTTTGCTTTACACAGTGACATTCTTCGTTCAAAAATGAACGTTTGGTTAGAATCATTCTCTGAAATTACCAAGTTTTCACAACAGCAAGACTTCACTATTTTTGCTGAACAACTTGCCAATCAATTCGATGGTTTACAGTTAAACTTAAATATAGAAAATATTTGGTTGGTTGATGCCAATAATAATTCACTTTTTGAAACCTCTGAAATGCCTGAGTTTGCACACGATAATATTGATCGTGTATTAAGGCTTCAAAGTCCTAATCACCAAGTATTATGTCAACAACAATGTTACTTATTACTTAGTGTTCCTTTATTGAATAATCATGGTGATGTACTAGTTATTACTATGACTGCAAGCCTTGTTGATATGCTTTATGCAATTAATACATCGCTAAATAGTGAGGTGGCTGTAGTAAGCTTTTCTTCAGTATCTAAGACGCTTAATAACGAAATTAATGTTATCTCATCATCTAATATGCCGTTAACACAGTCACTTCTTGTAGGTAACGACGAAATGAACATTGATCGAGTCATTAAAGATGGCTTAAAAATAGATCAGTATGGCAAAAGTTATTTGGTTAATTTTCTTCCTTTAGCGAATAATAATAAAAGAGATTTTTATCTGTCACTCATCGATGATGTTACGCTTTTTGAAGAAAAAAATGCACAATATAGGCTACAGTTTTTAATGTCGCTCAGTGGTATCTTTATGGTACTGGGGTTATTTCTTTATGGCCTCGCTCGGTTGTTTACGAAACGCTTATTACACTTTTCAGGTGCACTTCCTTTACTCGCCAATAAAAAGTTTGATCAATTCCGAGAGATTAAATTAAAAAGACCAATGTTATTTTCTGATGAACTCGATATTTTAAGTGACTCTGCTTTAGAGTTAAGTTATGAGCTAGAGCAGTTAAATATTGAAGTGGAACAAAAAACCAAAGAATTAGAAAATATTGCTATGTATGATTTACTCACAGGTTTACCTAATCGTAATATGCTGAATTATCAATTGCGTAAATCAATCGCTAATATTGGTCGTTATCCTGGTGGGGTTGCGGTTTTATTTTTAGATTTAGATGACTTTAAAAAAGTAAATGATAGTAACGGTCACACCGAAGGCGATAAGTTGTTAATTCAAGCGGCTGATCGTGTACGTTTAAGTGTTGGTAAAATGGATTTAGCCTGCCGCTTTGGTGGTGATGAATTTGTGGTGGTGCTAGGTGGCTTAAATTCAGTAAATGAAGCGATTAATATTGCAGAGCAATTACTTGCAGAATTTAAAGAGCCTATAAAGCTTGGCTCAAGTATTTTTTATGTGTCAACAAGTATCGGTATTTCCTATACAGAGTCGAGTAGTGAAAAAGCAGAAGATTTAATTGCTCATGCAGATATTGCCATGTATGAAGCAAAAGACAATGGCGGTAGTCAATTCCATATTTATCACCAAGAAATGTTTCAGCGGGTTGCTCACAGGGTTATGCTTGAAGGAGAAGTTCGTCAAGCACTTGCTAAACAACAGTTTACGTTAAGTTTACAACCGCAATTAAGGGCAATAGATAATAAAATATATGGCTTTGAAGCATTACTACGTTGGAAGCACCCTGAGCGAGGTATGGTTTCACCCGAAGACTTTATTCCTATTTTAGAAAACTCTCAGCACATGATTGAATTAGGTTATTGGATTATTCATCGTTGTTTTGAGTTAGCGATAATGATTAAAAAGCAAGGGTTAACGGATGTTAAAATTGCTATTAATTTATCAGCTGGGCAATTTATTGATATCAATTTGCCGAACTATTTACAAAGCTTATTGGATGAATTCTCCTTATCTGCGGATAGTTTTGAACTAGAGTTAACAGAGCAAACGTTAGTAAAAGATATAGAGCACACCATTGTGATGATGGATAGTTTGAAAGAGATGGGGTTCAGCTTTGCCATTGATGATTTTGGTACAGGGTATTCGTCATTAGCGTATATTAAAAAAATGCCAATTGACGTTATTAAAATTGATAAAAGTTTTGTTTTTGGCATGTTAGAAAATCATGCTGATTATCAAATTATTATGTCGACTATTGCGATGGTGAAAAATTTAGGCTTAACGGTTATTGCTGAAGGTGTAGAAACAGCGGCTCAATTACGAAGCTTAACGGAAAATGAATGTGATCTAATTCAAGGTTATTATTTTTCGAAACCCGTGCCAGAAATAGATTTGATAGAATTTATTCAAGAATATACTCATAATGGTTACTGGAAAACTCAAGTGGGAAAAACCTGATAAGTATAACAGAAATGTAAATGTTAGCTTTCATCCACCAGTATCTGACTGGTAGATGATATTTACGTTGATGTATATGCTACTGCTAAAATATAGTATTGATATGCTCACTAAATTTGTCAGCCTTCATAAAGCCAGTTACACGTTGTAGGCTTAATTCTTTTCCGTTTAAATCAAAAAATAAAATTGATGGTAAACCAAATACATTGAAGTGATCCATTAATTCTATATTTTGCGGCAAGCTTGTTTCGGTTAAATCAACTTGTAGTAAAAGTGAGTTAGCAAGTGCCTGTTGTACTTTTTTATCTGGAAAAGTATATTCCTCAAATTCTTTACAAGCAACACACCAATCTGCATATAAATCTAACATGACTGTTTTACCTTGGCTATTAGCCAGGGCAATAACTTCTGTTAATTCTTTCAAGGTAGTTACTTGGGTAAAATGTTGAATTTGGCTCTCTTGATTCGTTATTATTGATTGTCCGTTGTTGCTTGAATTATTGTTAACTACATTGCCATTTGATGTAACGTTATTAGGAGTAAATAATTGATAGAGCATATTAGCTCCCCAAAATAGCATTAGAAAAATGATTAATGAACGCAAGCCAAAGGCAAAGCTCTTAGCGGTTTTCTCTGTTGACTGTGAAGCCGTATTGATGTTGGCCACATATAAATAAGTAGCTGAGCTTAATATCAATATTGCCCATAGCGCATCACTGGCAACTTGGGGAATAAAGCGCTCTAATAAAAATATTGGAACAGCGAGTAATAATAGGCCGAAAATATTTTTTATAATATTCATCCAGGCACCAGCTTTAGGCAATAGTTTCCCCCCCGAACTACCTAACACTAATAATGGTAATCCCATGCCTAAACTTAGCGCATACAAGGCGGAAGCGCCTAATACCACATCACCTGTTTGTGAAATATATAATAAAGCACCGGTTAAAGGTGCGGTGGTACAAGGGGAAGCAACCAAGCCTGAAATGACACCCATCATTATAACACCTGTAACTGACCCGCCTTTTTGTTTATTACTTAAACTATTTAAATAATTTTGCCAACTAGCAGGTAGGGCTAAGTTGAACAAGCCAAACATGGATAAGGCTAAAAAGATAAACAAAATACTAAGGGCAATTAACACATAAGGATGTTGAAAAATAGCTTGGAATTGCGCGCCAGCAAGTGCAACGACTACACCGAGCAAGGTATAAGTAACGGCCATACCTTGCACGTAAAAGAACGATAACGTAAATGCTTTCTTGGTAGTTAAAGGTGTTGAATTATTATTACCAGCACCAACAATAATGCCCGTTAATATAGGGTACATTGGAAATACGCAAGGCGTAAATGACAATAAAAGCCCACCTAAAAAGAAAGCAACTAGCGTTAATAGTAAGCTCCCTTGCTTTAACATATCAGCGAGTTGGTGTTGTTCACTAACCATTGAGGTTTCTGGTTTTTGTGTTGAAGACGTTTCAGTTGCATCACTATGTAAAGCTGATAATACAGCAGCAGATGTGTTTTTGTTGGTTTGTTCTAATACTTGATCTAGTGAAATTTGTTTTTTTGTTGGAGGGTAACATAATCCCTTGTCAGCACAGCCTTGATAGCTAACTGTAATAACAGCGTTTTTGTCAGCTTGCTCGATATTAAGTGTTAAATTTAAAGCGGTTTTATAAATTTGTTGCACACCAAAAAATTCATCTTCATGCTCTATACCTTGTGGTAAATCTATTTCAGCTATGCGGGCTGTATCACTCGTAAATTTAAATTGATGGCGATAAAGGTAATAGCCTTCGCTGATATCAAAGTTAATATGCAGTAAATTCTCATCTTGATCAAAGTTAAAAACAAAGGCTTGATCTACCCTTAAAAACTCATTGTCATTACTAAATAATGATGGTCCAGATGTGTCAAAAATAGATTGCTGTGCATTACTAACTGCAGAACTTAAACCTAGCAGTAGAGCAAATAATATAATAAATGTTCTAGCAAAAAAGTTTAAAAATGATGATGGATTTTTCATTAGTACTACTTTAATTTTCACTGATCCAGTTTAAATAGTGCTTATTGCCTTGCTGGATATTCAAAGCAATCACTTCAATTACATTCTCTTAGCTACATTGTAGGGATGCAGCTTATTAATTCGAGTATTTAATTGTATCAAATTATCACTTTCAGTTTTTATTAATAGCTGCAGTTTTTTATACAGTAACTTTTTTTGATTAATGATGTCGCAACTATAAGGCATCATTTGCTCAGCTATAGGTTCGTTAGCGGTAATAGCGCCTTTTATTAGTTAGATATATCTAAACCTAAAGCACACCACAAGATAACATCGGTTTCTTAAAAAAAAGTTAACAATATCCGTGATAAGTAAAGTAAAAGCCATTTACGCTTGAAAAAGACCCGTTTAGCCCAATATATCTTACAAAGAAAACAGGAGTCTTTATGTTTCGCTTATTATTTGCGCTATTTATTATTATACCTATTATTGAAATCACAGTGTTAATGCAGGTTGGGGAGCTAATTGGCGCTTGGCCAACCATTGCTATTGTGATCCTTAGTGCCTGGCTTGGCGCTAAATATGTACGTCATCAAGGCTTAGCTACTTTACAATCAGTACAAACTAAAATGGCAGAAGGAGAGATGCCTTCAGGCGAAATAGTGACTGCTTTAGTTTTATTAATAGCCGGTATACTGTTGGTGACACCAGGTTTTGTTACTGATATTTTTGGTTTACTTCTACTGATACCTAATGTCCGTCAGGCTTTAGCTAGCAAAGTACAAAAGCATATTAAAACTAGTCAAGGTAATGGGTTTGGTGCAAATGCACATTTTCATTCTTCTACCTTCACGCAAGAAAATGGTCATATTTATGAAAATGAAGTTGATATAACGGTCGATAGCGACACTGCCTTCACGCAGAACAAAGCTATTTCTTCTGATAAAAATCATCATCAAGGCGAAACTCTAGAAGGTGACTTTAAGCGAAAAGACTAGTAACCCAGGTAATATACCTTTTTGTCATGGTTATATTGATAGATTTCTTCGTTGAATTTATGTTGATCAATTGTTTATTGAGAGGGACATGTTCTTAGCATTTACATGAATAATCTGATCATATAACTAATCGAACATTAAATTAATATTTTTCAATCAGTTAAAATTTTTTAAAACAGAGTTAAAGTTAAATAATCAAAAAAATACAGTAAAGACTTGTGAAGTATTTTTTTAACCCCATTAATTACACACAAACATATTTGTTATAACCAATAATTCTCAGGAGAAAATAAATGAGCATTCGTCCATTACATGATCGCGTAATTGTAAAACGTAAAGAAGTTGAATCTAAATCAGCCGGTGGCATTGTGCTAACAGGCAGTGCAGCAGAAAAATCAACTCGCGCTGAAGTCGTGGCTGTTGGTAAGGGTCGTATTTTAGAAAATGGTGATGTACGCCCATTAGACGTAAAAATTGGTGACCAAGTAATTTTCTCTGAAGGTTACGGTATGAAAGCTGAGAAAATTGACGGCGAAGAAGTATTGATCCTTTCAGAATCAGACATTTTAGCAATTGTTGAGTAAGCTCAATAATTAAGTATTTAATTTGATGTAGAGCATTGCTCCATCTAAATTCACAAAAAATAGGAAGAAATAACATGGCTGCAAAAGACGTATTATTTGGTAACGACGCTAGAGTAAAAATGCTTAGAGGCGTAAACATTTTAGCTGACGCGGTAAAAGTAACATTAGGCCCTAAAGGTCGTAACGTAGTATTAGACAAATCTTTTGGTGGTCCAACGATCACTAAAGATGGTGTAAGTGTTGCTAAAGAAATTGAACTTGAAGACAAGTTTGAAAACATGGGCGCACAAATGGTGAAAGAAGTTGCTTCTAAAGCCAATGATGAAGCAGGTGATGGTACAACTACTGCTACTGTTTTAGCTCAAGCTATTGTTAATGAAGGTTTAAAATCGATTGCTGCGGGTATGAACCCAATGGATCTTAAGCGTGGTATCGATAAAGCAGTAATCGCTGCTGTTGCTGCATTAAAAGACCTTTCTTCACCAGTAACTGATAATAAAGCTATTGAGCAAGTAGGTACTATTTCTGCTAACTCTGATGAAACTGTTGGTAAAATCATTGCAACAGCAATGGATAAAGTAGGCACTGAAGGTGTTATTACTGTTGAAGAAGGTCAAGCGCTAACTGATGAGCTTGATGTTGTTGAAGGTATGCAGTTTGATCGTGGTTACTTATCACCTTACTTTATGACTAACCAAGAAAGTGGCACGGTTGAATTAGAAAATCCATTCATTCTACTTGTTGATAAAAAAGTTGCGAACATTCGTGAATTATTAACGACTTTAGAAGCCGTTGCTAAAGCAGGTAAACCTTTACTTATTATTGCTGAAGATGTTGAAGGCGAAGCATTAGCAACATTAGTTGTTAACAACATGCGCGGTATTGTGAAAGTTGCAGCCGTAAAAGCACCAGGTTTTGGTGATCGTCGTAAAGCAATGTTACAAGATGTAGCTACGCTAACAGGCGGTACTGTTATTTCTGAAGAAATCGGTATGGAACTTGAAAAAGCAACATTAGAAGATTTAGGTCAAGCTAAGCGTGTAATCATTTCTAAAGACAACACCACTATTATTGATGGCGTTGGCGAGGAAGCTGACATTCAAGCACGTGTTGCTCAAATTCGTGGTCAAATTGAAGACTCTTCTTCAGATTACGATAAAGAAAAACTGCAAGAACGTTTAGCTAAATTAGCTGGCGGTGTTGCCGTAATCAAAGTTGGCGCAGCCACTGAAATGGAAATGAAAGAGAAAAAAGCCCGTGTTGAAGATGCATTACATGCAACTCGTGCTGCGGTAGAAGAGGGCGTTGTTGCCGGTGGTGGTGTAGCACTTGTGAGAGTTGCTGAAACTATTAAAGATCTTGAGGGTATTAACGAAGATCAAACACACGGTATTAACGTGGCTATTCGTGCAATGTCTGCTCCATTACGTCAAATTGCAACTAACTCAGGTGACGAAGCATCAGTTGTGTTAAATGAAGTACGTAACGGTAAAGGTAACTATGGTTATAATGCCGGTAACAGCTCTTATGGTGATATGTTAGAAATGGGTATTCTTGACCCAACTAAAGTAACGCGTTCAGCACTTCAGTTTGCTGCATCTGTTGCTGGTTTAATGCTAACTACCGAAGCTATGATCACAGATGCACCAGTTAAAGATGCTGGCGCTCCTGCAATGCCTGATATGGGCGGCATGGGCGGTATGGGTGGAATGGGCGGTATGATGTAGTGCGACGAGAGTCGTGTAGGTCACTAACCTAGCAGGCTACACCGTAAGTGAATGCTAACACATTCACTCACCCCCTGCAAATATAGCAATCGACTCCGGCATTCGGGGGTAAGACCAAATGCCGGACACTTCTTTTAGAAGTGGTCGTGCAATTGTGTTTTACAATTGTAAACGAGACATTCAGTCATCGATCAAAAAAGCAAGAATTTAGTATAAGCCAAACTGATTTTACCGTCAGTAAATCGTGATTTCTATCAGCGAACTATAGAGTAAAATAACTGATCTTTATCAGTTTACTAAATAGAAAACCGGTTTATATATAATTTTTCGCGTCAAAATTGAAAGCAATTTGTATCAGTTTCTCCATTGGAGTATTGATTTGTTATTGTTATTGAAAGAAACGTTTTCAGTTTCGATTAAAGTAGACCTACTGGTGTAAGCCATTAAAGTTATTGTCTCAACATATTCATTTATATGTTAGTGAGACCAACCTTACGACAGGTTGTAGCCTAGGGATAGTGCATTACTGGTAACGGTTTTGTGCGAAGCTTCCTAACAATGTATCTCTGTGAAAGCAGTATTTAAACTCGTGAGAGTAAATATAGTCTGTTAATAATAAACGGGCTGAGAGCTAGGCTAAACAATAGGGCTAACGTATGTGAACTGCTGATAAACACCGTCAACCTCAATAAGCGAAATGTTATTGATACGCTTAAACCAAAAGGTGCGCGGCTGGTTATTTCTTTTACATCTGGAAATACGTCGTCATACAGTCGTCGGTGGACAGGCAGAGCCTAAGTTGTTTATGTAACTTTGATGGAACTCGGTAAGCCCAATTATTCGCTTAATGTGTTTTGTAGTTTAAACATTATTGAGCAGGGGAGCCGTAAGGTGAACTGTTGAGTAAGTGGGTAAAGGAGGTTGGAAAAAGCTAATGCTAGATTGTAATGATTTAGATAGGTGCGAAATGCACTAACTGGAAACGGTGCTGACTTCTAACTGGTCTTTAATCGTGTGATAGACGTGTAAAGCCGTCTTTAATTTGATCCTAACGGGATAAGAAATAATTCTTCCCGTTAGGGGATAATTACGTCTTGTTCTGGTTGGATTATAACTAACAGGAGAAAAGCAAGATGAGTACGGCATTTGTTGTACCTGCGTTCTCCCATCAGGCGCAAAGCTGGCATACCATTAATTGGTATTCAGTTGAGCTTCAGGTGAGAGGGCTACAAGTACGGATCGCGAAGGCGACTAAGCAGCAGCAGTGGCGTAGGGTGAAAACCTTACAACGCATGTTGGTGCGCTCGTTTGCGGCTAAATGTTTAGCCGTTAAACGGGTAACTGAGAATCGAGGCA
This sequence comes from Colwellia sp. 6_MG-2023, assembly GCF_030547765.1. NCBI lineage: Bacteria > Pseudomonadati > Pseudomonadota > Gammaproteobacteria > Alteromonadales > Colwelliaceae > Colwellia > Colwellia sp. 6_MG-2023. The sequence continues at coordinate 67,389 of NZ_JAUOPP010000004.1, read as the reverse complement.
AAAGGACTGCTGGTGTTGATAGGGAGTTATGGGGTACGCCAAATTGTAAATGGCAGGCTATTTTTCGGTTAAAACGGCATGGGTATAAACCTAAGCCGCTGCGAAGGATTTACATTCCAAAGAGTAACGGTAAACGTCGCCCTTTAGGAATACCGACAATGTTAGATAGGGCTATGCAGGCATTATACCTGTTAGCACTTGAGCCAGTGTCGGAAACCTCCGCAGATCGAAATAGCTATGGCTTTCGACCAATGCGCTCTACGGCTGATGCGATAGAACAATGTTTTGTCAATTTAAGTCGTAAAAGCTCGGCAGAGTGGGTGTTAGAGGGAGATATCAAGGGCTGCTTTGATAACATCAGTCATGACTGGTTACTTGCCAACATAATGTTGGATAAACAAGTACTTAGTAAATGGCTGAAATCGGGATTCATTGAATTCGGTAAGTTAAACCCAACGAATGCAGGTACGCCACAAGGGGGAATTATTTCTCCTGTATTGGCTAATTTGGCGCTTGATGGTTTGGAAGAGGTATTGTATTTCCACTTTGGGAGGAAGAATACTAAAGCCGCCTACAAGACCAAGGTCAATTATGTGAGGTACGCAGATGATTTTATTATTACAGGTATCTCGAAAGAGTTACTTGAGAATGAAGTTAAGCCACTTGTTGAAGCCTTTATGGCTGAGCGTGGTCTTACGTTGTCACCAGAGAAAACGGTGATAACGCATATCAACGATGGGTTTGATTTTCTTGGGCAGAATTTACGAAAATACAGCAATGGCAAGATGTTAATCAAGCCTAGCCGTAAAAGCGTAAAAAGTGTGCTTGGGAAGGTTCGCGATATAGTTAAAAGGCAAAAGACTATTACAGCAGGGTTGCTTATTAGTCAGTTAAATCCAATTCTTCGGGGTTGGGCTAACTACCATCGTCATATTGTGGCGAAGGAAACTTTTAATTATGTGGATTATCGGGTGTGGAAACTTCTGTGGCAATGGTGCCGACGACGACATAATAATCGTCAGAAACGCTGGATTAAAGCTAAGTACTTTAAATCAGTGGGACCAAGAAACTGGACGTTTTCGGGTATTGTTCCTGACGATAGAGTTGTTAGGTTAACGTACACCAATGATATACCGATAAAGCGACACATTAAGATGAAAGCAGAAGCAAATCCGTATGACTTAGCATTTGAGGAATACTTTGAAAAGCGCCAAGAGCGAATTTGGAGAGACTCAATGCAAGGTAAACGAATTTTGTTAATGCTTTGGCTCAGACAGCAGCAATGTTGTGCCATGTGCCGCCACCCGATTACGAAGACAACAGAATGGAATATTCACCATATTGTTGAAAAGGTAAAGGGTGGTAGTGATGAAATGAGTAACTTAGTGTTGTTGCACCCTAATTGTCATAGACAATTGCATGCATCAACCTTATGATTGTTTATTTATAGTACATAAGGAGTTTGAATGTCTTTGGAATCGGATAAAGTCTATGCAGTAATTGCAGATCCCAAAAGAGTTTTGGGACACATTGTTAAAAACGAGTTTTATGGTAAGCACTTTTCTGAACGAGGGCCAATTGATATAAATGCAATGGACGGTTTTGTTTTAGAAGGTTTTACTCTAAGACGTAGTAAAGATGATGAGGTTTTTACTATTGTAGAAGTTGACGATATCGATTAGTTGCTGGTCTGTATTCAGGTATAGACTTATAAAGGCTTGAGCCGTATGCGGGGAAATTCGCACGTACGGTTCTTAGGGGAGGGGTGGCTAGTAATAGCTGCTCCTTACCCGACGTAGATTTTAGCCTAAATCGCTTTTCTAAAAAGCCATAACATGTTGATGTTATGGCTTTTTTATTTCTATTTTTCGTCAAGCTTTAAATGTTTAAGGGCCTAAAGTGGAGTATCAACAATGCCTCCCATATACTTAGCTCTATAAAAACAAAGTGATACTTCATCTATGGGTGGCATATGACGGTTTAAGTTCCGTGTTCATATCAATTAAATAAAGCTAAGAAAGTAATCACAGACTTTTACTTTTATTGTTATGTTTTAGTCAAACTTGAATTACGCGCACATAGTGCGCATAATATGTTCATTAGATGGTTAGGAGTTAATTATGAATATTACTTTAGGTAAAGAATTCGAAAGAAGAATCACAGAGAAAGTATCTGATGGCTTATATACCTCAGCAAGTGAAGTTATCCGTGATGGGTTGAGATTGTTGTTTGAAAAAGACGCAGCTAAAAATCAACAGCTCGAAATATTACGCGAAGAAGTCGCCAAAGGTTTTGAACAGCTAGCAGCGGGCGAATCGTCAAACCACAATGTCATGGATATATTTGAACAAGCCTCTCTTTCAGTAAAACAACACTCTGAAAGTAAGGGCGACAATGCCAACCTATAGGCTTTCTCCTTTAGCAGAAGATGATTTATATAAAATAATCTCTACGACAATTAATTCATGGGGTAATGAGCAAGCAAAAGAGTACGCACAGAATATAGATGCCACCTTAATAAAACTTGCACAATACCCAGATTTCGGTAGAGAAAGAAATGAAGTTTACAATGGTGCTAAAAGCTTTCCTGTAGAAAAGCATAATACAACAGGCGCACAAAGCGCTGGTTGAATTAGTGACGCTTAAACCAGATTTTGCCGATGGATATTTTTTGATGGCGATGGTTAATTTACGTGTTGGACAAATTAAAAAAGCAATTGGTTTACTAGAAAGAACACTATCATTTGGTGATAGTCGGATAGAATATACCGCTCAATTAGCAAAGTGTTATGCAATTACAGGGCAATTAGAGCTTGCTAAAAAAACAGCATTAAGAATTCCACTAAATAGTATAACATTTGCTTTGGATGCTGATACTTTAGGTGTAGCATTAACTCAAGTTGGGTTACATGAATACGCTGTAGAATATTTTGAGCGTGCCTTAACGCTATGTGATACCGATAAACCACAATATTCGCAGTTTTATTATAACTATGGCGTGTGCGCTAAATTCCTAGGTTTATTTACAAAAGCAGAAAGGGCATTTGAACAGGCTATTATACTCAATCCTTTGCACCATCAGAGCCACTTCGCCCTTGCTGATCTAACGAAAGCTAATGTAGATAAAAATCATATAGCAAGATTAGAAAAAATAGCAAAGCAGGTATCAAGTCCTGATGCTCTACTGCATATCGGTCATGCACTTGCAAAAGAATATCAAGATATAGGTGACTTTAATTCGGCCTATTTAGCATTACTGCAAGGAAAGATGGCAAAACATCATCAAGCACCATTTGATAATAATACTTCTAATGAGTTATTTGAGCACATTAAAAAACTGAGTGAAGATAATCAACAGCTTAAAAGTACAGGTAATCCAACATGTGAACCTATCTTTGTATTAGGTATGCCACGTTCAGGAACAACCCTTGTTGAGCGAATTTTATCAAGTCATAGCGATGTGCAATCGGCAGGTGAATTACAAGACTTTGGTTTATGTGTAAAGAAGCTGACTCAAACGCCTTCGCCGCATGTGCTCGATATAGAAACACTTAACCAAGCATACTTACTAAACTACGAACAGTTAGGAAGTAGTTACTTACAATCTACGCGTGTAGTAACTGGAGGAAGTAAACACTTTATAGATAAATTACCATTTAACTTTTATTATATCGACTTAATCACCAAAGCTTTACCAAATGCTAAAATTATTTGTTTGTTACGAGATCCTATGGATACCTGTATTGGCAGTTATCGTCAGTTATTTTCAATTAATAATCCTTACTATAGTTATTCGTTAAATTTACTCGATACTGCCAAGTTTTACAGTCGTTTTCATAAACTCGTTGAGCACTTTCAATCACTTCATAACACTATTAAGCTAGTAAAATATGAAGAGTTAGTGGCGAACCCCGATCAAGAAATAAAAAGCTTAGTGGAATTTTGTGATATAGAATGGCAACACGCTTGTATCGATTTTCATTTAAATGATGCTCCAGTTTCTACGGCAAGCAAAGTACAAGTTCGCCAGCCCCTTAATAATAAAGCTATAGGTCGTTGGCGCGCATTTAAACCTCATACAGATGAAATAGAAAAGTACTTGATAAATAAAGGGGTTATAAAAAGTTAGTTTTAAGTTTAACTAAAGGAGCTATTCGATATCTAATGTCATCACTTCTTTTATGTCATCACTAGTAAAACCTTTGCGTGATAAATAAGCATAGGCCTTAGATTTGTCTTTGTAATCAGATAAATCGTATTTCTTTTTAGCCAATTGCTCTTTACAACTTTGGTGAAAGTCGATGTCTCCGGCCAGGGTCAGTTGGTATAGGGTTTCTTCAAACTCACTCACATCAATAAGGTTTTGCTTGAGTTCATTAAGGATAAGCGTTTGTCCTTTGCCTTTTCGGTATAACTTCATAATTTCAGTGGCAAGCTCAGCTTTTTCAGCTTTTATTGCCATTTTACTGCGTAATGTTGCCTGGGCTGGGTGTTGTGATAACGCTTGATCTATCTGTGAGCGAGAAAAGCCTCGGGTTGTCATTTGAGCGTAAACTTTTTCCTTGCTCGTTCCTTCAAACGTTATATAGCGAGACTGTAGCCGATTACTTGCCATTTCATTGAAATTAATATCTTGTTCTTCAACCACTTGCTCGATTGCTTTTTCAATATCACTTGACGATATCCCACGCATTTTTAATTTGTGTTGTACCGCAGCTTTTCCTATTTCATTGTTAAATGCAGACTCGCAATAACGTATGGTAAATTCAAGGTTATTTTTTAAATAGCCACGCTCTATAAGCTGGGTAATAACAGTCTCTATCCATTCAATGTTTTCCGTTTTTCGCTCTAACTTGCTACGAATTTCAGCAATAGTAAAATCTTGTTGGCTAAGATGCCAATAAGCACTATTAAATACGTTTTCAATGGTTTTGGCTTGTCTAAGTGGCGGTCGTTGCATAAGTCAAATCTTAATTTTAATATTAGCAGTGTCAGTTTAGCAGAAGCTTACCTACATTAAAAAAAGAGTAGATAACGAAAGTGGCGAGTTAAACAAAAAATAGATAATTTTTTAATTACGCAATAAACGATTGCTGCTAATTTCTATCGAAAGGAATTAGCTCAGGCTATTGTTGATAGCTTTTTTCTAAAATAACAGGGCCTGTTCCTTGTGCGGATAATTTATCATCTTCATTGTAGAGGGGACAACTTTTCATAGATAAGCAACCACAGCCTATGCAGCCCGTTAGGTAGTCTCTCATATTTTCCATATAACGAATTCTATCATTCAACTCTTGCTGCCAATTTAAGGCGAGTACAGACCAATCATCAGCAGTGGGTGTTCTATTATCTGGCAAAGTTGATAAAGCTTGTTTGATATTTGCTAAACTTATGCCCATTTTTTGTGCTGCTTTGATCAATGAAACTCGCCGCAACACTTCTTTTTTATATTGACGTTGGTTACCTTGATTTCGCAAGCTGTGAATTAAGCCTTTCTCTTCATAAAAGTGCAGTGCTGATACTTTCACACCGCATCGCTTTGCGACTTTCCCTACCGTTAAATTTGCTTCTTCCATATTGCCTCCAAAATAAATGAATAAAACACTTTACCTCAACTTAACTTGAGGTTTTATAGTGGCATCATCTTTAAGAAATAGGAAGTAAACAATATGAGGTTAGAACATATAAATTTAGTAGTCAGCGACATTAAAGAGTCACTGCGTTTTTATCAAGCAGCGTTACCACATTGGAAAATTAGAAGTGAAGGGGTTAATCAGTGGTCTGGTGTAGAGCGTAATTGGCTGCATTTTGGTGATGATTATCAATACATTGCGCTGAATGATAATGGCATTGGTGAAAACCGTGATTTAAGTGGTCATCAAGTTGGGCTAGCGCATTTTTCGTTTGTAACAAATAACCTTGAGGCGGTAATTCTTCGTTTAAAAAAAGTTGGCTTTGAAATAGCTAAACCGGGGGCTGTTAATACGTTTAGAAAAAATGTTTATTTTTTAGACTCTAATGGTTATGAAATTGAATTTGTTCAATATTTGAGTGATTTACCAGAAGAGCGAAATAATGATGATTAGTGCTTTACTTTCGTTGAGCGACGCTGAACTTAATAAATTTATAACTATGATACAGGACATTAGGAACGATAGATGACAGATACTATTGCTGTTTTTGCTAGTGCAAGATCAAATGGAAATACTAAAAAATTAATAGATTGGATTAGTGGCGAGTTAGCTATTGATGTAATTGATCTTTCAGAAAAAAATATTTCTCCTTACGATTATAAGCATAACAATGCTAATGATGATTTTATGTCGGTGATGAATAACATTTTACAGTATAAAAAAATCATTTTTGCTACACCTATTTATTGGTACGCTGCTAGCGCGCAGATGAAAGTTTTTATTGATAGAACGACTGATTTATTAGAGCGGGAAGAATTAAAAGACCTTGGGCATCAGTTGCGTAATAAAACCAGTTATGTGGTTTGTACATCGGCGAGCATAGAGGCTGATTGTGATTTTTTAGCTACATTTAGCAAGACATTTTATTATTTAGGGATTGATTATCAAGGCTATATCCATGCCGATTGCCAAAATGGCTTTATTGCCGATAAATATAGTGCAGATGTTGTTGAGTTTATTAAGCTGGTTAGATATGAAGCTTGTTAAATGGTAAGTCTGAAATAAAGTAACTCTGATTGTGCCAATACTTTAAAACTTAGATGCTGTAAGTATTGGCACAATATTAACGTTTTCTTATTCATGTTATAGTTGAGCGATAGAATCCCGATTGATAAGTGCTGGTTCAAAAGAGTGATTAATTGTTAAGTTTTTCTGTTGATAAACATTTTTTAAAACTAATTTTGCCGCCATATGTCCCATGTCATAAACAGGGTTATCAATTGTTGTTAGTTTTGGGTAAATGTGGCGCGAAAAGATAATATTATCAAAGCCTATAATGGATAAATCTTGCGGTAAGGCAAAGCCATGTTCGCGCGCATAAGTCATTGCCCCTGAGGCCATTTCATCATTAGCACAAACTAAAGCTGTGAAAGCCAGTTTTTTAGTTAAAAACTGTTTAAGTCCGGCTTTACCACCCGTTTCTTTGAAGTCTCCTTCAAAATATAGTTCGTCATTGAATGCTAAGTTATGTTCAGAAAGAGCACGTTTATGACCTATAAGTCTGTCTTTTGAATCAGGCTTAAATTTTGGACCAGAAATGTAAGCAATTTGAGTATGCCCTTTATCAATAAGTGCTTTAGCGGCAAGGTAGCCGCCAAGTTCATTATCTAGATAAATACAATTTTCTTCTAGTTCAGGGATTATTTTACTCATGAAGTAGATGGGCGTACTGCCTTTTGAAAGGTTGATGATATACTCATCAGTCAAACCTTCTAGATGGACGATCAACGCATCACAATTACGAGATATTAAAAAGTCGATGCCTTCTTTTTCTCTATCTTCTTCACTGTGTCCAGTGGTGATAATAACGTGCTTACCTGCCGCTCTTAGTTCAGATTCAATACCTGCCATCATCTGACCAAAGAAGGGGCCATGCAATTCAGAAACTAAAATACCAACGCTGTTTGTACGGTTAGAGGCTAACGATTGAGCAATAGAATTCGGGCGGTAACCTAGTTCTGACATAGCTTCTTCAACTTTCTTACGTGTTTTGTCACTAACGCGAGTATTATTATTAATAACACGTGAAACCGTAGCTAGTGAAACACCTGCCAAGCTTGATACTTCATAAATTGTCGCCATGTTAACCTTACAATATGTGATCCGTCATTAAATGATGGCTTCAAAAAAAAAGCGATTTTAGCATAATAAACAAAGCTTAAACTAGTTGAATCTATATGACTCTATAATAAATAATTACAGAGCCTAGCGAGAGTTCTCATGCGCTCACACTAAGGCTCGCCTTTTAGTTAAATCGTCACTAATCTGTTTATTGTTGGTACTTGAAAGAGGGTAAATCATCATTAATGCAGCACCTGCGAATGCGAATGCAGCAGGAATCCAACTCATCAGTAATTGCATACCTGGTAAAGATGCTTCAATAGTTGATTTATCCATGCCATCGTAGCCATAACCAGCAAGCACCACTAACACCAGCGCACCAGCAAAGCCGCCACCGGTTTTTTGAACAAAAGTGCCGGCAGAATAAATTAAACCTGTCGCACGACGTCCATTTTTCCACTCAGAGTAATCGGCTGAATCACCTAGCATGGTGAAATATAATGTTGGCATAATAGCCGCAAAAAACTCAGCAACGCCGCCTAACACAAAAATAGCCGTAAGGTTACCTCGAGGCACCCAATAAAAAGCTGCTGTTAGCATGCCACTTAGCATAAGTGACACAATAAATAATTTACGTTTACCTAATTTTTTTGCTAAATAACTTGTTGATAATGCTCCTAATATAGAGGCTAGTAATAATATAACAAAATACTTTCCTGCTAACAGTTCACTTCCCACATGGTATTTAAAGTAGTAGGCAATAGTGCCATATTTAATGCCGTTAAATAGCATGGTTATAAAGCCCATACCAAGTAATATTAACCAAGGTTTGTTGGTTAATAAATCAACCATATCTCTTTGTGTACCACTTAAATCCTCTGGGGTATTATTGAGTAACTTCTTAATAATTAGCCACATGGAACCCATTATTATCACGAAAAATATTCCGCTATAGAGGTCTCGATAATAGAAGAATAATGTCATGGCTAATAACGGTAGAATAATAAAAGGAAGGTTTTTACTTAAGTCAATTAATTCAGATTTTAGGTTATTAGATTTATCAAGGTTGGGTATTACACGTTCTTTTGTTGTAGCGAATGTTGTCACCATTAATAAAATTAAAATTACGGCAAAAAGATACATAGTATATTGATAACCTTGAGCATCATTACCAGCACCAAAATAAGCAACTAAATCAGGTAGAAACCCCATTACAAGTAATCCACCTGCAAATGCACCCGCAAAACGGAAACCGGATAAGCTAGTTCGTTCAGTATCACTTGGTGTCATTACTCCCATTAAGGCGGAATAGGGCACGTTATTTACTGTATAGGCAAGCGTTAAACCTATGTAGGTAATATAGGCATAAACCAACTTTCCTGTATAACTTAAATCCGGTGTGGTAAAGCTTAATACCATGAATAATGCTAATAAGGGGGTTGACCATAATATCCAAGGCCTAAACTTCCCCCAACGAGTTGTGGTCCTGTCTGCGATCATCCCCATAATAATGTCGGTTACCCCATCAGACAGGCGTACCACCAAAAATAACATGGCAGCGGCTGCTGCGGTTAGGCCAAAAGTATCAGTATAAAAAACGGCTAAGTAGGCTAAAGCGCCACGCCAAACTAAGTTAGCTGCGGCATCGCCCATGGCGTAACCTATTTTTTCGTAAAAGGGGAGTTTAGTCATCTGATTACCTATCATTTTTATTTTTGGATTCAGGATTGATCATTTTATTCTTTAGTTGGGCTAGTTATTACAATGTAATATTGAGGAAACTGGCAAGAACCTTCAGTTTATCTACTAGTTATTAATGCTTTATATGCTAAACCACTATTTTTAATTGTTCTTACTTGGCTATCGTAATCCACATAAACAATACCAAAACGTTTTAAGTAGCCTTCAGCCCATTCAAAATTGTCCATTAAGCTCCAAGCAAAATATCCTTTTATATCTACACCATGCTCTATCGCGTCATTAATAGCATTTAAGTGAAGCTGATAATATTCTATCCGATCAGTGTCGTTAACTACGCCTTCAACTATTTTGTCATCAATAGCTGCACCATTTTCAGTGATATAAATTGGTGGTAAGGTGTATTTTTCATTTAATGAAACTAATAACTCATTTAAGGCTTTTGGGTATATTTCCCAGCCAATATCTGTTCTTGGTTCAGGTGGCTCTATCTGAAAAAAATGTTCTTTGTCGTCAGCACGGTATATAGCACGTGTATAAAAATTAACACCTAAAAAGTCTGTTGGATGAGAAATAATAGCCATATCCCCGTCTTTAATATCAGGCTGATGTTCAGTCGGTAATTGCGCTAATATGCTAGGGTATTCACCATCGTATATTGGCTTAATATACCATTGATTAAAATAATCGTCTGCAAATTCAGTGGCTACTTTATCCGCTTGCGAATCAGATTCTGGATAACAAGGCGTAAAGTTAAGAACAATGCCATTTTTGGATTTTGGACTGTTTTTTGTTAAGACAGCCATGGCTAAACCATGAGCAAGTAATAAATGATGAGCAGCCTTTCTACCAAACTCTTTACCTACTTTTCCTGGCGCGTGAATACCTACTTCATAGCCTAAAAATGAACTACAAAAAGGTTCGTTAAGGGTTGCATAAGAATAAACACGATCGCCAAAAGCTTGGCTAATTAGATTTACATAATCTCTAAATTTATAAGCGGTTTCTCTATTTAACCAGCCACCTTCATCTTCTAGGTGTTGTGGTAAATCCCAATGATAAAGCGTTACAAAAGCTTTGATGTTTTTGGCTTTTAGTGCATCCAGAATAGCTAAATAGTAATTAACACCGTCTGGGTTTAATTCTCCTGACTTTGTCATAACTCTTGGCCAAGAAATTGATAAACGGTATGCGTCAACGCCAAGTGATTCAATTAACGCTATGTCTTGTTGCCATAAATTAAAATGGTCACATGCTATTAAACCGTTAGAGCCATCAATAACTTTGTTGGGGGTGTTACAAAATGTATCCCAAATGCAGGGTAATCGATCATCTGCACCACCTTCTATTTGAAATGAAGCTGTTGCTACACCATAGATAAAATCTTTTGTCAGCATTGCTGAATTGAGGGGAAGAGATAGTTTAGCTGTCATTGTAAATTGTACCTACATAGTAAAGTTTATTCGGGTAACTTATCTTCACCCTTAACGAAATACGCTGTTAAAACACTTGATAAAATAGTTTAGATCGTTTCTAATCAACAAATGAAAGCGCTTACATTTAAGGTTAGTGGTTTCTGTAACCTAGGTCAACCACTTTATTTATTATTCTGTTTATTTGTTTCTAACAGTTTGATATTGAAAGTATCGTTTTGAAATATTGATATACGTAAACACAGCTAAGTATTGTTTAAAGCTACTGCTAAATTACTTAGTGATAATACTTATAAGAAAATTTACGAGGGGAAATTATGACAATACTATCAAGTTCGCCAGGTTCAACGGCAAATATAAATTCGCAACACAAGCCCGATTATCGGTTTGCCTTAACATCTCTGACATCGCTTTTTTTTATGTGGGGTTTTATTACTTGTTTAAATGATATTTTAATACCTCATTTAAAAGGGGTTTTTTCGTTAACTTATAGCCAAGCAATGTTGATACAGTTTTGCTTTTTTGGTGCCTACTTTCTTGTTTCTTTACCAGCAGGAGTGATCGTTAAAAAGCTCGGTTATCAGAAGGGCATTGTTGGTGGATTAGTGATCGCTGCTATTGGTTGTTTATGTTTTTATCCTGCGGCAGCTATGCACAGTTATTCTATATTTTTAATGGCTTTATTTGTACTGGCTAGCGGTATTACATTATTACAAGTGTCGGCTAATCCTTATGTTAGCATGTTAGGCGAAGCTAAAACGGCATCCTCTCGATTAAATATGACTCAAGCGTTTAATGCTTTGGGTACTACCGTGGCACCCTTTTTTGGTGCTTTTTTAATATTAAATCAAGCGGCAGAGTCTCTTTCACCACAAGCTTCCGCTGAGTCTGTTCAAATGCCTTATATTTTTCTCGCTGCGATGTTACTAACACTGGCTGCTATTTTCATTTGGTTAAAGCTACCAGACTTATCATCAGTGGAAGCTGAGCAGCAAATAAACATTACCGATAAGGAAGGTAGTGCATGGCAATATAGTCACTTGGTGCTAGGCGCTATAGGTATTTTTGTTTATGTTGGCGCTGAAGTTTCCATTGGGAGTTTTTTGGTTAGCTTTTTCGCCGATCCAACAATTGCAGGGTTAGAAGAATCTCAAGCTGCAAAGTATATTGCGTACTATTGGGGTGGGGCTATGGTAGGACGCTTTATTGGTGCGGCAGTAATGCAAAAGGTTTCTGCAGGTAACGTCTTGTTTTTCAATGCTAATGTTGCAGTTATTCTGATTGTCTTAGCTGTTTTTTCCTCTGGTACACTTGCTATGGTCTCGATTTTATTTGTTGGATTGTGCAATTCAATTATGTTCCCAACTATTTTTAGTTTAGCTATTCAAGGGTTAGGAAAACACACTAGCCAAGGCTCTGGTATTTTATGCTTAGCAATTGTCGGTGGTGCGATAATTCCGCTATTTCAAGGCATGTTAGCTGATAATATCGGAGTGCAACTTTCATTTTTATTGCCTATTGTGTGTTATTTATTTATTGCTTATTACGGAATATTTGGCAGTAAGATCAAGCAATAGCTGAACAAGTCATTACTCTGATACACAGTTGTGAGAATATTCATCATTAAATGAGAAAGACATCATGCAAAAATTAATAACACAATAAAGAACTAAAATGACTATGTTGAGGTTGGTAGTAATCTCAATGCTAGCAGGCTGTAATGAAGATAATGTCGACTTATCAATGGGCTGTGGTGATGTTTGCCAAGGCTAAGTTGATATAATATAAGCCTTATTGGCATTAAAAGAGGAGTACTTAAATATAGGTTTACAGTGTTTTGAAAAAATGGGACTAAACTGGCGAAAGCAACACTGCCATTTGCGTTATCTATCGCGTTAAAACTGACGATCGATTTGATTAATGTTGCTCTCAATAAAAAAGATATTGATGCGGTTAATGCCTCTTATGATTAAGCGAAGGCTTCAGTTATTAGAACATAATGGTGTATTTTACCTTTAATCATTATGAATAAGGCAGGCTTTTTCTGTTCTATATTCCTGTATTTGCAGTGAGAACGGTAAGCACAAGGAAACTAAGTTTACACAAGGTCGACCTAAGCGGTAAACTTAGTTTTCTCTTTCTAATCGCAAATAAGTCTACTGGTTTTAGGCCTTACAATATTTATCTAAAAACTCTGCGTGACTAGGTAACTTCTCAACAGCATTAGCAATTGAGTTTTTCATGCTATGCATAAAGTGCTCTAATTCCTTATCATTCATTACTTCAGCTATTGTATGATATTGTTCTGGTATTATTCCTTGGCCAATTAATACTTGAGTCCATGAATCAACCCTGAATATATCTCCATCATCTAAAAATACACGACCAGTTTCTTTAAACAGCTTTATTTTATGCTGTAAAGAAGGAGGAATTTCCATTGTTTTACAATGTAACCAGAAATCAGTATCTTCGCGTTCGGTTGTTTTATAGTGTAAAACAATAAAGTCACGAACAGCATTTAGCTCTGAATCAAGCTTACTATTGTATTCGTCAATAGTTGATTGGCAGATGCCTTCAAATGGAAACAAACGTAATAAGCGGATCACACCAGACATTATTAAATGAATACTTGTTGATTCCAGCGGTTCGATAAAACCACTTGATAAGCCTAAAGCGACACAATTTTTATTCCAACCCTTGCGACGTCGACCGGTGTTAAATTTTATCACTCTAGGCTCGGTAATCATTTCCCCTTCAATATTCTGTTTCAATGTTGCTATTGCTTCTTCGTCAGAGCAATATTTACTACAAAAAACAAGCCCGTTGCCAACACGATTTTGCAAAGGTATTTGCCATTGCCAACCACTATTATGTGCAATGGCGCGGGTATAGGGTTTTGGCGCTGATACTGTTTTAGTTTGCACTGCTACAGCACTATCACAAGGTAACCAATGCGACCAATGATCAAATCCAGTATGAAGCGCTTGTTCAATTAAAAGTCCACGAAAGCCGGTACAATCGATAAAGAAATCGCCTTCTACCACTTGCCCTGAGGCTAAAGTGAGTGAACTTATATTCCCCGTTTTACTATCTTTATTGACTTGTTGAATCTTTCCTTCGAGACGAGTAACCCCTAAATTCTCACTAAATTTTCGTAAATATTTTGCATACAGGGTAGCGTCAAGATGGTAAGCATAATTTATTGGAGTATTATTTAATAATGCGAATTTATTTGCTTTTGCTGCTTGTAGTTCATAACAATAATCACCAAAGTCGGCCTTTATTCCTTTACGAAGACCATGTAACCAAAAATGGTGAAATTCACCAGCCCAACACTCTTTACCTGTGGCGCCAAAAGAGTGAATATATTTTGAATTTTGCAGACCCCAGTTTTCAAATTCTATACCGAGTTTAAAAGTAGCGTTGGTTGCTCGCATTATTTCTTGTTCATTAATGCCAAGTAATTTGTGAAATGTTTTGATCGGAGGTATTGTGGCTTCTCCTACGCCAACAGTAGAGATTTCATCTGACTCAACTAATGTGATATTTAGGTTTTTTCCGATCAGTTTTGCAAATGCTGCTGCTGCCATCCAACCTGCCGTGCCACCACCAGCAATTACAACATTTTTTATTTTATCTTTCATGGTTCATTACCTCTTTCATCAACTGTTCCCTTAGCTCTAGGATAAACAAACAAAATACTTGTTGGGTTATTTGATTGTTCAATACTGGGCGATAGCTATAATTCCTCTGATAATCCAGCTAGCTAGTCTTGTGCCGATAAGCGTAATTTCTTGATAATTTTGTCTAAACGACTTTCTATAGAGTATTAGAATTACTGCTATGCGTAAAATAATAAATGCCGTGTAAATACACAGCATTTATAAGATCTAGCTAATGAACTGAATTACATTAAGTTAGAAAGTATAGCGAGCACCTATCGCATAACGCGCTTCTTGCTCAGCTAAATTCCATAGTTGTACTGCTGTACGGCCATGAATTCGAGTGTCTTCGCCAGTAATGTTGATTCCTTCTATAAAGACAGACATATTTTCATTCACTTGATAAGCTACATTAAAGTCAATTTGGGCATACTCTTCAGTATAAGCTGGCTCATTAATGTATCTGGCTTGTGAATTTAAGAAGTCATCACGCCAGTTGTAGGCTAATCTTGCTTGAAAATTATCTTTTTCATACATTAATACTAGGTTGGCAGTATCACTTAAACCAACAAGTGCAAACTGAGTTATTTTTGGATCTGCATTGTTATCAAAGCCAACGTCACCAGATACGGTTGTGTAGTTTGCTTGAATGCCAAAGCCTGTTTCGCCAAAGAAGTGTTGTACTGCTATTTCAAAGCCGTTGATCTTAGCTTCTTTGTTGTTAACAAACTTAGTTACAGTAAAGTCCATTAAAGGATCATCGCTATTTGGCATAACATCATAATCTACTTCAAACTGTTCAGCTGGCATTGAAAAATAATCAACATTATTTTCAGTTGCAGCCACCATGGCAAATAAGTTGCTATCAGTTAACTCTTCACCTAATTCAGCTAAGGCTAACATCGCTGCTTGAGCACGAGGGCCAGCAGTTGCATCACGTAAACCGTAAACATTTTCTACAACTGGTTGACGACCTGCAAAGTTACTAACGCGTTTTTCATAGTAACCAATTGACACATAACTTGTATCGTCAAAATACCATTCAGCTGATAAGTCAATGTTATCTGATTCTAGTGGTACTAAACCTGGATCACCACTAGACGCTGTACCCAGTTGAGCACCTGGTAAAGTGGTAGGGGCAGAAGGGCCACTAACATCAGCTGCCGCTGCACTTAATTGATCATAAGTAGGACGCGCAATGGTTTTACTGAAAGAGAAACGTGTTACTACGTTATCTATAACTTCTATATCAAAATCAAAGCTTGGTAATATGTGATCGTATCCAGCTTTGGCTGAGAAGTCTTGCATTCCTTCGCCAAAACGTACGTTAAAATCTTGGTTACCTTCCCATGCTACGGCATTGGGTAGGGCAACATTAGCTGAAGAGGTGATATCCGTACTTTCAAAGCGTAAACCAGCAGAGATATTGTATGGACGACCGCCTAGTTCACCAGCAAGATCAAGTTGGAAAAATGCAGCGGTAATATCTTCTTTTATTGTACGGTTAGTTGCTGCTGCACCATTGGCTATGAAATCAAACCCATATGCTCCCGCAGCCCACTCACCGACTTGCGAAGCGCTACCAGTAAAGCCTTGATTAAAAGCACCACTTTTATCAAAGTCATTAATTTCACTAGTAAAGTCAATTGGTGTTAAATAGTTATCCGGTAATTCACCCGGGTTTTCAATGCCCCAGTTACCCATAGTGTGGCGTGTTAAACTTTGTATAGAATGACTTTCCATAGATCGAGATTCAATACCAAATTCTATGCTACCTTCTTCGAACTGGTAAGCACCAATAACACGAAATTCATCAATTTCAGTTTTTTGAGATGAAGCACGCATATCAAGTATTGAAGTACCTACGTCATCTTGATCAAGGATACCATTACAGTTTAAGCCTCTACGTTCATCACAATCATCAAAATCAACATGCATAATTGGATATTCTTTACTATAGTCAACACTTTGACCTGCAACTATGTTTGCACCTAAGCCTGTATTTACCCATGATCCATATGACGCATCAGGAGCGCTCTCAGCACTTGAGCTGTGACCATCAAAAGTTAACGTGAAATAATCATTAACATCGTATTGAATGTTTAAACCAATTGAATCATTTTCGTTAACTTGGTTAAGTTCTTGTAATGCTAAGCCTAAATCTCTTGGTGCTTGATCTCTACGTTCTTCGTTAAAATCTACCGGAGTAGTTGATATTTGATCATCAAAACCTAAGCTGGTTTTATATACGTCCATCCAAATAGATTGCTCAGCACGTGCTTGAAAAGTATCTTGTTTTGAATAAGTATAATCTAGTGTTGCTGTTAGTGCTTCAACGGGTCTAAATTGTAAGGTTAATTGAGCATTCGTACGTTCGCGTTCTTGATCAGAAATAAAGTATCGTAAATCTGATGGCATTGAATAAACTTGTCCAATATCTGGTTCATTAATAAGTTGAATATCACTTGCTGCTTGCGGAATTGTGCCATCATAAAGACTAGTTCGCCATTCGTTGACAAAAGCACCTGAAGTCGAGCTATCGCGTTTTTGTGAGTTTATTGATAGGGAAGCACCAAACTTTTCTTCATCATCAGTCCAGCTGAATAAGCCTGATAACTCTGGCGTAACATCATTACCCACACGATTACTTGTATCTATTAGGGCTTTCGCACCAACACTAACATGCGTACCTGGATTATCTAGTGGTTTACCCGTTACTATATTAATAACAGCACCAATACCACCAGTTGCTGTGTTAGCTCTACCTGTTTTATAAACTGAAACCGATTTAACCGCATCGGAAGCTAGATTTGAGAATTCAAAGGCGCGTGAGTTTGATACACCACCACCACCAGGTAGGCTTGATGCTGGCATAGTACGGCCATTTAATGTGACCATGTTGTAATCTGGGCCGAAACCACGGACTGTTACTTTACTTCCTTCACCATTGTCTCGGTCAATAGAAACACCGGTAATACGTTGCAGTGATTCAGCTAAGTTCGTATCTGGGAACTTACCAATATCTTCTGCTGAAATAGCGTCAACTACACCAGAAGCATCACGTTTGAGTCGTGTTGATTCTTTTATACTTGAACGCATACCTGTAACAGTAATAACTTCTACGCTATCTTCAGCTTGGCTTACTTCTTCTGCCGATATAGCAGGCAGTGCTGTAGCACCTAATATTAACGATAAGCTTGTTGCTACTTTTGTTTTAATAAATCTTTTCTGATTCATGACTTTCTCCCACAAGTTTACATATTTTATAATTATTTATTTTAGTAAACGCTCCATTTGTTATATCAGTATCGTGTGTAAGAGGATATATTACAAATAAATGAAAGCGCTTACATTGAAGTTAGAGTATTAAGTTAATAAGGTCAATAATTATTTTTATAATTCGATAATTTTTTGGCAATATCTTTTAATAGTAAATTACTTTTATAAAATAAATTATATTATCTAATTTAAATAATTTATTTATAATCAGTAGGTTGAATGTTTTCTTTATTTGTTTTTGTAAATGTTGGTTGTTTTTATAAGTAATATGAATTAATTTGTAAGCGCTTACATTGTTATTGTTGTATGGTTAGAATCTGAGTAAATAGTGATTTTATTTATCCTTAGATGCATTTCAATTTTAAGTGAAAACGAAGTAGCTGATAATTCAATAAAGGTATAAAAATGTGAATACTAAACTTACTTTGAAAGAAAAAATCGCATACGCCTGTGGTGACGTGGCATCCAATTTTTATTGGCGTGTTTTTGATGTGTTTTTATTTATTTTTTATACCGATGTTTTTGGAATTTCAGCGGCAGCTGTTGGTACCTTAATGTTAGTTACTCGGTTAATCGATGCCTTTTCTGATCCATTAATGGGGGCTTTAGCTGATCGTACTAAAACCCGTTTCGGTAAATTTAGGCCTTATTTATTATGGGGCATTATTCCTATTGTTGCGGCTGGCGTATTAACATTTACGGTACCAGACACGAGTGAGGGGAATAAATTGATATGGGCTTATGGCACTTATATTTTTATGATGTTGGCCTATACATTTATCAATGTGCCATATGGAGCCTTACTTGGTGTGATAACCAGTAATACACAACAACGTACTACGTTAACTAGTTTTCGTTTTATTGGGGCGTTTTCTGGCGGTAGCCTAGTTGTGTACCTTACACCTGAGTTGGTTGAATATTTAGGGCGCGGTAATGAAGCATTAGGTTGGCAACTTACGATGGGCTTATATGGTTGTATTGCCGCAGCTTTATTTATCGTTACTTTTTATGGAACGAAAGAACGTATCGCGCCTCCTCCGGAACAGAAAACACCAATATTGCAAGACATTAAAGATTTAGGGCAAAACAAACCTTGGTTAGTACTATTTGCGCTAGCACTTATTATCATGATTACAATTTCACTACGAGCGAGCTCAGGGACTTTTTATTTTAAGTATTATGTTCAGCGTCCTGATTTAATTGGTAGCTTCGCTATGGTTTATATGATCGCATTAGCAATAGGCGCAGCTTCAACGCCATTGTTAACGCGATTTTTCGATAAACGTAAATTACTCATTATGTTAATTAGTATCGTAGCGATACTATCTACAGCATTTTATTTTATACCTAGTGACAATATTACATTGATGTTTGTACTGCAAATCATGATTGGTTTAGCGCTAGGGCCTAAATCACCGTTAGTTTTCTCTATGTATGCTGATACGGCTGACTTCTCTCAATGGCAAACAGGAAGAAGAGCGACGGCAATGATATTTTCAGCAGCAGCTTTTGCACAGAAGCTAGGAGGGGCGCTTGCGGGTGCAACTATAGGTTGGTTATTAGCTTCACTTGGCTATGTTGCTAACCAAACGCAAACAGGAGCATCAGAGCAAGGTATTGTGCTATTACTAACGATTATTCCTGCCGTATTTGCTGCATTGGCTGTGCCGTTAATTATGCTTTATCCATTAGATGATAAAACGTTAGAGCATATTCAAAAGGAGTTGGCGCAAATAAGTGCTAATTCAACAGATGGTTTAACAGGCAAAAAGGTTATGCTCAATGAATAATATAAATAACAATCATAAAATAGAAGACGCAACCGTTAAACTCGATTGCCCTATTAGTATGCCTAAAGCGAGTGGCTTCTTATGGAATAAGCGAATGGTTTTGCAAGTAAACTGTCGAGGCTATGTTAATGCTCAGTTTATGCAGCCTGAGCCAAGAAAATATTCTTATGCACCCAACATAGAAGAGAAAACTTTTATTCAGCCTGAGCACAGTTATTTTAGTCACCATCCAGGTCGTTTTTTTTATATTAAAGATGAAGATCAGCAACAAAGTTTTTCAGTACCTTATGAGCCAATGAGGGTAAAGTTAGCTAAGTTTAGCTTTGTACAAAGTGCGAGTGAAATTTATTGGTTAATAGAACACCTTGAATTAAAAATAAAAATCTCATTAAGTTTAACGGCCAATGATGTTGTTGAGCGTTGGTCATTATCCGTTGAGAATTTAAGGAAAGGTGAAGGTAAACGAAATATCAGTATATACCCTTATTTTTCTATTGGTTATATGTCTTGGATGAATCAATCAGCTACCTTTGACGAACAGCTAAACAGTATTGTTGCTACTGCAGTAACCCCTTATCAAAAAGTTGAACAGTATTTTAAAAATAAAGAATTAAAAGATAAAACCTTTTTAATTGCAGATAAAAAACCTACGTCTTGGCATACGAACCAAGCTACATTTGAAGGAGAGGGGGGATTACATTCTCCTGATGCACTAAAGTTTTTACAATTAAGTAATAACGATGCTCGATATGAAACACCTGTGGCTATTTATCAATACCGAGAGTCTTTAGGTGAAAATCAATCGGTTAATTATCAGTTTTTATTTGGACCAGCCAAAGACAATACTGAAATTGCACAAATAAGAGATCGCTACTTAAATAGCTCAAACGCTCGAAAGGCTCAACAAGAATATGACGATTATATTGCTCAAGGAAAAGCTTGTTTAACAATTAATACTGATAATACAGAGTTTGATGACTTTGTAAATCACTGGCTCCCCAGACAAATGTTTTATCATGGTGATGTTAATCGACTAAGTACTGACCCACAAACACGTAATTATATTCAAGATAATATGGGAATGTGTTACATCGATCCAACGGTTGCTCGTCAAGCATTCGTTTTAGCCTTATCTCAACAACACAGCAATGGTGCTATGCCTGATGGTATTTTGTTACATGCCCAAGCTGAGCTTAAGTATATCAATCAAGTTCCTCATGCCGACCATTGTGTGTGGCTACCAATATGTTTAGCGGTATACCTTAATGAAACGGGAGATGTCGATTTATTAACAACCCCAATAGCTTTTTCTGATTCAGATACACCTAAACTTTTCAGTGAACATATTGACTTAGCACTTAACTGGTTAGTCAAGGCGACAGATCACCGAGGCTTAAGTTTAATCGAACAAGGTGATTGGTGTGATCCTATGAATATGGTGGGCTATAAAGGTAAAGGTGTCTCAAGTTGGCTTTCATTAGCAACCGCTTATGCATTAAATACTTGGTGCGATTTATGTGAAGAATATGGTATTCAAATTCCGTTGAACAAGCTTACCGAGTATCGGCTTGCCGCGAATACTATTAATGAGTCAGTTAACACTTATTTTTGGCATGAACAGTGGTTTGCTCGAGGTATTACTGACAATGATCGCCTCTTTGGTACGGTTAATGACGAAGAGGGTAAGATATATTTAAACCCACAAAGCTGGGCAATGCTCAGTGGTGCAGCCTCGGCAGAGCAGCAACAACTGATGATTGCCGCTATTTCTGAACAGTTAATGACACCTTATGGTGTAATGATGCTAGCACCGAGCTATACCAAAATGGTCGAGGATATTGGGAGAATTACTCAAAAGCATCCTGGCGTTTCTGAAAACGGCTCCGTTTATAATCATGCTGCAATTTTTTATGCTTATAGCCTATATCAAGCTGGCGAAAACGATCTTGCTTTTGAAGTGCTAAGTAAAATTTTACCCTCAAAAGCATTAGCGGCTAAAAGTGGTCAATTATCAATCTTTGTGCCTAATTACTATCGTGGCGCTTATCAGCAGTACCCAGAAAAAGCAGGGCGCTCAAGTCAATTATTTAATACTGGTACACTGGCTTGGTTATACCGGTGCTTAGTAGAAGAGCTGTGTGGATTAAAAGGTGGCAATGGCGGGTTATATATTGCTCCTAAATTGCCAAGTCATTTGAATAAAATATCAGGACAACGCATGTTTCGTGGTGCAATTATTCATTTTATTATTGAAAAATCAACGCAAATTACTGAGATTGAAGCGTATATAGATGGTGAACAAGTCGTAGATAATAAGTTAACAATACGCGGTAATAATGCAACTTATCAATTGAGCGTATTGGTACCTGCTCATGATTAATATCTTAAGTAGAAATAAAAAGCCGCAATTTTTTAGTAAGCCTCACTTGTTTATTGTGATGGGGGTTAGTGGCTCAGGTAAAACAGGGATTAGTCAAAAGTTGGTTAACGATTTAAATACGCAAGGCGAGTATGAATTTCTTGATGCTGACGATTTTCATTCCTCGGAAGCAATAGCGCTAATGGCTGCTAACTTACCGCTTAATGATGCGATGAGAAAACCTTGGGTAGAAGCTATTATAAGTAAACTTATTAAGTTATCTAAACAGAACAAAAACGTGGTATTAGCCTTTTCTGGTCTGAAGTATCAACATCGAAAAATTTTCAGAACACTTGAGTTCAAATGTCATTTTTATTATTTAAGTGCGGACTTTAATACGATAAAAAAACGTATGTTAAGCCGCGAGAATCATTTTTTTAAAGTGGAGTTATTAACAAGTCAATTTGCCGCGATGGAAGAAGAACGAAATGATGAGAAAGATATTACTAAGCTTGATGTAAATGGCACTTTTGATGAGGTATATCAACAGGTTTATCAGCTAGTTATGCAGGAGTTAAGTAATGATTAGACAAGGAGATATTATGAAAAAAACATGGCAGTATTTAGGGCATCATATTTTATTAAACATTTTTTTTATCACTTTTATTTTATTTAGTGCTATTGCCTCAGCAAGCAAAAGTAGCAACCAATTAAAAGCCCATAAAATACAAGACGAGATAGTGATTGATGGTATTGCTAGTGAAAAAAGTTGGGACTTATCATCATGGCAGCCTTTAGATAACCTCATTATGGGTACCCAACCAACAGAAGAAGATTTTAGTGGTCAATTTAAGGTGATGTGGAATGAAGACCACCTATTCTTACTGGTTGAAATTACCGATGATATTCTATTTGATCAACATGCTGATCCACTTTATCGATATTGGGACGATGACTGTTTAGAAATTTTCATTGATGAAGATGCTTCAGGTGGGGATCACCAATTTACTTTTAATGCTTTTGCATATCATATTGCCTTAGATAATCAGGTGGTAGATATCGGTCCAAAAAACAAAGATGGATCAACTAATTTTGTTTTGTTAAACGAGCATATTGACAGTGTATGGCGAAGAAGTACAAGTAAGCCAAATAAAATTATTTGGGAAGTGGCGCTAAGTGTTTTTGATGATAGTTTTACATTACTTCCTGACAATAAAAAAGATCGGCATCAAGCGGTAAAACTGACAAGAGGGAAAAAAATGGGTTTTATGTTGGCATATTGCGATAACGATGGTTCAAAGGAGCGGGAGAGTTTTATCGGTTCAACAGACATTGAAGCAGTCAACGGTAGTAAAAATTTAGGTTATATAACTGCAGATGTCTTTCAGCAATTATTGCTAATTCAATAATTAGGTAATGTTTGCTATGACTGGCATTTATTTACACAACTTAGACCGCATTATTCAGTTTTTCTTCTATCGAGAGATAAAGAGTAAAAGGTTACTTAATGGAGGCTATCTTTATGCGTAGTATGTTAAAAAAAATTATTCACAGTTCTGCTTTATTGATACTTAGTATCAGTCTTAGTGCATGTGAAACAAGTAAAAATCAAAAAGTAACTCAGAAAAAAAATACTCATGCGAGTAAGCGCCTTGCGACAGTTGAGCAAGATGTTGAACTAATGTTAGCGAAAATGACATTAGCTGAAAAAGTATCTTTGGCTCATGCAAGTGGTAAGTTTCATGTTAATGCTATTGAGCGTGTCGGTATTCCAGAAATGTGGTTATCTGATGGCCCTCATGGCGTTCGCCATCAAATAGCACGTCATACCTGGGATTCCGCTGGTTGGACTGATGATCATTCAACTTATTTACCACACTTAACATCTGTTGCTGCCAGTTGGGATGTGGAAATGGCAAGGTTACATGGCCAAGTTTTAGGTGCAGAAGCGCGCGATAGAGAAAAAGATTTTATTTTAGGTCCAGGGGTTAACTTAGCCCGTTTACCTTTATATGGTCGTAATTTTGAATATATGGGCGAAGATCCTATCTTAGCGGCGAAGTTGGTTGTGCCACAAATAAAGGCTATTCAAGCCAATGATGTTGCTGCCACAGTGAAGCATTATGCGTTAAATACCCAAGAACTAAATCGTACGGGAGTTAATGCTAAACCAGATGAACGCACGCTAAGAGAAGTGTATTTACCTGCATTTGAAGCCGCTGTGAAAGAAGGTGGCGTACTAGGCATGATGGGAGCATACAACGAATATTATGGTACTAATGCCAACCAAAGTAAGCACTTAGTTATGGATATCCTAAAAGGTGAGTGGGGTTATCAAGGAGTATTATTAACCGATTGGCACGTCGATATTAATACTTATGATGCTGCAGTAAATGGCTTAGATTTAGAGATGGGCACTAAAGTTGATGATTATCAAGACTATTTTCTTGCTAAACCATTCTTAGCAATGCTCGAATCAGGAAAAATTCCAGAATCAATTGCTGATGATAAAGCGAGGAGAATTTTACGGGTGCAACATGCTATTGGTATGTATGATGAAAATCGTTTACCCGGCTCAAGAAACACCAAAGCGCACCAAGCGGCTGCACGAAAAATAGCGGCTGAAGGTGTGGTTTTATTAAAAAATGAAACGATTGAGTCAATGCCTGTATTACCATTAGATAAAAAGCAGATAAAAAACATTCTTGTTTTAGGGCCTAATGCGGATAAAAAACACGGGACCGGTGGTGGCTCTTCAGAAGTTAAATCTTTATATGAGATAACGCCGTTAGCTGGGTTAAAAGCTGCGTTTGGCGAAGATGTAAATATTACCGTAATGCGAGCACGTAGTAGTGAGTTAACCGCTATCGCCAGTGATTATGTCGAAAGCCGGCATTGGACTGGTACCCCAGCATGGAACGTGTCTTATTATGAAGATTTAGCAAGAGTAAACTTAATTGAGGAGTCTTGGATTGTTGATTCAACCTTTAAAGCTAAAGTACCTGATAAAGTTCAGCACATTACAATGTCAGCTAAAATTAAGCCATTAAAAACAGGTATTCATCAGCTTAATGTGGAAACTATTGGGGATTTTAGTTTAAAAATTAATGATGACGTTGTTCTAAAGCATAAGATTAACGACAATAAATTAGTCGGTGATCAAGCTATTACTACATTAACAAAAGCCATTGATTTAAAAGAAAATGAAACTTACTCTTTTGAAATTCAATATGATGGCACTGATGAGTTTACTTTAGGTTGGAATGCTCCAGGGGAGTTGTTTAGCAGTGAAGCTGAATATATAGCAGCCGCTAAAAAAGCCGATGCCGTGATCTATTTTGGTGGTTTGAGCCATGGTGACGATAGAGAATCAATCGATCGTCCTGATATGAAACTGCCAAACTCGCAAGATGAAATTATTAGTAAGCTTATTGCAGCAAATGAAAAAACAGTCGTTTTTCTTGTTGCAGGCTCTGCGGTTGAAATGCCTTGGGTTAATGAAGCTAAAGCGATTGTTTGGGGATGGTATGGCGGTATGGAAGCTGGTCATGCTTTTGCAGATATTCTGACCGGTGATGTTAACCCCAGTGGTAAAATGCCGATTACTTTACCTGCTCATCTTGAAGATACCGCGCCAATTGCCTTAAATGATTATAATGCAGTTGAAAGCTTATACACAGAAGGTGTGTTTATTGGCTACCGTTGGTTTGAGCAACAAAAAATCAAACCGACTTTTGTTTTTGGCCATGGGCTTTCATACACCCAATTTGCGTTAACTGATATTGAATTATCAGCTGAAAATATTTCTGGCGATGAAACAGTGACCGTAACCGCACAAGTTAAAAATACGGGTAAAGTTGCCGGTGCTGAAGTCGTGCAGTTATATCTACACGACAAAGAAGCAAGTGTTGCCAGACCTGAAAAAGAACTAAAAGGCTTCGCTAAGGTATATTTAGAGCCAAATGAAAGTAAAGAAATCAGCATTACACTTAACAAACGTGATTTATCTTTCTGGGATATTAAAACTAATGATTGGCTAGCAGAAACAGGTGACTTTGAAGTACAACTAGGTACGTCTTTAGATAACATTATTCTTAAACAAGGTTTTAGTTATCAGCAATAAGCAGGTATAACTTAACGGCACACAAGCCATTTGTCAGGACAGGTTGAAATACTTTACTGGCAAATGGTGTTATTAGTACTAACACTCACTCAATCTAGCTAAACATAGACCGCTATATATATTCCTCTTAAAGTATCACCATAAATCCAATCGTTTCCTCGTTCTATGGCATTCGCAATTCCAATTGTTCTGTTACCCGTTGGCTCCTCGTATTTAATAGCATCAATGTTCTCTAGAATAATATCTGAAAATGCTTGGCTGTGCAGATTTATATCAATCTCACTAACTATGTGTTCATTTTTACTTGCTAAAATCACCAACGACATCGTTATTTATTTAATAATTAGAACAACTAGTTATTGAAATAAATGCCTTGTATTTGGCAATTTTTTCTACGTATAAATTTGTTCACTTAATTAATGAAACTGGTATTAGAGGTTATTTTATCGTGTATTAACAACAAACTAATTATTAATACTAAAGTATGAAATTTAACTTATTTTAATTGTCGTTCTATATAATCCTAGAAAAATAGTGGTTGTAAGTAGGGGAATAGAATAAGGAAATTAACAGAAATATTTATGTTAATAGCTTTAGCATTCCCAATAAACTTAAGAATACAAACACCAATTTTTAATAACCTAAAAAATTAATATTAGATTTACAAGAAAAGTTAAATTAAATAATTTTTTTAACTTTTATACAAAATAACTGAAGGGTTCAAAAGTAACTAAAATGAAAAACAAATTTTTAAAAGTAACTATCGCATTAACCATATGTAGCATAATGAATATAGCGAGTGCAGGTATCATTCATTGGGCAGATTGGGAGTCAGAAACAGTAACCGAAAATGCAACTACAGTTTCGGGTAAATTCGTAACCAATACATCAACTGTTGATATTGAATACAAGAATACTCAAGGTATTCATTTTTTACAAACAGGAACAGGAATAGATTATTTTTCAAACTCTGACTACTCTCAGTCCTCAACGACTCTTCTGAACCCTAATTTATCTCCCTATACGAGTAGTGTTGTTGATAATATTCCAACCGCAGCAGAAATGATTGCGTTGAAAAATAAGGGAAGTCAAACGCTTTCATTTTCAGAATCAGTAGCGAATATTGTCTTTTCTTATGTAAGTTTAAATGATAATGGATATTCTTTTGATCAAGATTTTGACATTTTATCTGTTGGCTCGGTTGAGGGTAACGAGGACGGGTATTTTGGAGCAGGAACGTCTACTAAAGAGATCATCGACCATGGCAATGGTAATATTGAGTATAGATTAGTAGGTGCAGGGGAAGCTCATGGCACGATTCAGTTCAAAGGCTCCTTTGATCAACTAACATGGAATAGTCTGAATAA
The DNA here is from genome assembly GCF_030547765.1 of Colwellia sp. 6_MG-2023. NCBI lineage: Bacteria > Pseudomonadati > Pseudomonadota > Gammaproteobacteria > Alteromonadales > Colwelliaceae > Colwellia > Colwellia sp. 6_MG-2023. The sequence continues at coordinate 39,924 of NZ_JAUOPP010000004.1, read as the reverse complement.
TGAAACCTGGAATGGTTTTACTGTTGGAATTGAAGGTACTACTACTGAGGTGCCAGAGCCAACGACACTTGCGATTTTTTCATTAGCAATGTTTGGTTTAATAACTCGTCGATTCAATCAAAAAAATTAATTTTATAAAATTATTTAAAGTAGAAAACGCCTCTGATAAGCATTGGTGTTTTTCTAGTTGCTTAAAGTCAATGGCTATATTTAATCGATATTTTGCGATGAGAGGATTAACTGCAGATTTAAATTTCAGACTTAAAAGGATTAAAAGGATTAAAAGGATTAAAATGAATAAATTAAAAAAAACAAACGTTTTAGCAAAATATCTAGGGAGTATTTTTGTTAGCTTTATGGTGCTTTTTGTGACCAATGCTAATGCAGTTCCTGCTCCTAAGTCTGAGCCTACACAGTGTGTGTATCCAGGACCTTTAGGTGCAACTACATTGTATAATAACAGTTATGTTGCACTTAAGTCAGATCCTAAAACGCCTATTGAACAATGTGATTTTGGTTCAAGTTGTCGGCAGGATAAAAGGCTAGACAATGGTAAAGCTCAATGTGTTCGTTCAATGACTAATGAAAAAAGCCCTTATTACAACTATGGCTGTGGTATCTACACTGAGCACATACTTTTTCCAACAAAACTTGAAGTAGATTGTCGTTGTCGTGTAACAGGAACGGGCCATAAGTACTTAGATCCTAATGATAAAAATGTTGATCCAATGGAAGGGATCATCAATTGTGCCAATCCAACCAATCAAATGAGAAGAAAATGGCCTGTAAAATATGGCAAAGGGCCTAAATTTGATGCTTGGAAACAACAAAAAAGTGCGACCCGATGGACAGGTGGCGTTTTCAATCCAAAAACGAGAGAATTTTTCTCAGTGGTAAGATGGACTGATCCAAACTATCAAGCTGCAGGCACTATTGTTGCTTGGAATATAGATACAAAAAATAGACGAGTAGTCAGTGGCTTGTACCCAGATAAACGTCGTGGTATGAAAGAGTTTGGTTCTGGGTATTTATCAGATGGCGTAAAAAGTCACCAGGCAAAACAACCACTCACCGGGCCTTCCATTATGAAAATGGGAAGTGATGATATGCTTTATCTTTTAGCCGGTGGTACTGGTGAAGGTTCAGATAAACGCCGTGAAATTATTAAAATAAATCCAGACACAGGTGAGCGTTCTCTCGTTTGGAAAGCAAAAAATAAAGACTTTTCACCAAAAGCGGATGAAAAATATGGTCAGTGTTATCGACCAGATGGAAAAAATCCAAAGCAAAACAGCGTTGGTATAATGGCACTAGCTTTTGCTATGGGACCCGATGACGAATTTTACCTTTCTATGCGTGATGTACGCGCAGGTGATGGTATCTTAAAAATCAGCCCTGATGCAAAAACGTGTACACCAGTTTCTGTATGGGGAACTGCAAAGGGACACAATCCGGGTGGAAAACAACAATCAGCACCAGCATACACGCATATTGGTGGAGGTAAGTTTATCCAATTCCCTGTAAAAGGTATGTTGTATCACGAAGACCCAGAATATGGCCCGATGATTTATGGTGTATCAAAAAATGATATTTATTCATTTGCGCTTGAAGATGGATTTAGAGCATTAGAAACTTTTGCCACGGGTACATACACGGGGATGGGGTATACCAGAATGGTTTATATGGAAAAAGATGGTCGTCCTTTTATCATGGCAACAGGTAGTGATGCTGATACTCATGTTGTAGTAGAATTAGGCGTAGGAACACGAGAGCCACTCACCGCTGATACTATAAATAATGATGATCCTCTTTTTAAATCTGCCTATGGTGTGACAAGAAGTGTTAATATGAATGGTGCGCTTGGTAATGTTAATAGCATGAACATGGGGGGCTTAATGATAGATCCTGAAAACCCTGATATCGCCTACGGTGTTTTAATACATGGTGCGTTAGTACAGTTAGAACTTTCAACGTTTAATAGTATGATTTGGTCTTATTAAGCGTTTTTCGCTTTTTATTTAAGTATCAATAAGAATAAAAAATACCAACATGCACTATGTTGGTATTTTTTTAATCGCTATCACTCCATTCGCCCTACATATTAGCTTTATACTGCGTTATTGATTTTGACAAGGGGATAACCATTCTCAAAATCAATGCCTTGCCTAAAGGCGTTTCTAATTCCAGCTGAATCTTGCATCTTCAAACTTATCCTTTAAGATCAATTTATACAAACACCAGCATCATTATTAATTGTTTATCGTAATAGATTAATAATTAGCGTTTTTTACTTGTAAAACAGAGCACATAATTTGTGATGTTGTTATTATAGTAAGTAATATACGCTTGTTAAGGGACCGTTGTGTTAGACAAAACTGCAGAAAACACAGTATTTAGACGATATAATACAGCCGTGGTGGTTGCTTTTATCGTTATCGTTTTTATTGCCTTAACTGCAGCTTCATTACGGTATTATAGTGAGTTATCTGAGCATAAACAGAAGAGCTTAACCCACTTAACCGCTCAAGCAGAGCAACTAAATGGTATGTTAGTGCAAAGTGAACAAGCGGTCGTTGGTATTCAGGAATATGCTCAATATATTCTCAAGCACCCTGACGAACTATATTTTACAACCCCACCATTACGACAAGATGGCGCATTGTTCTTTCTTGATATCGCAGCACGAAGTTCCATAAATGAGGACAAACGTATCAGTGGTAATATCACAGGTTTTGGTGATATAGATACATTTTCACGCTTAAAAAATCAAGAAATTGCTATGGCTAATGCGTTAACGCCTGCTTTTGTTACCGCACAAAAAATTATCGAAGAAGCTAATTGGTTTTATTATATTTCAGTTGATCAGTTCGTTAATATTTATCCTTGGATTGGTCGCGATAGCTGGCGGTTCAGTGACCGAATGCTCACCAATGCCCACGCTAAAAAAATACAAGCATTAGGTTTAGATAATAATAAAGTTATTTGGTCTTTGCCTTATATTGATGCTGCGGGTACAGGGATGAACTTCTCTTTAGGTCTTGGCGTTTATCGACATACAGAGATGGTAGGAGCGGTCGTTATTGATATTAGTTTAACGCGCTTGCAGCAAAGTTTATTGGCGCTAACATCTGATGATCAGGCGCTAGTACTGCTTAATCAGCAGAATGATATTTTAATTTTTAAACAACAAGGTAAAAAGTCATTAAATTATAGAGCCTCATGGCAAAAACTATTACCTAACGATTTACATCACTTACAAGCAGAGCATTTAGCGCAACTACCAGATTCAATACAAATTGGTGATTGGTTTGTTGAAACGCAATCTTTACCTATTAACGGATGGACGCTATTAAAGTATCAGCCCTACTCAAGCTTTATTTCACCTTTAAGAAATCATTTTATTTTTATGTTTACTATCTTATTGATTGGGCTTTTTGCTTTTTTGATGTTGGTGAATGCCATGACAAGACGAAGTTTCATTAAACCAACACATGACTTTATTAGTCATATTGAATTTTGCTCTCAAGGTGACCCAGGAAAAGTAAAAGCAAATGCTGACTGGTTACATTGGTTTATTTTAGTTGAAGATATATTTACACAAAATCGCAGCTTGTTACTGCAATTAAAAGAGCAAAATGAGGTGCTGGACAGCAGAGTACACGAAAAAACTAAAGCATTACTAGAAACAAGCACTCAACATCAACGTGACTATGTTTTATTACGTTCAGTTATGAATGCTATTCCTGAGCTAATTATTTTTAATGATCCTAATGGTAAATTAATGGGTTGTAATCACTCATTTGAACAGTTAACTGGTCGATTAGAAAGTTCAATGCTTGGAATAGAAGCTAGCCAGTTCATACCAAAACTATTGGCACATCAACTTGATAAATTGAATGCCACATTTGATGGTGAATATCCTCAACAGTCATTGTTAGAAGCTGGAGATGAGATTTATCAAGGTTTTTGTAATCAGTTTACCAATGATGAAGGGAAAATACTGGGTACCATTACTATTTTACAAAATGTTACGGAACAACAAGCAACGCAATCAGCGTTAGAAAGTGCTAAAGACCAAGCCGAGTATGCTAACAAAGTTAAAATTCAGTTTTTAGCTAATATGAGCCATGAAATTAGAACGCCAATTAATGCCATACAAGGGATGATTAATTTGTTAACGGGGACTCAGCTCGATGCGCGACAAGAACATTATTTAACCAATGCTCAAACAGCAGCCTTTTCACTGCTACACCTTATTGATGAATTACTTGATTTATCTAAAATTGAAGCAGGTAAAATGGTTATTGTTAAGGAGGTTATCGATTTACCGTCAGTAATAGATACGGCACTTAAATTAAATGCTGCGACTATTCATACTAAAAAACTCAACATGCGAGTAGAGCTAGATGCCAATGTTCCTCGTTTTGTGATGAGTGATGCCATGCGTTTAGTTCAGGTATTATCAAACTTATTGAATAATGCAACTAAATTTACTGAACAAGGCAATATTGACTTGTTCATTGATTCTATTGGCTTAAGTGAAACGAATGTTTTACTTCGGTTTCGAGTTAAAGACACTGGTATAGGGATTTCGAAGGAGAACCAAGCGCATTTATTTGAAGTATTTTCTCAAGCTGATATTTCTATGACTAGAAAATATGGTGGCTCAGGTTTAGGTTTATCTATTTGTCAGCAAATAGTTAAGTTACTCGGAGGAGAGATAACCGTAAAAAGCGATTTAGGTGAGGGGTGTGAGTTTAGTTTTATTTTGCCTTTTTCTATTCCTAATGAAGAAACCATGATGAATTCCGACTTCTCTAGTGCAGTAAGTAATGAAACATCAAGGCTCCATATCTGTAGCATTAATCATGAGCTGTCAACAAGTTGTATTCAAACTATTAAGGCGCAGTCTTGGTACTATTATCAATTTAATAATTTAATTGAATTAAACGATGTATTACAGCAAAAAAAATCACCAACTGATCAGGTTATTTTATTAATAGATGAGCAAACCTTTATAGAGCATGATGTTAATGACAAAGCGGTGAATCTGATTGATTTAGTGGGGTTATGTCAGCCAGGTATGAGTGAATTAAAGCCCAACACATGTCAGCAACTTGATAGCTTAAAAATCCCTTATACTTTACTTGATACCCCTTTATATCGTTATTCGTTAGACAAAATAGTGAAAGTGTTGTTATCAAATAAGTTCACAGAAAAAAATAATCAGGAGTTAACGAATAATACGGCTTCTGTACCTAAGACACAGTTACTAAGCAAAGAAAGCCAGAACGACAAGGCTGACTTATCTAATGTAAAAGTACTGCTAGTTGAAGACAATCTTATTAATCAGCTAGTTGCTAAAGAACTACTCAAAAGCATGCAAGCAAAGGTTATTATTGCAGATAATGGTCAAAAGGCTTTAGATTTACTTGAAGTACAGACATTTGATGTTGTATTAATGGACATTCAAATGCCTGTGATGGATGGGTTAACGGCAACAAAAGAAATTAGAAAGTTAGATAAATATGAACATTTACCTATTATAGCGATGACTGCGCATGCACGTGAAGAAGACAAGCTAAGCAGTTTAGATGCCGGGATGAATCAACACATTGCTAAACCAGTTACTGCGACATTGTTGTTGACGAGTATACTCGAGGCGATAGAATCAAACGAACATAAATAGCAGTAAACTAACTAAGCTTTTTACTAAAAAGACATTCTAGTTTATTAATGGTTTCTTGAATGTTGTTTACATCAGTTGGTGCAATAAATATAGTATCGTCACCTGCAATTGTACCTAAGACACCATCACTTTTACTTAAGCTATCAAGTAAACGAGCGATTAATTGTGCTGCACCAGGACTCGTTTGTATAATGATCATAATGCCATTATGCTCAATTTCTAATACTAATTGTTTCAACGGGCTTTGTGCGGTGGGAACACCTAACTCTGCTGGTAAGCAATAAACCATTTCTTGGCGAGCATTACGGGTGCGAACTGCACCAAATTTACTTAACATCCGTGATATTTTTGATTGGCTGATATTATTAAAGCCCTGCGTTTTTAACGCATCAACTATTTCACCTTGAGAGCCAAATTGCTCTTGCTTTAATAAATCTTTAAATGCTTGCACTAATGCTTCTTGTTTTTGTTGACCATTCATTATTTGATATGAAAACCTTATAAAAGATAATTAATCTATTTGCTATAATACTAAAGTTGTGTTTTTGAAAAAGAGCATTATACGCTATCATATAGATAAATATACGGTATAAATGAATATTAATTGTTTTTTTGCTGCCTATGCTATATCTTTTGCGCAGCAAATTTTTACGTATTTACTCAAATTTTTTTGTTAAAATGAAATTAAGGTCAGCGGGCCTTAATTTAACCCTATTAAATCTCGGAGAGAACACATGAAAGTAGCAGTTTTAGGCGCAGCAGGCGGTATTGGCCAAGCATTATCTTTATTATTAAAAACTCAATTACCGGCAGGTTCAGAGTTATCACTTTATGATGTTGCCCCTGTTGTTCCAGGTGTGGCGGTAGATTTATCTCATATCCCTACAGCTGTTAAAGTTGAAGGTTTTGGTGCTGATGATTTAGCTGGTGCACTTTCAGGTGCTGATATTGTAATTATTCCAGCAGGTATGCCTCGTAAGCCAGGTATGGACCGTGCTGATTTATTTGCAGTAAATGCAGGTATTATCAAAACATTGGCAGAAGGCATTGTTGCTAATTGTCCAAAAGCGTTAGTGGGTATTATTACTAACCCAGTTAACGGTACTGTGCCAATTGTTGCTGAAGTATTCAAAAAAGCGGGTACTTATGACAAGAACCGTGTATTTGGTGTAACAACATTAGATGTTATTCGTAGTGAAGCATTTGTTGCTGAGCTTAAAGGCTTAGACGTAGCAACAGTTAAAGTTCCAGTAATTGGTGGTCACTCAGGTACAACTATCTTACCACTTCTTTCACAAGTTGAAGGTGTTACTTTCTCTGATGAAGAAGTAGCTGCATTAACTCCACGCATTCAAAATGCAGGTACAGAAGTTGTAAATGCTAAAGCGGGTGGCGGTTCTGCGACACTTTCAATGGGCGCAGCAGCCGCTCGTTTTTGTTTATCTTTAGTTAAAGGTTTACAAGGCGAAGATGTTGTAGATTACGCTTATGTTGACGTTGATGGTGGCGATGCTCCATATTTCGCTCACCCAGTACGCTTAGGTGTAAACGGTGTTGCTGAAATATTACCTTACGGTGAGTTAAGTGCGTTTGAAGAGAAAGCTAAGAATGACATGCTTGAAACATTAAAAGCTGATATTAAAGAAGGCGTTGACTTCATGGCATAAAGCCAAGTTAACGGTAAATAAAAAGGGGTTTTAATCGTATGATTAAAACCCCTTTTTTATTTAATTCTTTTTTATCTACCCCAAGGGTTCCCTGGAGTAGCTGCAGCAGCTCTAGCTCGTGTTTTCTCAGCTCGTTTCTGACGTAGACGTTCAGCATCTTCAAAACTTAACTCTGCAGGCTCTCCTGGCTTTTGATCTGCAGGCACTATACGATCACGAGGAGGTAATTCAAATTGAGTGTCATCTGCACGCGGTAAATTTTTATACTGATATAAGTAAAAAGCTTCAACTTTATCTTTTGCCCATTCAGTTTTTTTCAAAAACTTTAAACTTGATTGAATACTAGGCTTATTTTTAAAACAATTTAAATTTAAGTAAGCATCCATAATGTCAAAGCCATAATGATCAACTAACTCTGTGATTACTTGTTCTAAACCAACCCCGTGTAAAGGATTATTTTCGTATATATTATCTGAACTCATAATGTTTTCTCGTAAGCAGTATAATTTGAATAATTGTCGTATTAACTAAAGGATTACATATAGTTAATCATCAATAATTTAACTTTGTATTAATGAATTAGGCACTTCTGTTTGCTGCGATATGTGCTAATGCCGTTAATGCTTTCTTATAATCAGATTCGGGTAATATCGATAAGGCATTAATCGCTTTGTCTGCTTCTATTTCGGCTTTTTTCTGGGTATATTTTAAGGCGCCTGTTTGCTGCATAGCGTCAAGGATTTCGTCTAAATGCTCCATCCCATTGCCATGTTGAATTGCATCTCTCACTAACTGTTTTTGTAGCTCTGAGCCATGCGCCATAGTATAAAGTAAAGGCAATGTTGGTTTGCCTTCAGAAAGATCATCGCCAACATTTTTTCCCATTTCTTGGGCGTCTGCGGTGTAATCCATTATGTCATCTACTAGTTGGAATGCCGTACCTAAATATTTTCCATAATCAGCCATCGCCTGTTCAACTTTGCTATCTTGCTTAGTAATAACTGCAGCTAAGCGTGTAGCTGCTTCAAACAGCTTAGCCGTTTTACAGTAAATAACTTGCATGTAACTTTCTTCGGTAGTATCAGGATCATTACAATTCATTAATTGTAATACTTCACCTTCGGCAACAATATTGGTTGCATCAGATAAAATATCCATGATGTGCATATCACCCAATTTAGTCATCATTTGAAAAGAACGTGTATAAAGAAAATCACCAACTAAAACACTAGCACTATTGCCGAATAAAGCATTGGCTGTTTCACGACCTCGACGCATATTTGACTCATCAACGACATCATCATGTAATAAAGTTGCCGTATGAATGAATTCAATAATTGCCGCAATAGTACAATGTCGATCATCTAATGCTATTGACTGATCATGGTTTAATGCTTGTGCTGTTAACACTGTCAGCATTGGGCGCATTCGCTTACCGCCCGCATTAACAATATAAATACCTAATTGATTTATTAAAGCAACGTCTGAATGTAATTGCCCATGAATAAGTTCATTAACTTTGTTCATGTCATGTTGAGAGAGTGCTTGAATTGCTTTTATGTCCACAGTACTTTATTTCCGCTTCGGCTAGTAGTTTAAAATATAAGGCTAATCTGTCAAATTCTACACTAAATTGCCCGACAATAAAGCGACAAACGTGCTTTCTGAGTACTTTGTTCTTAAATTAATATTTTATTGTAGTTATTTGCTTAAATAGAAGAAAAACTTTAGAAATGATCGTTTTTCTTCTTGCTCTGTTAGCTTTCTTCGCGTAGAATTCGCGCCCTATATTTTTAAATTTAGCGTCATTTAACTTAACTAAGAGATGACGCAGTACGGAGTAGCTATGTACGCGGTATTCCAAAGCGGTGGTAAACAGCATCGTGTAACCGAAGGACAAACAGTTCGTCTAGAAAAGCTTGAGCTTGAAGTAGGCGCAGCAGTAGAATTTGATAACGTTCTAATGATCGCCGATGGCGAAAAAATCAACGTAGGCGCACCTTATGTTGCCGGTGGTAAAGTAGTGGCTGAGGTTGTTAACCAAGGTCGTGCTGATAAAATTACTATTGTAAAATTCAAACGTCGTAAGCATTCACGTAAACAAGCGGGCCATCGTCAATGGTTCACTGAAGTGAAAATTACTGGTATTAATGGCTAATTAGGAGCATTTTGACATGGCACATAAGAAAGCGGCAGGTAGTACACGAAATGGTCGTGATTCAGAAGCTAAACGTTTAGGTGTTAAACGTTTTGGTGGTGAATCAGTGTTAGCTGGTAACATCATAGTTCGTCAACGTGGAACTCGTTTCCATGCTGGTGATAATATGGGTATCGGTAAAGATCACACTTTATTCGCATTATCTGACGGTAAAGTTCAGTTTGATGTAAAAGGTCCAAAAAATCGTAAGTTTGTTAGCATTATTGCTGACTAATCTTAGATTCGATTTTCTAAAAACCTCGCATCATGCGAGGTTTTTTTTTGGCTATTATTTAACTTGTGTATACGATGATTCTTTCTCAAGTAAAAATCGTTTATACTAGTAACATAAAAACCACAAGATATTAGGGTTGTTTAAACACCATGAAATTTGTTGATGAAGTTGAAATCAGAGTTGAAGCTGGCGACGGCGGCAATGGCTGCGTCAGTTTTCGTAAAGAAAAATATATTGAATATGGCGGCCCTAATGGTGGCGATGGCGGTGATGGCGGTGATGTTTACCTCATTGCTGATGAAAGCTTAAATACGCTTATTGACTACCGTTTTGAACGTTTTCACCGTGCTAAGCGCGGACAAAATGGGCAAAGCCGTGACTGTACAGGTAAAAGTAGCGAAGAATTAGTGTTAAAAGTACCAGTAGGAACACGTGTCACAGATATTGATACGGGTGAAATTCTTGGTGATTTAACACATAAAGATCAAAAGCTTTTAGTTGCTAAAGGTGGCTGGCATGGTTTAGGTAATACACGTTTTAAAAGTAGTACTAACCGAGCACCACGTCAAAGAACCGATGGTACACCAGGTGAAATTCGCAGCTTAAAACTTGAATTATTACTATTAGCTGATGTTGGGCTATTAGGTTTACCTAATGCCGGTAAATCTACGCTTATTCGTAGTGTATCTGCAGCAACTCCTAAAGTAGCTGATTACCCGTTCACAACGTTAGTACCTAATTTAGGTGTAGTACGTCTTGATACACAGCGAAGTTTTGTTATTGCTGATATTCCAGGTATCATTGAAGGTGCGGCTGATGGTGCAGGTTTAGGAACTCAATTCTTAAAACATCTTGAACGTTGTCGTATATTATTGCATATCATTGATATTATGCCTGCAGATGGCTCAGACCCATTAGAGAACGCTAAAGTTATTATTAGTGAATTAGAGCAGCATAACGAAAAACTAGCAGGTAAGCCTCGTTGGGTTGTTTTTAATAAACTTGATTTAATGCTTGAAGACGAGGCTAAAGAATTAACTGATTCTATTTTAGCTGGTCTTGATTGGAAGGGCGAAGTACACAGTATTTCAGCTTTTAATAAAATGGGTACAGAAGAATTAGCCCAAAAAGTAATGACCTTTATTGAAGAATTACCACCAGAAGAAGAAGAAGTTGTTGATGGTAAAAATGTTGAATTCAAGTGGGATACATACCATGAAGGTGCAATGGCTGATGATGGTTTAGATGACGATCTTGATGACGATGATTGGAATGAAGACGATTACGATGTAGAAGTAGAGTATCGTCCTTAAAGTATTTTATAGCGATTAAATAAGACTCGTTCTACAATGAACAATAAAAAGAGTAATGACAGCATGTTATTACTCTTTTTTTATATCTATAATAAACGGCTAGATAGTGAAAGAGCAGTTGTTTTTTACTGTCGTATAGCCAATAATCTCGCCTTATATAATAAGGCGAGAAATTTAAGAAAAGTATGAGTAAATATTCGATTCCACAATTTATTGGTGTGATTGTTAGCTTTTTGATTATTTGGTTAATCAATGATGTTATTTTAGTCGATGGTTGTACTGAGCAAGGAGGAGTATTTAGCTATAAAACAGGAAAATGTTTACTGGCTAATAACGAAGTATACACAGCCGATTTCACAAACTATTTAATGGCTTTATATTTCTTTATCGGAATAGTTGTTGCTGTTACAACCTCCAGACTGATTAAGAAAATATTTAAAATAACACCTTAAATTTATCCCTTCGCTTAAGTGTATTTTTAGCAATAGTGTTAGATAACGTCTTACTTTTCTTATGCAAGTTGACTCACAAAAGCCAACAGCAGAGGGGAAGCAGTTCAAATACTGTTATTGTTTAGCCCTTACTTGATGTCTTAACTAAGACTTATTATCAGCATACTTCGATAAAGTTGTTACTTTGAAGTATGATAGCTGAAATAAAATTATCAAAGTCACTTATGTCCATAGAAGTTAAAAATTTAACCGAGCCAAAGCCTGAAATTAGCTGTTCAAACTGTCAAGCTTGCTGCTGTCGTTTAGAAGTTATGGTTCTTACGGATACCGGTGTGCCTGATAGACATATCGCGGTAGATGATTGGGGTAGTGAAACTATGTTGCGCTTAGAGGATGGTTGGTGCTCAGCTTTAGATAGAGATACCTTGCGATGTACTATCTATGAAAACCGGCCGTTAATTTGCCGAGAGTTTGAAATGGCATCATATGAATGCCTTACTGAAAGGAAACAGATAGTAATACTCTAAAATTAACGTTAATAATTCAATCTGGTCTTTGAGTTAGCAGTGGCCTCTTTACTCTCCTTAAACGAATAGAAATCAGGACTATTTTTTTAGGGTAAATCTAGCGATAATGTATTATTAAATAATAACATTATTTCGGATTTCTATGACCATCCTTTCTATGATAGTAGCAACAGCTAATAACAATATTATCGGCAAAGATAATGATATGCCTTGGCATTTACCTGCAGATTTAGCCTATTTTAAAAAAGTTACGGTAGGTAAGCCTATTATTATGGGCAGAAAAACCTATGAATCTATTGGTAGGGCATTACCTGGCCGTAGAAATATTGTAATTTCACGTGATGCAAACTATCTTCCGCAAGGAAAAGGCTCAGAAGGTGTTGATGTAGCTACTTCAGTTGAGCAAGCATTAGCGTTAGTTAATGGAGGCGATGAGGCTATAGCTGAAGTCATGGTTATTGGTGGAGGTGCTATTTATAAACACTGCTTACCGAATGCCGATCGTTTATATGTTACTCATATAAAAGCTGATATTGACGGTGATACCCAATTTCCAAATTATGATGGCGATGGCTGGAAGAAAGTAAGTAGTGAATTGCGCAAAAGTGATGAGAAAAATAATTATGACTTAGAGTTCTGTATTTATGAGCGCTAATTTCTCACTAGGCAGTCGCAACTCTATCGCATTATTACTTTTAATTCTAGGCATAGGCTCAGCGTTATATGTTAATTACTATGTTGAAGCTACTACAGTAGGTACAGCTTATCATTATGGTCTTTGGTCACTATTACCCGCTTTTATTACTATTTTATTATCTTGGTTAACTCGAGAGCCACTAACTGCATTATTCAGTGGCATTGTTATTGGCGCATTTATGATGGGGCAATATGATCTCACTGATCAAATATTGATCCCGTCTCTTGCGCAAGTAGGTACCGCTGGGATTCTGTTACTCTATTTGTGGTTATTAGGTGGTTTACTCGGTATTTGGTCAAAAACCGGTGCAGCACAAGCTTTTGCTGATTATATGATTAAGCACTTTGTTCGCGGGCAAAAATCAGCAAAATTAGTCGCTTGGTTTTTAGGTGTTTTATTTTTTCAAGGCGGCACTATGAGTACCGTACTGGTAGGTACTACTGTGCGTCCGCTGGCTGATAAAGCAAAAATTAGTCATGAGGAGATGAGTTATATTGTTGATTCAACTGCTTCCCCGATTGCCGTGGTTATTGCTTTTAATGCTTGGCCTGCCTATATTCAAGCGTTAATCTTTGTTCCTGGCGTTGCGTTTTTAGCAACAGAAGCAGATCGTTTAGCGTTTTTCTTCTCAGCCGTACCTTTTAGCTTTTATGGTATTTTGGCGGTAATTGGTACTTTATTGCTTAGTTTAAATATAACAACTTTCTCAGGAAAACGTATTCGTGATGCTCATCATCGAGCAGCAACCACTGGAGAGTTAGACGCACCTGGTGCTAAGCCATTAAGTGCCAAAGAATTGCAAACTTGTGATGTTCCTGATGGCTATAAAGCGCATGTATTCGAGTTTATCTTACCGTTAGTGACCTTAATCGCTATTGCGGTACTAACTTTTATTTTTTCTGGTTCTCCCAAAATCAACTGGGCATTTGGTGCTGCGTTATTATTAAGTGCATTTATTGCGTTAGCGAAAGGGATGTCATTGAGTAATATTATAGATGGTTTTGGTAATGGCTTAAAAGGTGTAGTACTGGCATCTGTTATCTTAATGTTAGCCGTTACCATAGGTGCTATCAGTAAACAAATTGGTGGTGGTTTGTATTTGGTATCACTGCTTTCTGAGCAGTTACCTTATTGGTTGTTACCCATACTATTACAAGTAATTGCAATGGTGATCGCTTTTTCTACAGGAACAAGTTGGGGGACCTTTGCTATTGCTTTTCCATTAGCTATGCCGTTAGCTTGGGCTATTGCCCAAAGTGCCGGTATTGATAACCCAGAGCTATTTATGATGGTGTGTTTTGCAACAGTTTTAAATGGTAGTGTTTATGGTGATCAATGTTCACCTATTTCAGATACAACGATCTTAAGTTCAATGACGACAGGTTGTGACATGATGGATCATGTTAAATCACAAATAGTCCCAGCGACTTTTGCTGCGAGTTTAGCTGCCGTATTATGGACTGGCACAGTTGTATTTTTTGCTTGATAGTGAGCATGTTATTTCACCGGTTACTTAATATCACTTAATAATTGGTTATTCTGTTGGTGTTTTGATACGGAATCCCATGCGTATGGTTGAATAAAACCGAGATCCTGAATCAAGTTCTATCTCTCGACTTGTGATCAAGAGATAGAATCAAGTTCAGGATGACGATTAGGAGCAGAATGACGAGATTATAGTGATTGATAACTTGAATGAAAAAAGCTTGTCAGGCTTCTTATGAAGTCTGACAAGCTTTACTAGAAACTAGAAACTAGAAACTAGAAACTAGAAACTAGAAACTAGAAACTAGAAACGTTAGCTTTCGCTAAGTACGAAATCCATGATACCCAAGGCGGCTTTTCTACCTTGATCAATAGCGGTAACCACTAAATCTGAACCCAGCACCATATCACCACCGGCAAAAACATTCTGTTTACTTGTTTGTAATGCAAAGTCACTGTTATCTGAGGCAAGAACACGACCACGAGAGTCAAGTTCAACACCTGCGTCTATCATCCACTGCGGAGGGCTTGGTAAGAAACCAAAAGCGATAACGACGGCATCAGCTTCCATTACAAACTCGCTGCCTTCAATAGGCTCTGGATTACGGCGACCGTTAGAGTCAGGTGCACCAAGTTCAGTTTTGACAAACTTAACACCAATGGCTTTACCTTGGTCATCAACAGCAATATCAAGTGGCTGTATATTGAAAGCAAAGTTAACACCTTCTTCTTTAGCATTTTGTACTTCACGAGGTGAGCCAGGCATATTAGCTTCGTCACGACGGTATGCACAAGTTACTTCTGTGGCACCTTGGCGAATTGATGTTCGAACACAATCCATTGCAGTATCACCACCGCCAAGCACGACAACTTTTTTATCTTTAAAGCTAACGTATGGTTTAACTTGGTTTGACTCTTTTTCTGTAATCCCCATCACATTTTGGGTATTACCAATTAAGAAATCTAACGCATTATATACACCTGTAGCACCTTCATTTTCAAAGCCACCACTCATATCTTTATAGGTACCAAGGCCTAAAAACACCGCATCAAATTCATTACTGATTTCTTCAAAACTGATATCAACGCCGACATTGGTATTTAGTCTAAACTCTATCCCCATGCCTTCGAATATTTCACGACGAGTTTGAATAACTTCTTTTTCTAGTTTAAATGATGGAATACCAAAGGTTAATAAACCACCAATTTGCGCGTGACGATCGTATACTACAGCGTCAACACCATTACGGGTTAAGACATCTGCACATGCTAGGCCAGCAGGACCTGCACCAATAACTGCAACACGCTTTCCTGTTTTAATGACGTCAGACAGATCAGGTTTCCAGCCTTGTGCTAATGCAGTATCGGTAATGTGTTTTTCAATATTACCTATGGTTACCGCGCCAAAATCGTCATTTAATGTACAGGCTGATTCACATAACCTATCTTGCGGACAAACACGACCACACATTTCAGGTAAACTATTGGTTTGATGACATAAATCTGCAGCTTCGAATATTTTACCTTCCGTAACCAGCTCTAGCCACTGTGGAATATAATTATGAACTGGGCATTTCCATTCACAATAAGGGTTACCGCAATCTAAGCAGCGATCAGCTTGACCAGCGCTTTGCTCTTCACCTAAAGGTTGATAAATTTCAACAAAGTTGATTTTACGTTCATTAATTGACTTCTTTGCTGGGTCAATTCGTTTTACATCAATAAATTGATAAACGTTTTTACTCATGGCTCTCTTTCCTTATCAATTAATTATTGTGCTTGTACGCGTAATTCAGCTGTTGAACGACTACGATGGCCTAATAATGTTTTAACATCAGTCGCAGTTGGCTTAATCAACTTAAATAATGGAGCAAATTGATCAAAATTTTGTAAGATATCTTGTGCACGTAAACTGCCAGTTTCTTCAAAGTGGTGTGTGATAATGCCACGTAAATGTTCTCTATGAATCGCTAAATCATCAACGGCTAACATTTCAATTGATTCAGTATTCAGGCGAATATCTAAATCAGACTTTTCATCTAACACATAAGCAAAACCACCAGTCATGCCAGCACCAAAGTTGACACCTACATCACCCAGAATAGTAACGATACCGCCAGTCATATATTCACAAGCATGATCGCCTGCGCCTTCAACAACGGCACGACAACCTGAGTTACGCACTGCGAAACGTTCGCCTGCACGACCACTAGCATATAACTTTCCGCCAGTAGCGCCATACAAACAAGTATTGCCCATAATCATTGTTTTATGGCTTAAGTAATCAACACCTTTTGGTGGTTTGACAATAAGTACACCGCCAGTCATACCTTTACCGACATAATCGTTAGCATCACCTGTTAAGGTAAGGTTTAAACCTCCGGCATTCCAAACACCAAAACTTTGACCTGCGGTTCCTGATAGGTGTATGGTAATTGGCGCTGATGCCATACCTTGGTCACCATGTTGTCGGGCAATTTCACCTGATAAAGTGGCACCTACTGAGCGATCAGTATTTTGAATGGTAAACCTAAATTCGCCGCCATGACTGTGGGCAACGGCATCTTTTGCAGCCTCAAGCATTTTTTGGTTGAGTAGGCCTTCATCGAATGGTTTGTTTCCTTCTGTTTGATGAAGGGCTGTATTATCAGCAGCGATGACTGGTGCAATGATAGGAGATAAGTCTAATTTTTGTTGTTTAGCGCTAATGCCATCAATTTGTGTTAATAAATCAACGCGGCCAATAATATCAGTTAAACTAGCAACGCCTAAGCTGGCCAGAATTTCACGTACATCTTGAGCGATGAACTTGAAGTAATTCATTGCTTGTTCAGGTAAACCTTTAAAGAATTGCTCGCGCAATACTTCATCTTGCGTAGCAACGCCTGTAGCGCAGTTGTTTAAGTGGCAAATACGTAAGAATTTACAACCTAAGGCAACCATAGGGGCGGTACCAAAACCAAAGCTTTCTGCGCCTAAAATAGCGGCTTTAACAATATCTACGCCTGTTTTTAAACCACCGTCTACTTGCAAGCGTACTTTATGGCGTAAGCCGTTGGTAACAAGCGCTTGGTGAGCTTCGGCTAAACCTAACTCCCATGGACAGCCTGCATACTTCACTGATGTTAATGGACTAGCAGCAGTACCGCCGTCGTAGCCTGAAATAGTGATAAAGTCGGCATAAGCTTTAGCAACGCCCGCAGCAATAGTACCAACACCTGGGCCAGATACTAATTTAACTGAAATAACCGCTTTAGGATTGACCTGTTTTAAATCAAAAATTAATTGTGCTAAATCTTCAATAGAATAAATATCATGATGAGGTGGTGGCGATATTAAGGTAACACCAGGTACTGAATAGCGTAGTTTGGCAATTAAAGGAGATACTTTATCGCCCGGCAATTGACCACCTTCACCAGGTTTTGCACCTTGAGCAACTTTAATTTGCAGTACATCAGCATTAACTAAATAATGCGGTGTTACACCAAAACGGCCAGAGGCAATTTGTTTAATACGAGAATTTTTTACTGTGCCAAAACGACGCTCGTCTTCTCCGCCTTCACCTGAATTTGAACTACCCCCTAAACGGTTCATGGCAATTGCTAATGCTTCATGCGCTTCTGGGCTTAGTGCGCCAATCGACATTGCGGCAGAGTCAAAGCGTTTAAACATTTCATTGCTACTTTCAACTTCTGAAATATCAATTGCTTCGCAGTCATTTTTAAATATTAACAAGTCACGAAGCATAGCCGCTGGTCGGTTATTTACTTCATCCGCAAACTTTCTATAATCATCATAATTACCGTTTAGCACGGCTCGTTGTAAGTAGTTAACGACATCAGGATTAAAGGCATGATACTCCTCACCATGTACGTATTTAAGTAAGCCGCCATGAGACATTTTTTGATGCGGTAAAAAGGCTTTGCGCGCAAGATTAATGTTGTCTTGTTCAATATCACTAAAGTCAGCACCTTGAATTCGGCTAGGTAATTCACTAAAACATAGTTTCATTATGTTTTCATTTAAGCCGATAACTTCAAATAACCCTGCGCAGCGGTAACTGGCAATCGTTGAGATACCCATTTTAGAGAGTATTTTTAATAAACCTTTATTGATCCCTTCACGATAATTAACA
This sequence comes from Colwellia sp. 6_MG-2023, assembly GCF_030547765.1. Taxonomy (NCBI): domain Bacteria; kingdom Pseudomonadati; phylum Pseudomonadota; class Gammaproteobacteria; order Alteromonadales; family Colwelliaceae; genus Colwellia; species Colwellia sp. 6_MG-2023. Next base: position 21,527 of record NZ_JAUOPP010000004.1, on the reverse strand, counting down.
ATCGCATCACGAGCACTTAATTTAATTTGCCCTTGTTCTACTAATTGTTCAATTGTTTCAAACGCTAAATAAGGATAGATTGCTGTGGCGCCTAAGCCGAGTAATACCGCATATTGATGCGAATCACGAACCGAGGCGGTTTCGACAATAATATTGGAATCACAGCGTAACTGTTGATCAACCAAACGCATTTGAACAGCACCAACGGCCATAGCGGCAGGAATAACCAATAATTCTTTACTAATATTTCTATCTGATAGAATTAAGATAACCGTACTTTTGTTTTTAACTAATTCTTCGGCCTCATTGCATAAACGAACGATAGCTGCTTCTAATCCTTCATCTTTATGATACGTTAAGCTTAAGGTATCTGAGCGATAATGTTCAGGATCTAGCGCGCGTAATTGTTTTAAACCGGTATACATGAGTATAGGTGTTGTAAACAACATACGGTCAGCATGGCCTGAAGTTTCATTAAATACGTTATGCTCTCGGCCTATACAAGTACCAAGAGACATGACAAAACGCTCACGCAACGGGTCAATTGGAGGATTAGTTACTTGTGCAAATTGTTGACGGAAATAATCATATAAAACACGAGGTTTGCTTGATAATACCGCCATAGGTGTATCATCACCCATAGAGCCGGTAGCTTCTTGCCCATTTTCGGCTAATGTTTTAATTACTTGGTGAATTTCTTCATAGCTGTAATTAAACATTTTATGGTATTGATTCATTTCTTGATCAGAAAAAATTCGCACACCTATCTGATTAGCTTCACATTGATCAAAAGGTACTAAATGACGAACATGTTGATCTAACCATTCTCGGTATGGATGACGGCCTTTTAATTCATTATCTATATCATTTGAATTAAAAAGTTTACCTGTATAGGTATCAAGCGCTAACATTTCGCCTGGACCGACACGACCTTTTTCAATTACTTCATCTTCACCGTAGTCCCAAATACCCACTTCTGATGCGAGGGTGATAAAACCATTTCGAGTAATAACGTAGCGGGCAGGGCGCAAACCGTTTCTATCTAGGTTACAAGCAACATGTCGACCATTGGTCATTACTACGCCAGCTGGCCCATCCCAAGGTTCCATATGCATGGAATTAAATTCATAAAAAGCACGTAATTCATCATCCATTAAAGTGCTATTTTGCCATGCAGGTGGCATTAATAAACGCATAGCTCGGTATAAATCCATACCACCAGCAAGAAACAGTTCAAGCATATTATCTAATGAAGAAGAGTCAGATCCAGCTTGACCAACAAATGGCGCGGCGTCTTTTAAATCAGGTAATAAAGGAGACTTAAAGCGATACGAGCGAGCACGTGACCATTGACGGTTACCCTTAATGGTATTAATTTCACCATTATGCGCGAGATATCTAAAAGGTTGTGCCAAATACCATTGGGGTGATGTATTTGTTGAAAAGCGTTGATGGAATACACAAATAGCACTTTTCATGCGAATATCGGCAAGATCTAAATAAAAGTTTGGTAAGTCTATAGGCATCATTAAGCCTTTATAAATAGTCACCAAACAAGATAAGCTAGCGACATAAAAGACATCATCAGTTATACGCTTTTCTGCACGGCGGCGAGCCATAAATAAACGACGTTCTAGATCACGGTTACGCCAGCCAGGAGGAGCATCAATGAATACTTGCTCAATTGCCGGCATATTATTGATAGCTGCTTTCCCTAATACAGAAGTATCTGTAGGAACGGTGCGCCAGCCAACAAGCGTTAGGCTTTCATCTGAAAATTCTTCTTCTAATATCTTCTTAGATAAAGCGGCAGCAACTGGATCTGGGCTTAAGAAAATCATACCAACGGCATATTTTTTTCCAAGTTTCCAGCCATTATCTTCAGCGACAGCGCGGAAAAAAGAGTCAGGTTTTTGTAATAATAAACCACAGCCGTCACCTGTTTTACCATCTGCAGCAATACCGCCTCGATGTTGCATACGGTCAAGCGCTGAAATAGCGGTCTTAATTAGTTTATGACTCGTTTCGCCATGTTGATGGGCGATTAAGCCAAAGCCACAATTTTCGCGTTGAACGCTATGATCATAAAGCTGCATTATTGTCTCCTAAAAAATATCTACTTGGTAACAGAATAAAAGAATCGAGGTAAGAAAAAGCGTTTACTATCCCGTTTTGACCCAAGAAGGGGAGGATAACACTACTTATTTTTAAGAAAAAGGTCAATAATTACTAGAGCTTTTGCTCGTATTTTATTTACATTATTTGAATAAATTGACGAGTTTATTTTTATAAAATATATGTTAAGTTTATGATTTATATGATTTACTCTAGCTTACTGATGATAGTAGTGTGAGGTATTGATCTTTTTAAACATTATTAAAAAGACTTTTGTAAGTGAGCGGTAAAACTGATTTTATTCTTACGGTTGATGAAAAAAGGAGATTTGATTGTTATTCGAATGTTGAGTGGCACTTGAGGTATAGAAAAGTTTTAATATCCCCTACTGTAAGATTTAGTAGGGGATGACTTGTTTTAATATGAAGTTTGTTAGTTCATTTTTACGGCAGGTAACTACTTCCCATAAGGTAAGTATCTACTTCGCGTGCACAACGACGACCTTCATCAATTGCCCAAACAATCAAACTTTGACCACGACGACCATCGCCTGCAGCGAAGATACCCGGCTTGCTGGTCGCAAACTTGTCATACTCTGCAGCAATGTTTGAACGACCATCTTGCTCAAGACCAAATTGTTCAATCAAACCACCTTCAGGACCCATAAAGCCCATTGCAATAAGTACGATATCAGCAGGAATTACTTTTTCGCTGCCAGCGACTTCTTGCGGGAACATTTGACCTTTGTCGTTTCGCTCCCAAGTAATATCAACAGTGTGAACTGCTTTAACATTACCTTGGCCATCACTTTCAATTTTCTTCGTCATTACTAAGTATTGACGAGGATCTTGGCCTTGAATAGCAATCGCTTCTTTTTGGCCGTAATCAACTAACAAACGTTTTGGCCATTGTGGCCATGGGTTGCTAGCTTCTTCACGTGATTCTGGTGGACGAGGCATAATTTCAAGCTGAATAGCACTTGCGCATTGGTGACGTAATGAAGTACCAATACAATCTGTACCTGTATCACCACCACCAATAACTACCACATTTTTTCCTGCAGCATTAATGAATTGGCCATCTTTATGTTCACTGTCTAGCAAGCTTTTAGTATTTGCTTTTAAGAAGTCCATGGCAAAATGAACACCATTAAGTTCACGACCTTCAACGGGTAAATCCCGTGGTACGGTTGCGCCAATACATAACACAACAGAATCAAAATCGGCTTCAAGTTGTTCAACGCTAACGTCTTTTCCAACTTCAGTGTTGGTCACAAAGACAATGCCTTCTTCAGCAAGAATATCGACACGACGTTGCACTAATTCTTTTTGCAACTTCATGTTTGGAATACCGTACATTAGTAAGCCACCAATTCTATCGGCACGCTCATAAACAGTAACCATATGACCTGCTTTGTTAAGCTGAGCAGCAGCAGCAAGACCTGCTGGCCCTGACCCAATGACCGCAACCGTTTTACCTGTGCGTGCTGATGGTGGTTGAGCAACAACCCAACCCTCTTTAAATGCATGATCAATAATTTCTTTTTCGTGAAGTTTAATAGCAACTGGATCTTCGTTAATACCTAGAACACAAGCACCTTCACATGGCGCAGGACATACACGACCTGTAAACTCAGGGAAGTTATTGGTTTTATGCAATAACTCAATCGCGTCTTTCCAACGACCACGGTAAATTAAGTCATTCCATTCAGGAATAACGTTGTTTACCGGACAACCAGCAACGACTGGTGCAAACTCTGATTTTGCCGACTGGCAAAATGGAACACCACAATCCATACAACGAGAAGCTTGCTTCTCTACGTCTGCTTGTGGAATTTCGTCATAGACTTCTAACCAGTCAATTAAACGTTCACCTGCGTCACGTTCAGTTGGCAAGGCACGACCTACGTTGATAAACCCTGTTGGATTTCCCATAATATATTCTCCTTGGCAGCTTAAGCTTTTGCGCTAGCTAATTTGTTTAAATGGATATCGAATGCTTGAACGGCGATGTCATATTCTGACTCAAACTTACCGCTTTCACGTACGTCATTCATATAGCCTTGCATACGTTTGTAATCAACAGGCATTACTTTAATAAAACGTTTAACGCTGTTGTTCCAATCACTTAATAATTCACTGGCAACATCTGAACCAGTAGCTTCGAAATGCTTAGTAATTAATGCTTTTAATTCAAGGCTTTCAGCATCTGTATCAACGGTTTCTAATGAAACCATTTCCATGTTGCATTTAGGCGTAAAATCATTGTTTACATCAAGTACGTAAGCGATACCACCAGACATACCTGCAGCAAAGTTACGACCTGTTGAGCCTAAAATTACCGCTTTACCACCCGTCATGTATTCACAACCGTGATCACCGATACCTTCAACAACTGCAGTCGCACCTGAATTACGTACACAGAAACGTTCGCCAGCCACACCTCGAATAAACGCAGAACCTGAAGTTGCACCAAAAAAGGCAACATTACCAATTAGAATATTGTCACGTGGTGAGAATTTAGCTTCTTTACTTGGATAAACAACCAAGTTTGCACCCGATAGGCCCTTACCAAAGTAATCGTTTGCATCACCTTCAAGCTCAAAGCGTAAGCCTTTCGCGGAGAAACAACCAAAACTTTGACCAGCAGAGCCATTAAATTTAACGTTAATGGTATTTTCTGGTAAGCCTTCAGCGCCATATTTTTTAGATATCTCGTTAGATACCATAGCACCGATAGTTCTGTCGGTATTGATAACGTCATACTCAAGAGAAACACTGGTTTGTGACTCAAGTGCGGCTTGCGCATCTTTTATCATTTGGCGATCAATAATGTCGTGAATTAAATGCTTTTGATCAATTGATTTGTATAATGTTTCATTCTCACCACATTCTTCTTTATGAAGTAATGGTTTTAAATCAACACCGTTATATTTCCAATGGTCTACATCTTCACGCTGTTTAAGGCATTGCGTTTGACCAACCATCTCTTCAATGCTCTTAAAGCCAAGCTCTGCCATGATTTCACGTAAGCCTTCAGCCATCATGGTAAAGAAGTTAACGAGAATGTCAGCACGACCAGTAAATTTATCACGTAAACCTTTATCTTGTGTGGCGATGCCAACAGGACAAGTGTTTAAATGACACTTACGCATCATAATACAACCCTCAACAACCAGTGCTGTTGTTGCCATACCGTATTCTTCTGCACCTAATAAGGTAGCGATTGCTAAATCACGTGGTGTTTTAAGTTGTCCATCAGTTTGGACTGTAATACGGCTACGTAATTTGTTACGTACTAATGTTTGATGGGTTTCAGCCAGACCAAGTTCCCATGGTAAGCCGGTATGTTTAATAGAGCTTAGTGGCGAAGCACCTGTACCGCCATCATGGCCGGCAATCAATACCACGTCAGCGTAAGCTTTCGTTACACCTGAAGCGATAGTACCAACACCTGCTTCTGATACTAATTTAACGTTAACACGTGCTTCACGGTTAGCATTTTTAAGATCAAAAATAAGCTGAGATAAATCTTCAATTGAATAAATATCGTGATGTGGTGGTGGTGAAATTAGACCTACACCTGGTGTTGAACCACGTGTTTTACCAATCCAAGCATCAACTTTGTCGCCAGGTAATTGTCCACCTTCTCCTGGTTTAGCGCCCTGGGCCATTTTTATTTGTAATTCATCAGCGTTAGCTAAGTAATGACTGGTAACACCGAAACGGCCAGACGCAACTTGCTTAATACGTGAGTTCATTGAATCGCCATTTTCTAACGGCGTAAAACGAATTGGATCTTCACCACCTTCACCACTGTTACTCTTACCACCAATGCGGTTCATCGCAATCGCTAATGTTGTATGTGCTTCCCATGATATTGAACCAAATGACATAGCACCTGAAGCAAAGCGTTTGAAAATATTTTCAATAGGTTCAACTTCGCTGATATCAATAGAAGGACGATCACTGCTGATGTCGAGCAAACCACGTAAAGTAAAGGCTTCTTTACTTTGGTCATCAACTGTTTTTGCGTATTCTTTAAATTGATTGATATTGTTACTAGCTGTTGAATGCTGAAGTAAACGAATAACTGTAGGGCTGAACAGATGACGTTCACCATCGTTGCGCCATGAGTACTCGCCACCGGTTGGTAGTAAGTTTTCAATAGCAATACGATTTGCTTCTGGGAAACCTTCACGATGACGTAAAATCGCTTCTTGCGCAATTTGATCTAGGCTTAAACCTTCAATACGACTAACGGTACCGGTAAAGTATTCGTCAATAACATCAGAGTTAATACCTAAGGCTTCAAATATTTGTGCGCCTAAGTATGACTGTAATGTTGAAATTCCCATTTTAGAGAAGGTTTTCAATAAACCACTACCTACTGCAGCAGTGTACTTCGCGGTAATTTGTTCATTTGTTAAATTGCTATCAAGTACGCCTTCGTCACGTAAACCATACATACTTTCTAATGCTAAGTATGGGTTAACGGCAGCGGCACCATAACCAATGACAGCGGCAAAGTGATGTGTTTCACGGATATCAGCAGATTCAAGAATGATATCGGCAGATGAACGTAATTTTTCACGAATTAAATAATGGTGAACAGCGGCTGTGGCTAAAATAGAGGGAATAGCAACATGATCACTGTCAACTTGACGGTCACTTAATATTAAGATCTCATAATCATCTTCAACCGCATTTTTTGCGTACAAACAAATACGGTCAAGTGCTCTTTTAAGGGCTCCAGGTCCACCACTTGCTTTAAAAGTAATGCTAATAGTTTTCGACTGCAAATGATTGTTATCGATATGTTGTAGCTTAAGCAGCTGCTCATTTGTTAGCACAGGCTGCTCAATTTCAACCTTGTGACAATGACCTGCAGTTTCATCAAGTAGATTAAGTGATCTACCAATATAACCGCGTAATGACATCACCAATTCTTCACGAATAGGATCTATTGGTGGGTTAGTTACTTGTGCAAACAACTGTTTAAAGTAATGCGAAAGTTGTTGTGGGCGATGTGACAACACTGCTAATGGTGTATCTGTACCCATAGCGCCTAATGGCTCTTTTGATGTACCTACCATACCGGCAAGGATTAAATTAAGATCTTCGTTTGTATAACCAAAAGCTTTTTGTATTTTACGTAGTTCTTTTAATGGTGGTTGTGCAATAGATCTTGTTGGTAAAGGTAATTGGTCTAATTCAACTTTATTTTCTTCTAACCATTTACCATAAGGTTTTGCTGAGCTAACTTGAGTCTTAACTTCATCATCACTAATGATGCGACCCTGTTCTAAATCGGCAATGAATATTTTACCTGGCTGTAAGCGACCTTTTTCAACAACTGTTGACTGGTCTACACATAAAGTACCTGTTTCAGAGCCCATCACCAAAGTACCATCTTCAGTTAATAAGTAGCGAGAAGGGCGTAAACCGTTACGATCGAGCGTTGCACCAATGATATTACCATCAGTAAATGATAATGAAGCAGGGCCATCCCAAGGCTCCATTATACAAGCATAGTATTCATAAAATGCGCGTTTGGTTGGATCCATATCTGTTTGTGTTTGCCAAGCTTCAGGCACCATCATCATCATTACTTGTGCAAGCGAACGACCGCTTAATACGAGTAACTCAATTGCCATATCAAGGTTGGCTGAATCTGAATTGTCTTTGTTACAAATTGGATTTAACATTTTCAATTCAGCATCACTAAAGTTAACTGAACTAAATAATGCCTCACGTGCATTCATCCAGTTAATGTTACCGCGTACTGTATTGATTTCACCATTATGTGCAATGTATCGGAATGGTTGAGCACGACGCCATGCTGGGAAAGTGTTTGTTGAGAAACGAGAATGAAACATCGCTAAGCCAGAGATAGTACGTTCGTCTTGAAGATCTAAATAATATTGACGAACTTGCTCAGTAGTAAATTGTCCTTTGTAAACAATTTTAGTCGATGACATTGAGGTGACATAAAATTCATCTCGTTCAGTGATTTGACTATTATTAATTTGATGAGAAGTATATTTACGTAAAACAAATAGCTTACGTTCAAATTCTTGTGCTGATAATTCAGCAGGCTTAGCAATAAATACTTGTTCAATATTAGGCTCTGTTTCAAGTGAAGCTGCACCTAGCATTGAATTATCGCCAGGGACATTACGATAACCTAATAGTGTTAAACCTAACTCAGAAATATTTTGGTTTAATGTTTCTTTACAGGTTTTGCTCAGTTCAGGATCTTTTGGGAAGAAGATCATACCAACACCGTAATTTCCGGCATCAGGTAAAGTTAATCCTAAAGTCGCCATTTCTTGGCTTAGAAAATCGTGTGGTATTTGTATAAGTATACCTGCACCGTCTCCACTTTTAACGTCGAAACCAGTACCACCACGATGTTCCATACAGCTCAACATAGTGAGTGCATTTTCGATAATGTCGTGAGACTTTTTACCCTTTAGATTAGCGACAAAGCCAATGCCACAACTGTCATGTTCAAATTCTGGGCGGTAAAGGCCTTGGGATTTTTTGCTCATATCATTCATTGCGTATTCCTATTTCATCAAACTATTTTTATTAGCTAAATTTTATTTGCTAATTTAAGTCATATATTTTTAATGCTCAAAATTTATACTGCTGATCCTTCAGAACATCATTTAGAATTTTTTGAACATCGAACGTCAGACTTCTACCGAGTCTTTACGGGACGATATGCCATTAATGAAAATCATTATTTAAAGCGGCCGGCAAAAGTACGCTTAAAATGATTTTGAGTCAATCTTTTTGTGAATATATATGCATATTATTTGAATATATAAGAAGATAAGTTGTTCTTAGAAAACTATTTTAATCTTATTTTTTAAATGTTATTTTCTAATTACTTTAATATATTCATGGGGTTATATTTATTTTGTGAAAATACTTTATAGCTAAACTAAATTATATTTTTTAGTATAAATCACAGATTAATTATAAGTCATTTTTTAACCAATTTGAAGTAGTGAATAAAGAGGCAAAATTTTTTATGGGTATAAATACAATAAAATAGATGAGTGTTACTAGTTGAGCGTTAGTTTATGTGAGTAATTGAATAACTTAGAAAGAAGAAATACGTTTATGTTGAGTAATCGCCCATTAAAAAAGCCTCAGCAATAATGTTGAGGCTCTTGATGATGGGGCAGATGTTTAAAGCACTATTCTTTTATATTATAGAGCTATGGCTGATAACCGCCAACAACCCCTTTAGTTGTTACACTAACGGCATCATGTGCATGCAGAGATTCAAGGTGATTTATTCTTAACCAAAAATCATCATAGCCTTCTGCTTGATTCATACTGTATTGCAAGCGGCGTGCAGCATCTTCACAAAACATTAAATTTTGTCCATTAAGACGAGCAAATTCCTGTTCGTCTTCACGTTTTACAGCAGCTTGTACCGGTGTTTTTAATGAGTTTTCAATTAAATTAACTAAATCAGTAATAGGGAAGTCGTTAATATCACTGTTAAGCTTTACTTTTACCTCTGCAACTGAGCGTTGAGAGTGCGGTGTAGCAACAATACCTTCGGTTGTACCTAACCATTCATGAATTGAATCTAAATCAACATTAGTATCGTTGAATTTATCCTGAAATGCTTTCTGAATTAATTGTCTTGCCAAAGCTGCAGAGCAAGGACAGGTAGACGAGTAAGGTACGTTAATAGACATTTCTATATCAAGCTTACCCTGATTAAAGTGGCCTATTAAAGTGGTAGGATAAGCCTTCCAACCTTCTTTTCCGCTAATTAAAGATTTTCTACGCAAGTGGTAATCAAAATTGAAAGTAACTTTTGCTTGGTCACTTAAATCACTATGACTACTAATAAAGCCGTCAAGAAGTGTTACTAAACTTTGATAGTTCAGTACATTGCTGGTTGATAACTCGTCGAGAAGTAAATACAGACGTGACATATGAATGCCTTTAGCCTGAGCTTCTTTTAAATTAACAAATGCATCAATATGGGCTGAAACCATACGTTCGCTCTGGCCTTTTGAGGCGACCATAATTGGCATTTCAATATTACTCATCCCTACCCAGTCAAGTGTTCCTTCTGTTTGGGCTGTGGTATGGTTGGCAATATCAGGCATCGTTGTCGGCATTGTGACTCCGCTTTTTAAGCTATAGCTACTTAACTAAGGCTGCGTGATGATAGCTAAATAACCGCGCAACAAGTAAATTCAAGGGCGCACATTCTATCTTATTTTTTATAGCCATACTACTTCAAAATTAATCAATTATTAGCTTAAGATGATTTGCGGTAAACTAATTTTTAATTATGTAAGTGAAACTATGGATGGATACTGTGTAGTCATTTAGAATAGAATTCAAGCAGCAAATACTTATTCATTCACTTGTTATGTTAATAAGTAACGCACTATAAATAAGATGGTAGGTGGTTTATGAATGAAAATTTTGAGTCGATACAGTTAGATAAAGAGCTGCTTAGTGACTATGTACAACGTTTAGGTCACGGCGTGGTAAAACAAATGTTTGACTTATATATTCAACAGGTGGCTTTATATATTAATGATATTGAAAGTTCATTGTTGTGCGATAACTCACAATTATGGCAAGAGCATTGTCATAAAATGAAAGGTGCAGCAGGTAGCGTTGGTTTAAAGTCATTACATATACGCTTGAAAGAAATGGAAAAAACCACAATGGGTACGAGTGGTAAAGCTCAACAACTTGCTGAGCTTAAAATTCATAACAAACAAGCGATAGCCGCTTTTGATGATTGGCTCTCAGGTTTGTAGCTTAATGGTTGTTAATTTATATTTATTGTAGTTAAGGCTAGGTTACTTTACCTACAAAACGATAACCTTCACCATGTATGGTATTGATTAGTTCAGGGGTATTATCATTTGATTCGAAATGTTTACGTAATCGTCTAATTGTTACGTCAACAGTTCTATCATTGTCTCGCAAATCTCGACCAGTCATTTCTTTAATTAATTCTTGCCTAGAAACAATATTGCCTTCATTTTTTATTAATAAACGTAACGCTCTATACTCTCCGCGAGGAATAGGAATTACTTCTCCTGTTGGACTAGTCATTTCGCGTGAATGACCATTTAATTTCCACTCATTAAAAGTAACAATAGGTTGTTCTAACTCGATGTCGTTTTTACTGTTACCAATACGGTTTAAAATATTACGCGCCCTAATGGTCAACTCTCTAGGGTTAAATGGTTTTGTTAAATAATCATCAGCACCAATTTCTAGCCCTAGTATTTTATCAATATCACTATCACGACCTGTTAAGAATATTAACCCTAAATTTTTATTACTTGCCAAATTTCTGCCTAGTAATAAGCCGTTTTTCCCCGGAAGATTAATATCCATGATCACTAGGTTGATATCTTGCTGTTCTAGCATAGTGGTCATCGTTTCTTCGTTATATGCTTCAAATACATTATAACCTTCAGCTTCAAATAAATTGCGTAAATTGAAACGTGTAACGTCTTCATCTTCTACTATGAGTATTTGATAATTTTCCATGCCAATTCCGTTAATTTAATAGAGATGTTCAAGCGAATTTTTAATATTATTATTTTATCGTGAAAGTATAGTTAACACTTTGTAAACCATGTTAACTAAGTCTAAATTAAATAACAATTATATTGCAAACTATTACCATTATTTATTGTTCTAAGGTAAGTAAAGCGGGAAAAATGATATTAAATTTAGTGCCTATCCCTATTTCGCTTTCAAAATCGATATGTCCATTTAAGGCTTGGGTCACAATATTAAACACTAAATGGAGTCCTAAACCGCTTGCACCGCTACCGCGTTTAGTTGTGGTAAAAGGAGCAAATATTTTCGATTTTACACTTTCATCAATACCTGTACCATTGTCTTTATAGCTTATATGTAATTGATCACTCAGATAAAATACAGAGATAGTTATTTCACCATCAGTCTTGCCTTCAAAACCATGAATAATTGAATTTAAAATAAGATTAACCAATATTTGGTTAATCTGTCCGGCTTTACTTTCAACAATAAGGTTGTCAGGACAGTCTATAATGAGATCAATATGTTGTTCATGTAGTTTCGCTTTTAAGGTGATAAATACTTCTTCAAGCAGCGTTTTAAAATTGAACGAATTTGTTTCTGTGCTTGTTTGATCAACTGCCACCTTTTTAAAGCTAGAAATTAATTTTGCAGCCCGATCTAGGTTTCGGTAAATCATCTCTATATTTTCTTCACCCTGAGTCAGGAATTTTTTTAGCTGACTGGATTTTAACGTTTTATCTTCAAAGGCTTGTTTTATTTCCATCAAACGGTCATTCATTAGTGTTGAGGCCGTAACACCCAAACCAATCGGGGTATTTATTTCATGGGCAATACCTGCAACCATGTCGCCTAGAGAGGCCATTTTCTCGGTTTCAACCAACTGCCCTTGAAATTGATGTAATTTTTCCAAAGTTGAAAGCAACTCTTGATTAGATTCTTTTAAAGCATTCGTTCTAGCCTGTACCTTTTCTGCCAATATATTATTTTCTAATAAGGCTTGTTGGTGTGTGTTATCTTTTTTTGTGATGTGCTTCGCTGTTCTATTTAATAAAATATTAATGTTTTGAGCTAAAATATCAAATTCAATAAGTGGTAGGGGGTCTATTTGTTCATTATAGTTTTTACTGTGTGATATTTCTTGTAATGACTCAACTAAAGTAGTGAGTAACTGATTGATTTTATTTTTAATTGAAGATGCTAATATAAAGAAGAGCGTTAAAGCGAATAGCAATAATGCAATCGCAGTGAACGTTAGCTGTCGACTAAAATCATGAATGTTTTTTTTACTTGCTTGAATATACAAATAACCGACTATGGTTTTATTTTGTTTTATTTCTACCACTAACTCTAAATTATTTTTTTGATTTTTAAGAGTTAGTAATTCATCTATTTGAGCAACTTTACTTGGAATTGCTGGATGATAGATGCTTTTATTAAAACCAGTAAAGTAAGTCGTTTCAGTGCCTTCTTTTTTATAAATATGAATATAATTAATGTAGTCAGCTGTCACGAGTTTTTTTAGGTTAGCGTTTGCTCTTTTTTCGGCGCCTTTTGTATTTTCAACTAAGTAGGTTACATTGGCTTGAGCAATAGATTTGGCCCAAGCGCGAGTGTATTTTTCTAACTTTAACTCTTCTTGAGTTTCTACAATATAGATAATACTGGTTAGAATAATGACTATTACGAAAGAAGCTACGCCTAAAATACTGGCGAGTAAAAATCTTCGATTAGATATTAATTTATTTTTTGTTTTCATGGCATAACCATCGCTGAAAAAAATACATTTATCAAGTCTGGTTGACCATTAATTAGCTCTACAGTGATAAATGTTAAATCCTTGTTTATTAATTAATCGTTTGGTTGTTCCTATGTATTCTTGCATGATCGGTAAATACTGTAAAAAACTATTGGCAACTATGGTGATATCTCCACGAGGCTCAATATGAGGCTTAATTCCTCTTAAAAAATCCTCACTTGCTTGATAACTGGTTTTGGTGCCTTGATGGAAAGGCGGATTAGAGACTATATGTTGATATTTTCCTGCTACGTTAGATAAACTATTTGAGGCAAAAACAGTACCAGATAAATTATTTAATGCGAGTGTTTTTTGGGCTGATGTTATTGCTAAAGCACTTACATCCAGTAAGTCTAATTGGGTAGATTCAAACTTCTTACCGATAAAACAGCTGATAACACCTGCACCACAACCAAAATCTAGCACTTTTCCTTGCATAAACTGAGGTAAGTTATCTAATAATAATGCGGTGCCAATATCTAACTTCTTCTGACTGAAAACACCTGGCAATGAAGCGATAGTAAGCGATATATTGTTGATATTAATTTGATATTGTTTAAACCAGTCTTCAATATTGAACTGCTTATTTAAATTTTCAGGGTTAACGATGCCGGCAAAGAGTAAACAATGACGTGCAGCATCTATTTTTTGACAATTCTGAAGAAATTCTCCGGTTAATTTAGGGCTAGATTGTATGCCACCTTTCTTCTCGCCTACTAAGATTATTTTAGCGTCGTTGCTTAAATAAGGGGCAATCACCGCAAAAGTAAAAGCAAGTTCATCTTTGCTTTTTGGGAAGTTAATCACAACTAAGTCGTGTTGTCGTTCAGTTTTATATTCGCTAGCAAAACTTGTTTCGACCTGTTTATCAAATTTGTTTTTTATCGCTAAATAATCGACAAAATTAGTATTATGGCAACTTAATTGTGCCTCTGGATTATCAAGTAGATAGCTTTCAATAAAACCATCTGCCATTAAATTAATAAATAAGGGCGTTTTAGCCGATAATAGTGCACTATTTCGTACTAATATTTGGCTGATGTTTGAAGTTGACATAATGATGATTAACAGTGAATAAGTTAGAAGATAGTATTCTACTGTATTCAAGGTTTTTTCTATAGTCTGAATATTTCGATATTGACAGAAAAGTGATAACAATGTTTAAATAGCGGCGTCCCTAATTCAGACTTTTGATTTAATATCAAAAGTTCACCTCTAAATTATTGATATTTTAGATAAACCATCAAGATAAGTGTCAGCAATGTTTATATTTTATAAATGATGACGGCAGTTACTGATAGGAATACAAATAAAATGTTAATAGTTATGAGGAAAGGGGCCAGAAGAGGAGCGTTAACCAGGTAGTTATTATTTGCAATGTTATTTTGCACAGAGATCAAAATCTGATAATAGTAATGAGGGGGATTAGCGCCGAGATAAGTATTTGTTTGATAAAACACTTATCGGTTGTTTACCTTGGTGTCTAACCAAAGTTTAAGGGCTGAATCCCGACAACTGTCACTGATATTGAGCTACCTTAATAGAAGGTAGGTTATAATTGAGTGGAGAGCTTCTGGTCTTTGCATAAAAGCCAATAATAGCCTTAACATAAGGTTGTTATACTTAGCTCTTTATTGTGAATACCTTAAAGCCCTCCGAACTAATTTGTATTGTGCTTAAGCCGATATAAACATTATGAGTTCGAGAGCAATGAATACACAATCACCTACAAATATAAATTCCCAACTTATTGGCAACAGAAACCTTGACGCTTGTTCTTTATGGACAGCTTTAGTGACGCCATTTTTAGAAAATAATCAAATTGACTTTACTAGTCTAGAACGAATCGCAATAGCACAAGCTGAAGCAGGTAACGGTATACTGTTACTTGGTAGCACAGGTGAAGGTTTAGCATTAACCCGTGATGAGCAAATGAGTATTGTTGAGTTTGTGTGCAGTCTACAGCTTAATACACCGTTAATGGTTGCTGTTGGTGGCTCTAATCTAGCAGAACAAATTAACTGGGTTGAATACTGTAATACCTTACCCATTGATAGTTTTTTACTCGGAACGCCACTTTATGCCAAGCCGGGTGTCGTTGGCCAAACACAATGGTTTAAAGCTCTACTAGATGCTGCTAATTTCCCCTGTATGTTATATAACGTGCCTTCTCGTAGTGGCGTGGAAATTCCCGTTGAAACCTTACAAAATTTGCAAAATCATCCAAATTGTTGGGCAATGAAAGAGGCAAGTGGCGATTTACATAAATTTCTTAATTACCGTGAACAATGCCCAGGTGTAGCACTTTATAGTGGTGAAGATGCCATGATGCCATATCTAGTACCGGCAGGTGCGAAAGGTTTAGTCTCGGTCTGCGCTAATGCATGGCCTCAAGCAACACAAACGTATGTTCAACTATGTTTAGTTGGACAAACCAACACTATGTTTCCATTATGGAACAGGGCTGTAGCAGCACTATTTTGTGTTGCTAACCCTATCCCAGTCAAAATGTTAATGCAGCAGCAACAAAATATTAAAACACCGATATTGCGAGCGCCATTAACACACCTTGAATTAACCGATAATACAGAGTTATTGGCATTTGATGAAAAAATTAATCAATGGTTAGTGCAAGCTAATCAATCTTCTTTTATAAATACACATGAAAATAGGAATATCGCATGAATTGGCAAGATGTAATAGCACAATTAGAAACTGGTGCACTACGCGCAGCAACTCAAGATGAAAACGGTAATTGGCATGCCAATGTTGAAGTAAAACAAGGTGTTTTAGCGGCATTTAAAGCGGGTGAAAACATTGCTTTTGGTGATAACTATTTAGGTTTTGTTGATAAACATAATTTACCTGCTCGTCAGTTTACACCTGAGGATGGTGTTCGTTTAGTACCGGGCGGTTCATCTGTACGTGCTGGTGCTCATGTTGCTAAAGGCGTCATTATTATGCCACCGGCTTATATCAACGTTGGTGCATTTGTTGATACCGGTACTATGGTTGATAGCCATGCTCTAATTGGCTCATGTGCTCAAATTGGTAAAAATGTTCATGTTTCAGCTGCGGTTCAAATTGGTGGTGTATTAGAGCCGATCGGTGCTAGCCCAGTAATCATTGAAGATAATGCTTTCTTGAGTGCCGGTGTTGTTATTGTTGAAGGTATTGTAGTGAAAAAAGGCGCTGTACTAGCACCAGGTGTTTCATTATCTAAATCAGTACCAGTATATGATTGTGTTAATGAAGTGATGCGTGAAAAAGGCGCTGAAATTCCAGAAAATGCTATTGTTGTTCCGGGCACTCGCCCTGTAAAAGGAGATTGGGCGCAAGCACAAGGCTTGAACATGGCATGTGCGTTGATCGTTAAATATCGTGATGAACAAAGTGATGCGGCATTAGAGTTAGAATCTATCCTTCGTTAATTGTTCAACTTGTTGCTGTATAGTGCAAGTTAAGCGTTAAAGTACTTATAAATTCTTGGGAAAGTATTTTAATTTTCAAAGAATGGGCTAAACGCTTAAGCATAAAAAACACGGAATATTGATTGATGATCAATTCCGTGTTTTTGCTTTTAACTTGAACTATATAGCTTAAAGCTAGATTATTAATAATAATGAATTAATTGAAACTTACAGTGTAATAAATGAATTGAAATATTATGACTAAACCCACTTGGTTCGACACCAATCTTGAAAGTACGTTATTAGCTCATCAATCGCCCGAAGATGAACAAGGCTATTTTGTCTATCAATTAGATACGTTAAAAAAACACCTTGCGACATTACAGCAACAAGATGTGATTAAGCTTTGGTTTGCTGTTAAAGCCAATCCTTTATCTAAAGTTATTCAAACATTAGATAATGAAGGGTTTGATTTTGATGTTGCTAGCGCCGGTGAGTTATCACAAGTATTAGCACAAGGTGTGAATCCTAGCCGTATTTTGAATACAGGTCCCGCTAAATCTAAAAAACAACTTGATGCTTTTGTCAAAAAAGGTGTCGGTACTTTTGTGATTGAAAGCTTAAATCAACTGACTTGGCTTAATGAAGTTGTTAAGGAAAAGCCAGCTAGTGAAAAACCAACGGTATTACTGCGTGTACAATTACAGTGGCCTGATGGTGAAAAGAATCCATTAGGTGGTAATAGCTTAACGCCTTTTGGTTTATCGGTAGAAGAATGGCAACACATTAAAGTAAGTGACTATCCCGAATTAAATATTTGTGGTTTACATATTTTTCAGTGGGGCAACATGCTCAGTAATGAAAAAATGTATTCCTTATGGGGGCAAATGGTTAAGCCACTCACTGAACTTGCCAACGATATTGGTATGGAGCTAAAAATTCTTGATTTAGGCGGTGGCTTAGGTATCGATTATCTTGGTGAAGGTAAAACGTTGGCATGGCAGCAAATTATTTCCGATTTAGCTGACATTAAAGCCAAGGCTGGCGTTGATGAGCTTTGGTTAGAGCTTGGTCGTTTTGCGGTTGCTGAATGTGGCTATTATGTTGTTCCGGTAATTGATAGAAAAACTAATTATGGTCAAGAACAATTGGTGTTGGCAGCAGGTATTAACCATCTTATTCGTCCAGCAATAACAGATCAACCTTTTCCAGTTACCTTACTTCGTCAGTCGAATGAGTCAAGCCAATACTTTGATTTACATGGGCCTCTTTGTACAAGTATGGATAAACTTGGTCATTTATCTTTACCAAAAGATGTTGAGGTTGGTGATGAATTAGTTTTTGGTTATTGTGGTGCCTATGGGTTTACTGAAAGCATGCCGTTTTTCTTATGTCACCAATTGGCGGCAGAATATGTAATTCAAGAAAATAAATTAGTTGAAGTTAGAGCTGCGAAACCTGCGAGTTCATACCTTGCATAGTATTCGAATAGTATTCGAGTAATGTTCGCGTAGTTTTGCCTATACCGGTTAATAAATGAGATAAATGATGAATACCTTCAAAAAAAGTATTATGCACGTTGGGGAAATGGCTAGTGGCGCTAAGTTAACCGTGCCTGTTTATTCGTTTGAAAGTGAAAAAAGTAATACAGCCTCTGGAACTCAAAGTACAGCGCCTAATGTTTATATTCAAGCAAATATGCATGGTGCTGAAGTACAAGGAAATGCAGTTATCTTTCAGCTGCTAGAGCTATTAAAAGATTGCAAAATTCAAAGTGATATTACTTTGGTACCTTATGCCAATCCTGTGGCTTGTAACCATAAAAATGGTGAATATACATTAGGTCGATTTGACCCTATTACGGGCGTGAACTGGAATAGAATGTACCATTTTGATGAGTCAATTATAGTACCTTTTGCTCAGCAAAATATTAATGCGAGTGAAGATGAAATTAGAGTAGGATTTGAAAAAGTATTAATCGATCAAATTGAACAAAAGTTGGATCATAATATTTGGGGACTGACTACTGGTCAACGCATTGCTTATCAGTTACAACGTATGGCACATCAAGCTGATATAGTACTCGACTTACATACCGGCCCCATTTCAAGTAAACATTTATATTGCCCTGAATACGCGAAGGCAAGTGCTAGCTACTTTGATATACCTCATACCCTTTTTATTCCTAATGATTTCGATGGTGCAATGGATGAAGCAACTTTTTGTCCTTGGTGGAGCTTGCAACAAGCCTATAAAAAGTTAGATCGAAACTTTGTTATGGGCGAGGGGGCTTTTGCTAAAGAGAGTTTTACTGTAGAGCTGGGCTCTCAAGAGCAAATTGATTTGGATGTCGCGCATCAAGACGCATTAGGTATTTTAAGCTACTTACAGTACAAAGGTGTGATTGGGCTTAGTAGTTGCCTAGAAACCCCTTCTGAAGAGGTATCGTTACAAAAAGCTGAGTCATTAGGGTATCAACCTCAAGAAATGACACGCTATGCTTGTTATTTAAAAGACTATAAAGCATTGTACTCTCCTATGGGGGGGATGGTGGATTATTTAGCTGAATTTGGTAAGCCTCTACCCGCAGGTAAGCCATTAGCACGTATTTTAAGAATGGATAATTACGGTGATGGTAATCCATTACATAATGTTATTCTTGATAAAGATGTCCTTCCTATTTTACATTTCGCTTCTGCAAGTGTGAATCAAGGGACTGAACTTTATAAAGTTTTTACCAATTACTTTGAAATATAACGTCGTATAATTGCTGGAATTTAGGTTTGAAACATTCATCATTAATAGATAAATACTTATTGTCATCGCAGCTGCTAACGTTTGATAGTAAAGCGCAGGTACTCGATCTTGCCTGTGGTGAAGGGCGAAATGGTCTGCATGTACTTGAGAATGATATTAATGTTGTTTTTGCTGATATTAATGGCGAATCACTAAAGCAGGTTGAACAGGCCGTTAATCGTTTGCAGCTAAATACACAAAAGTTAGCGCAATATTGGCAGGTAGATTTTGAGCAAGATCATTTTGAACAAGTCCATTTTGATCAAGGTAACGATAAACCATTAAAGGCAGAAACCTTTGACGCTATTATGGTTTTTCGTTACTTACATCGTCCGCTGATGGCGCAGATTAAAGCTGCTGTAAAACCAGGGGGCATGATTATTTATGAAACCTTCACAGAGCAACAAGCAAAGTTAGGCAGGCCTAAAAATCCTAATTTTCTATTGAAGCCTAATGAACTGCTTGAATATTTTTCAGATTGGAAAATATTGTATAGTTTTGAAGGAGAGGTTTTTACCTCACAAGGTAGCCATGCGAAGCAAGCTATCGCACAAATTGTTGCTATTAAACCTGAATGATTTTAAAACTGGGCCGTAAGTTGAAGCTAGATCTACAAATCGTCAGTAGTTTCTAGTTTAGGAAAAACTTGGTTTCTGCCTGCATCTTTAGCTTTATATAAGTGTTTATCTGCGCTATTGATCACTTCATCAATACTTTTCGTGCCATCGAATTGCTCAATACCCATACTCGAAGTTACCTTAATTGCTTTATCTTGATAAAAAGTCGTATGGTTTTGTATCTGAACTCGAATTTTTTCGGCCACAACATTGGCATTGGCAGCTGTTGTTTGTGGCAAAATAAATAAGAATTCTTCTCCGCCCCAGCGTGCAATAGAGTCTTGTTCTCTCATATTAGACATAAATATCTTTGCTAGCGCTATTAAAATAGCATCACCAGCGTTATGCCCATATAGATCATTTACTTTTTTAAAATAATCTATATCGCATAAAATAATAGACAATGGATCTTCTTTACGTGATATACGAGCTTGTTCTTGTTGTAAAATAGCAAGGGCACCACGACGATTTGATAGCTGGGTTAGCGGGTCAAAATTAGCGAGTTGTTGATACTTTTCACTTAACCTTAATGCGCTTTTATATGAGCGTTCTCTAGAGTATTCATATAGTGCAGAGAGAGCTGTCACGGTTAAAAACGAGTATAACAAACGTAATTTAAATTCCATACTGTATGGCGCATGTGTCATAACATCTGTTGGTATAAACATTATAATACTGATAACGGCAACGAACATCGCAATATTGACTAAGCCGTATTTTAGACCTTGAATAAATACCGAGATAGGAGGAATGATAAATATCCATAATGGTCCTGTCTGTGCTACACCTCCAGTATAAACAAGGTAAAACATAAGAGAATAAAGCGAATATAAAACAATCGCAGAGCTAAATATCGAATTATTAAACTTTTTATAAACATAGTAGCCCATAAAAAATAGCAAACTTGAGCCAAATAAAGTTACAGCTAATATATAAGTTTGGTTAAATAATGCGATAACCGCCATCGTGGCAAGGATTGACATGCCAACCAAAGAAAAGACAGCAACCACATGAGGCTGATATAATTCATCATCTGATTTGTTAGTTATTTTATGTGTTTTTTGCAAGATGTTGATCTTATTTTTAGCATATTAAGTATTGGTCAATAAAGAAGCATATCAGGTTTTTCGCAACATAATAACTAACCTCAGATCGGGTTAAGCCCTAACCATAGCATTCTTCTCTACGTCATTAATATTAAGGGTTGGCTTATTTTCTT